>NZ_CP015031.1:1609424-1931309 GCF_011455875.1 Basfia succiniciproducens | reverse complement strand
TGGGTTGCAACAATCGCATCCACTTCATTAATCGCAAAAGGATCCAATACACCCACAGAATTACGCAGATTCGGCTGAAGTTTACGCACACCCGCCATATTCGCCATTTGATGGCCACGCACCATATCTTTAACCTGTTTGGTCGCTTTACCTCTGCCGCACCATAAGTCAATACAGATATTCGCGCTTTGCGGGGTTTTAACCCATAAACCGACACAACCTAACCACCACATGGCAAAATTGTTTGCCGGCACTTGTTCCAGTTCGATTTCTTCATTCAACCATGTTCCCCACTCCGGAAATGTCGAAAGAATCCAGCTTTCTCTGGTAATTTCACTTACTTTGCTCATATTTTGCTCCTTATCCTTTAAAAATCGGCACAATAAAAAATCTAAAACAATCATAAATAATCACAAATAAAAAATAAACATATTTTTATACTTTTTGTGATGGAGATCTCAAATATAAATTTGATTATTTAGAATATTATGATGGAAATTCATATAAAAAATAAGCAAAAAAAGATAAGCGTGGTTAGTTTTGATTAAAATAAATTGTGATAAAGCTCACAAATAATCAAATTTAATCTTTTTACTTGTCGTTATGGTGCTATTATCCCTAGTGGTAGATGTTTAGACTGAGTTTTGAATTATTTATTCTAAAGTTAGCAGAGAGCATCCCATAAGAATATTGAAAAATAAAGAGGTTTACATGGAGACTTTATATAATCTATTTCTTGGCTTTAATGCCCAAGTCCTCTCAAAAGCGCCTTTCTTACTTGGGATAGTCGCCTGTTTCGGTTATATCCTATTAAAAAAAGATACCACCACAATCATTAAAGGGACCATTAAAACCATTGTCGGTTTTATGATGGTTCAAGTCGGTTCCGGCGTATTAACGACAAGTTTTAAACCGATTATTGAAAAATTATCGGAATTTCATCATTTAGCAGGTGCGGTTATCGACCCTTATACCAGTATGCAGTCCACCATCGAAACCATGGGTGAAAATTACGGCTGGGTGGGTTATGCCGTATTGCTTGCACTGGCGTTAAATATTTTACTGGTTGTATGCAGACGAATTACCGGTATCCGCACCATTATGTTAACCGGGCATATCATGTTCCAGCAAGCGGGTCTGGTCGCCGTATTTTATATGATTATCGGCGCTTCCATGTGGGAAACCGTTATCTACACCGCCGTTTTAATGGCATTATATTGGGGTATTTCGTCTAATATAATGTACAAGCCTACCCAAGCCGTCACCGGCGGGGCGGGTTTTTCTATCGGTCACCAACAACAAATCGCCTCTTGGGTGGCTACCAAATTAGCGCCTAAATTAGGTGATCGCAACGACAGCGTAGATAACATGAAATTGCCTAAATGGCTGCATATTTTCCATGATAGTATCTCCGCCACCGCACTTGTTATGACCGTATTCTTCGGCATTATTCTGCTTTCTTTCGGTCTTGATAACCTGCAAACCATGGCGGGCAAAACCCACTGGTTTATGTATATTCTCGAAACCGGCTTAAAATTTGCCGTTGCCATTCAAGTTATCGTAACCGGCGTACGTATGTTCGTCGCGGAATTATCCGAAGCGTTCAAAGGTATTTCGGAACGCGTTATTCCTAATTCGGTATTGGCTATCGACTGTGCCGCAATTTACGCCTTCTCGCCAAATGCAATGGTATTCGGTTTTATGTGGGGTGCAATCGGTCAATTCTTTGCCGTCGGCGTCTTACTTATGGTCGGCGCCCCCGTCTTAATTATCCCCGGCTTTATTCCGATGTTCTTCTCTAACGCGACTATCGGCGTGTTCTCAAATCAATTCGGCGGTTGGAAAGCGGTAATGAAGATCTGCTTCGTCATGGGGATTATTGAAGTGCTCGGTTCCGCCTGGGTTATTCAATTACTTGCAAGCCAGGGTACAACCTTTAACGGCTGGATGGGCATGGCAGACTGGGCGTTATTCTTCCCGCCGGTTTTACAGGGTATCGTGAGTATTCCGGGCTTCTTCTTCATCATTCTTGCTCTTGCAATGGTCTATATGTATTTTGCCTCCAAAAAATTACGTGCCGATGAAGCGGTGGCAGCGGCGGCAGGTAAAACGCTCGAACAAATGGACGGTTACGGTTTAGATGATATTGACGAACCTGAAGCAGAAACGGTTGAACAATCCGATAACGAAACCGTAACGCAAAGTGCGGTCAAACCCGTACGAATTTTAGCGGTATGCGGCTCCGGGCAAGGCTCTTCAATGATGATGAAAATGAAAATCAAAGGTTATCTCGATAAACGAGGCATCCCGAATATCATGGATTCCTGCGCCGTTACCGATCATAAGGGTAAACTGGACAGCACCGACATTATTGTCTGCTCAAAACACCTTGCCGACGAAATCTCGGCAAACGACAAAATTTCCGTATTGGGCGTTCAAAATATGTTAAATCCGAATTCCTTCGGTGACGAGTTATTAGCGCTGATAAAAAAATATCAAAACTAATTCACCCGAAGACAGCAATATTCAACTTAATTATGGTGGAGAAATAATATGCTCAAACAATCTCTTATTGATAATAATTCCATTAAATTGCACCAAAAGGCGGCAAACTGGCAAGAAGCAATCAAAATCCCCATTGATTTATTGGTTAAATCCGGCGCGGTAGAAGCCCGTTATTACGACAGAATCGTCGAATGTATCAAAGAAATGGGGCCTTATATTATTTTAGCCCCGGGTCTGGCAATGCCTCACGCCAGACCGGAAGACGGCGTAATCAGAACCGCCTTTTCATTAGTAACTTTCGATACGCCGATTCATTTTGAGGGAGAAGATGACCCCATCCGAATGATGGTAGCTCTGGCGGGCAGCGATTCCGACAAACATATGGAAGGTTTAATGGAAATTACCCAAATACTGGAAGATGAAGACAGCGAAACCGGTGTGAATATTCAAAAATTCTTAGACTGTAACACCGAAGCGGAAGTCTTCGCCGTAATTGATGCGGCGCTGAGCGAATAAAATTTCGAAAAAAATGACCGCACTTTTGCGGAAAATACACAAGGAGATACTTTTATGTCAAAACCTTTACTACAAATCGCATTAGACTCATTAAGCTTAGAAAAAGCGGTAGCCGATGCAAAAAAAGCGGAAAATTCCGTCGATATTATTGAAATCGGCACAATTCTGGCCTGCGCGGAAGGGATGAAGGCGGTTTCGACATTACGGGCATTGCATCCGAACCATATTTTAGTTTGCGACTTAAAAACCACCGACGGCGGCGCTATTTTAGCTAAAATGGCATTCGAGGCCGGTGCGGACTGGTTAACCGTCTCGGCGGCGGCTCACCCGGCAACAAAAGCCGCCTGTAAAAAAGTGGCGGACGAATTCAACGCAGCCCATCCCGAATTAAAAGTAAAAAAAGAAATCCAGATTGAAATTTATGGTAACTGGACATTAGAAGATGCCAAACAATGGGTAGAATTAGGCGTTACCCAGGCAATTTATCACCGCTCCCGCGATGCGGAACTGGCAGGCAAAGGCTGGATGCCGGAAGATATCGAGAAAATGAAACAACTGGAATCGCTGGGGCTGGAACTGTCTATCACAGGCGGTATCGTGCCGGAAGAAATCCATTTGTTTAAGGACATCAAAAAAGCAAAAGTTTTTATTGCCGGTCGCGCCTTAGTGGGTGAAAAAGGCCAACAAACGGCGGCAGCTATCCGCAGTGAAATTGATAAATATTGGATGTAACGGCTAGCGATTAAATAAGTCGTTTCGTTTCATAATAAAAACCTACGAAAGCCGGTTTCAATAATAGAAGCCGGTTTTTTTATTACGGTTCCGACAAAACAGAGCTTGAAACCTTTAAATAACGCTGTCTAAATCTGTACTTTATGGTATGTTAATGCTCTGTTTTATAAAAAAGAGATAACGATGAACCTATTGCAAAAACCGGAAATCCTGGGCATTTCTGTCGCAGCGAAATCCCGCATATTCGAAATTCAGGCGGTGGAATTGAAATTTTCCAACGGCGAGCTTCGTACTTATGAACGTTTCAAACCCAGCAGCCGTTGCGCCGTTATGGTGTTGCCTATCGACGGTGAAGATTTACTGATGGTACGGGAATACGCGGTAGGCACCGAACGGTATGAATTAGGCTTTACCAAAGGTTTAATGGAAGCCGGCGAAACGCCGGAACAAAGCGCAAATCGCGAAATGCAGGAAGAAATCGGCTTGGGTGCAAAGCAATTTATGCTATTGCGCACGGTAAATTCCTCGCCTAGTTTTATGAACAACCCAATGCACATTTTAATCGCGCAGGATTTCTACCCATCAAAACTGCCTGGTGATGAGCCGGAACCGCTTCAGTTAGTACGCGTTCCCTTAGCCAATATCAACGAACTGATTGAAGATCCCGGCTTCTCCGAAGCAAGAAATTTAGTAGCGCTTTATACGCTGCGGGATTATTTACGTAAACTAAAATAAATACGCGTATCTCTTTACAGGCCTTAAAGTGCGGTGCATTTTCGTTAATTTTTAGCTAAATATTATGCGATTTGTTTAGAAAGAAAGCATTTAATGGCTTTTTATGATTCATATTGGATCCATCTTATGCAAATTCGTGTAGGATACCTGGGATTTTTCTACAATAAAAAGGGTATCTACAATGAATAATCAGAAAGCTTTGCGCGAACTCACCCTCAGAGGAATGATTCTCGGCGCACTTATTACGGTAATTTTTACCGCCTCCAATGTATATCTCGGTCTAAAAGTAGGGATATGACTTTTGCCTCTTCTATTCCCGCTGCGGTGATTTCTATGGCCGTACTTAAAATGTTCAAGGGGTCGAACATTCTTGAAAACAATATGGTGCAAACTCAGGCTTCGTCAGCCGGTACGTTATCTTCCGTTATTTTCGTACTACCGGCCTTGTTAATGATGGGTTACTGGCAGGATTTTCCTTTCTGGCAAACCTTGTTAATCTGTGTTTCCGGCGGTATTTTAGGGGTGATTTTTACCGTGCCGCTACGAAATGTTATGGTGGTTAAAAGTGATCTGCCTTATCCGGAAGGTGTTGCCGCGGCAGAAATCTTAAAAGCGGGTGATGAGGCTGGAAAAGAAAGCGGTGTCAAAGAAATTATGGCAGGCGGTATTATCGCTGCCGTAGTGAGTTTTTTAACGAACGGGTTACGCATTATCACCGATGGTGCGAGCCTTTGGTTTAAAGGTGGTGCCGCTATCTTCCAGATTCCGATGGGATTCTCCTTCGCCTTATTGGGAGCCGGTTACTTAGTGGGTATGATGGGCGGTATTGCTATGCTCGTCGGTACCTTATTCACTTGGGGGGCGGCGGTACCTTATTTTACCGCAACAACGCCAATGCCTACAGATATGGGAATTGCCGACTTTGCTATGAGTCTTTGGAAAAGCAAAGTTCGTTTCATCGGTGTGGGCGTTATCGGTATCGCGGCAATTTGGACATTATTAGTGTTGATGAAACCGATGATTCAAGGTATGAGCCAATCTTTCCGGGCGTTAAAAGATAAAAATAACATCAATTTAGACCGCACTTCGCAAGATCTCTCACCGAAAGCAATGATTTATACCATTCTCGGCAGTACCGTTCTTATCATTATTGCGCTGGTGAGCTTCTTACAACCAGTAGGGCTACCGACTTCCACCACCTTCTTATTTGTAGTGCTTTGCACCCTGCTTGCCGTATTAATCGGCTTTTTGGTCGCCGCCGCATCAGGTTATATGGCAGGTTTGGTCGGTTCGTCCTCCAGCCCGATTTCAGGTATCGGTATTATTTCTATTGTATTGATTTCACTGGTACTAATTGTTGTCGGTCATTCATTGGGCTTAATGGACGGCAAAGACGGCCAGCGTTTCTTAACGGCATTAACCATTTTTACCTCTGCAATTGTATTCTGTGTCGCCACCATTTCAAACGACAACCTACAAGACTTAAAAACCGGTTATTTAGTGCATGCCACGCCTTGGCGCCAACAATTTGCCTTAATTATCGGCTGTATCGTCGGCGCATTGGTTATCACGCCGGTGCTTGAAATTCTGTATCACGCATACGGTTTTGCCGGTGCCATGCCGCGCGAAGGTATGGATGTCAGCCAGGCGTTATCCGCGCCGCAAGCAACTTTGATGATGACCATTTCCAACGGAATTTTCTCCGACAATCTTGAATGGACTTACATTTTTGTCGGCATCGGTTTCGGCTTATCGCTTATCATCATTGATACTTTATTGAAAAAATTAAGCCAAGGGCGTCTTGCCTTGCCAACCCTTGCTGTGGGGATCGGTATCTACTTACCGCCGGTGGTGAACGTTCCGCTGATTATCGGCGCACTGCTTTCCTGGTTAATTCAACGTCATCTCCGCCATTACGCAAAACGCAGCGGAAAAGATATAAGCGAATTAAATAAAAAAGCGGAACGTTTCGGCACATTATTCGCAGCGGGTTTAATCGTGGGCGAAAGTTTAATCGGCGTTATTATGGCGTTTATCATTGCGGCATCCGTCACTTCAGGCGGCTCGGACGCACCGTTAGCCTTAGAATTAGCCGACTGGGATTCCATGGCTGAAATCTTAGGTTTAGTGGCATTTATCATCGGTATCGCGATTTTCACCCGTCGTGTACTGAAAGCGAAAAAAGCTTAATTTAAACCCTAAAAGTGCGGTCAAAAAAGGAAAATTTCCACCGCACTTTTCCTTTCTTTTACCCCACTAATTATCTCAACTACTTCCTCGTAAAGATCACAAATTTTTGTTAGAATCTTACTAACCTATTCCTCTATAAAACGGTTCGCTATGCAAATAACTCAACAACTTCTCGATGACGTATTGAAAATCGCCTCATTAGCGGGCGAACATCTAAAAACATTCTATGCAAAATCCGTGAACGTAGAAATAAAGACGGACAATACACCCGTTACGGAAGCCGATTTATTTTTGAGCCAATTTCTAATCGAAAAATTAACCGTACTAACGCCGGATATTCCCGTGCTCTCGGAGGAAAACTGCAACATTCCGCTGGCCGAACGTCAAAAATGGCAGTCTTACTGGTTAATTGATCCGGTGGACGGTACACAACAATTTATCAATCATACCGGGCAATTTTCCATTATGATTTGCCTGGTTCAGGATAATCAACCGCAACTCGGCATTATCCATGCCCCAATCATAGGAAAAACCTATTATGCCCGTCGGGGACTAGGCGCTTTTCTGATTGAAAACGGCTGTTGCCGAAAACTTCCGCCGCTTCAACCACACAATCATCAGCACATCAAAATTACCATCGGTTCGTCTAATCCGGAAAAAATCCGCCAATCCGTACAACCGCCTTATAAGGCGGATCTGTTATTGTACGGCTCCAGCAGTTTGAAATCCGGCCTTGTTGCCGAAGGCGTGGCGGACTGTTACGTTCGTTTGGGCAATACGGGTGAATGGGATACCGCAGCGGCAGAAGTATTGCTGAATGAAGTGGGCGGCAAAATTTTTAATTTACAATACCGGCCTCTCACCTATAATCAGCGAGAAACATTAGTGAATCCCCATTTTGTCATGGCTAATGCACAATTGGATTGGAAAAAAATCTTTCGATTTGATTTGTAATAGCTATTAGCAAATTCATTGAAAATATTGCATATTAAGCAAACTCGTAATGTTAATAATTTTTAGGAAATAAAATGAAAGCAGAAAATAACTGTATCGTGATTTTCGGCGCCTCAGGCGACTTGACCCACCGAAAACTCATTCCGGCTCTGTACAATCTCTATAAAATCGGTCGTTTAAGTGAAAACTTCTCAGTTTTAGGTGTTGCCCGCACAGAATTAAGCAATGAAGAATTTCGTGAAAAAATGCGCAGCGCCTTAATTGAACATGAAAAAGCCGACGGCGACGAATTAAATAATTTCTGCTCGCATCTTTATTACCAAGCAGTTAACACATCGGATGCGGCGGATTACGTGAAACTCATCCCTCGCCTAGACGAGTTACATGATAAATACAAGACCTGTGGTAATACGCTTTACTACCTTTCCACCCCGCCAAGCCTGTACGGCGTAATCCCCGAATGTCTGGCGGCACACGGATTAAATACCGAAGAATTCGGCTGGAAACGCATTATCGTGGAAAAACCTTTCGGCTATGATATGAAAACGGCAAAAGAATTAGACGTGCAAATTCACCGATTCTTTGACGAACACCAAATTTACCGTATCGATCATTATTTAGGCAAAGAAACCGTACAAAACCTGTTAGTACTTCGCTTCTCCAACGGTTTATTCGAGCCGCTTTGGAACCGTAACTATATTGATTACATTGAAATCACCGGTGCGGAAGAATTAGGCGTTGAACAACGCGGCGGCTATTACGACGGTTCCGGCGCCATGCGCGATATGTTCCAAAACCATTTATTACAAGTGCTGGCGATGGTAGCAATGGAACCGCCGGCAATTATTAATGCAGATTCCATGCGTGACGAAGTGGCAAAAGTGCTTTATTGCCTACATCCGTTAGAACCGAATGATTTACAACATAATCTGGTTTTAGGTCAATACGCCGCCACACAACTAAACGATGAGCGGGTGAAAGGTTATTTAGAAGAAAAAGGCGTCCCGCCGGATTCAAACACCGAAACCTACATGGCATTACGTTGCAAAATAGACAACTGGCGTTGGGCTGGCGTGCCTTTTTATGTACGCACGGGTAAACGGCTGGCGGCAAGGGTTACAGAAGTGGTTATTCACTTCAAGAAAACACCGCATCCGGTATTCAGCCAGGAAGCGCCTGAAAATAAATTAATTCTACGCATTCAGCCTGACGAAGGTATTTCTATGCGCTTCGGTTTGAAAAAACCCGGTGCCGGCTTTGAAGCGAAGGAGGTCTCCATGGACTTCCGCTATTCGGATTTAAACGGCGCAAGCTTACTCACCGCTTACGAACGTTTATTATTAGACGCCATGAAAGGTGATGCCACCCTGTTTGCACGTACCGATGCCGTGCATGCTTGCTGGAAATTCGTGCAACCTATTCTCGACTATAAAGCGAACGGCGGACGGGTTTATGAATATGAAGCCGGTTCATGGGGGCCGGTGGAAGCCGACAAATTAATTGCCCAACACGGTCGCGTATGGCGCAAACCTTCCGGTCAAATGAAGAAAAAGGTTTAAGAATTGTAGGGCGTATCGCATACATACGCCCCATAACACCATAATTTACTATCCGGGCGTTATACCATACGCCCTCTACGAGAAAAATATGAACTACATTACATTCCCGACGGCACAGGCCGCGGTAGAAAAAATCGCCCAGGAGTTTGTGTTATACAGTCAATTAGACCGTCCCGTACATATTTCCCTTTCCGGCGGTTCCACGCCGAAATTGTTATTTAAAACCTTAGCGACACCACCGTTTAATACAAAAGTGCGGTGGGAAAATCTGCATTTTTGGTGGGGGGACGATCGCATGGTTGTACCGAGTGATCCGGAAAGCAACTACGGCGAAGTACAAAAATTATTGTTCGATCACATTCGGATTCCTGTGGAAAATATCCATCGTATTCGTGGCGAAGAAAATCCGGATCAAGAGCTTGCAAGATTTTCGGCGGAACTCACCGCCTGCGTACCGAATCTGGAATTTGATTGGATAATTCTCGGCATGGGTAGCGACGGCCACACCGCCTCTCTTTTCCCCCATCAAACCAATTTTGCTGACGAAAATGTAGCCCTGATTGCCAAACATCCGGAAAGCGGTCAAATCCGGATTTCCAAAAGCGCAAAATTAATCGAACAAGCAAAACGCATTACCTATTTAGTCACGGGTTCGGCAAAAGCGGAAATCTTAAAACAAATCAAAACCACACCAGCGGAACAACTGCCTTACCCCGCAGCCCGTATCCGGGCAAAAAACGGCATCACGGAATGGTATTTAGACGCGGATGCGGCAAAATTATTGTAATAACCTGATTGATAGAGATGCCATGCTTACATCCGTAATATGGTATCCATCACCGGGAGAATAGAAATAATCCATATTATCAACGATAAAGTTAAGGATTTTGAAATGAAAACAATCGGCATTTTAGGCGGAATGAGCCCCGAGAGTACCGCCTCCTATTATTTGGAGATTAATCGTGCGGTGAATCTTGCATTAGGCGGCAATGCCAGCGCTAAATTACTTATATCCAGTGTGGATTTTGAAGAAATCGTACAATGTCAAAAAGCCGGAGACTGGCAAAAAGCGGGGGAAATTCTTGCCGAACAGGCAAAATTGCTGGAACAGGCGGGAGCCGACGGCATTCTGCTGGCCACCAACACCATGCACAAAGTCGCCCGGCCGATTATTGATAATATTTCCGTGCCTTTTTTACATATTTTGGATGCGGTAGCCGATAGCATTAAAGCCAAAGGATTAAATAAGGTAGCATTATTAGGTACTGCGTTTACTATGAGCGATAATTTTTATCGTGACGGTTTAATTGAACGCGGCATTACACCCGTTGTGCCGGACGAAGAAACACAAAAAGAAATCCATCGAATCATTTTTGAAGAACTTTGCATAGGCAAAATACTCCCGCAATCAAAAACTTTTTATTTAAAAACTATCGAAAAATTAACCGCACTTGGCGCAGAAGGTGTAATCTTAGGTTGTACGGAAATCGGTTTATTGATTAATCAAGCGGATTCAACACTACCGTTTTTCGATACCGCGCTTTTACACAGCGAAATGGCGGTGGATTTTGTGTTGGAAAAATAATATGTATCAGAATATATATCTATACCCAGCATCCGCAATATAAATAAAGACTCGTAGGGTGGGCTTGCCAGCCCACCAGTTAAAACCAATAAAAGTGCGGTCAAAATTCCCGGAATTTTCCGTGTAATAAATTCAATAAAACAGGAGAAAACAATGTCAACAAAAGGTGATATCGGCGTTATCGGTTTAGCGGTAATGGGTCAGAACTTAATTTTAAATATGAACGACAACGGCTTTAAAGTGGTGGCGTTTAACCGTACCACGGCAAAAGTGGATGAGTTTTTACAGGGTGCGGCGAAAGGCACCAATATTATCGGCGCTTATTCACTGGAAGATCTCGCCGCTAAATTAGAAAAACCGCGCAAAGTAATGTTAATGGTGCGTGCCGGTGATGTGGTGGATCAATTTATTGATGCCTTACTACCCCATTTAGAACAAGGCGATATCATTATCGACGGCGGTAACTCAAATTACCCGGATACCAACCGCCGTACCAAAGCCCTGGCGGAAAAAGGCATTCGCTTTATCGGTACCGGCGTTTCCGGCGGCGAAGAAGGCGCACGCCACGGACCTTCTATCATGCCGGGCGGTAACCCTGAAGCCTGGCCTTATGTGAAACCGATTTTGCAGGCGATTTCCGCCAAAACCGACAAAGGCGAACCTTGTTGCGACTGGGTGGGCGCCGAAGGTGCGGGACATTTCGTGAAAATGGTGCATAACGGTATCGAATACGGCGATATGCAGTTAATCTGCGAAGCTTACCAATTCTTAAAAGAAGGCTTAGGTTTAAGCTATGAAGAAATGCACGAAATTTTCCAACAATGGAAACAAACCGAGTTAGACAGTTATCTGGTGGACATTACAACGGATATTTTGGCCTATAAAGATACGGACGGTCAGCCGTTGGTAGAAAAAATCTTAGATACCGCCGGCCAAAAAGGTACCGGTAAATGGACGGGTATCAACGCCCTGGATTTCGGTATTCCGTTAACCCTGATCACCGAATCCGTCTTTGCCCGTTGTGTCTCTTCTTTCAAAGAGCAACGTGTTGCCGCGGCAAAATTATTCAATAAAACCGTCAGCCCGGTGGAAGGGGACAAAAAAGTCTGGATTGAAGCGGTTCGCAAAGCTTTGCTTGCCTCAAAAATTATCTCTTATGCACAAGGTTTTATGCTGATTCGCGAAGCTTCCGAACAGTTCGGCTGGAATATTAACTACGGTGCCACTGCGTTATTATGGCGTGAAGGCTGTATTATTCGTTCCGCATTCTTAGGCAATATTCGTGACGCTTATGAGACGAATCCTGATTTGGTGTTCTTAGGTTCCGACCCGTATTTCAAAGGTATTTTGCAAAATGCCCTGGCAGACTGGCGTAAAGTGGTGGCGAAATCTATTGAAGCGGGTATTCCGATGCCTTGTATGGCGTCTGCCATTACCTTCTTAGACGGTTATACTTCCGAGCGTGTGCCGGCCAACTTATTACAGGCGCAACGCGACTACTTCGGCGCGCATACTTACGAACGTACCGACAAACCGCGCGGCGAATTCTTCCACACCAACTGGACCGGTCGCGGCGGTAATACGGCGTCAACTACTTATGATGTTTAATCATTAATTAAACATTATCTAAAAAGTGCGGTAAATTTTACCGCACTTTTGATAGGTGATTGATTCTGAACTATTTATGTTCCGCCTTATCTAAGAATAAGGATATACTGTCCAATATAATAAATAAAAGAGGTTTTATGATGAAAAAATTACTGACTATTTGTGTAATAACAACGATATTAGCGGCTTGCTCCATGCCAAACGGCCGTTCTAAACCGCAAGAAGGCAATATGCAAATTGAAGAGGCATTAAAAGCCTGCCAACAAGCGATGACTTCAAATTCGACCCGCGAAGATTTTGACGCCTGTATGCTGAAAAAAGGCTTCGAACGCCCGGCTAATAAAAATCAGCCAAAAGCGAATTAAGCATTAAATTGCGCAAAAATGCTTACGTTTGATGGCTACATCATCCGAAAGAGCAGGTAAAGCAAATAAAACAGACCGCACTTTTGTTGCGGTTTATTTCTTTTAACGAAATAGATCTAATTAAAATTTGATTAATTATTTACTATTAATTGATAGTTTTTTAATAAAAAAACAGATTTTATTTTTAGTAGGATAAGCTAAAATACCCGCCATTATTTACTAATAACTCAACAGGATAATATTATGACTAAACAAATTGCAGTATTAATCGGTAGCGGCAGTACGACTTCATTCAGTAAATTGGTGGTTTCTCATTTACAAAAAATGGCGCCCGCTTCAATTCAGTTAAATATCGTGGAAATCGCCGATCTTCCGCTTTATGATCGTGATTTAGACGAAAACAGCCCGGCTCAATATACCCGTGTACGCGAACAGATCGCCAATGCCGACGGCGTGATTTTAGTGAGCCCGGAACATAACGGTGCCATTTCGGCTATGCTGAAAAACGCTATTGACGTAGTTTCCCGCCCAATGGGGCAAAGCAAATGGTTCGGTAAACCGGCTGGTATCGTGACTGTGGCGGCAGGTATGGCGGGTGGTGTGCGTGTTGCCGATCAACTTCGCACTATTGCGTCAGGTTCATTTATCGGTATGCCGGTTTATCAACAAAATGCCTGCGTTGGCGGTTTGTTTAACGGCGTATTCGACCAAAACGGCGAAATCACCATTGATGCGGTAAAACAAATGCTGCAACAATTTATCGACGGTTATGCGGAATTTGTTGCAAAATTCTAATTTAAACGAAATTATTAAACGGCCGGATCTATCCCCGGTCGTTTTTTTATGGCTGATTTTACAGTTAACGCTACCGTCATTTAAATTATCCAATAAAGATAATTCCCGCCTATAGTCTAACGCCGTTAAACTTGTTATGATTCGCATCCTCTCAATCAATTAAATTTATTCACCGTTAAGTTCAATCATGAATAATAATTATAAAAAAATCAGCCCGATTTTGACCGCAGTTTTGCTGTCAGCCTGCACCGCTCAAGTGCCATTGCCAAAAACCTGTGAGGATTTTATTAACGAATATGCGAAATTATCTGTCGATACCAAAAAGATTATTCCGGAAACATTACTTGGCGAAGATATGCGCGATTATATTCTGGCGGATCGCTATACGTTACGTGAAAAATATCAGGATTCGGTAAATTCAAGTTATCAATCCATCAAAACCAATCTAGGTCGGAATGCGGCGGAAATGTCGTTAAAAGCCATTGAACAATCCTGTTATATTGGCACGGAACAGATTAAAGCGCTGGATTTTATGCAATAAAGTGCGGTTTAAAATTCGTAAATTTTGACTTCTCCGGCAGTATTTCCGTTAAATCGGGCATAAAGACGTAACAAGACTAAAAAATATCCGTTATAATTGTTCAGATTTATCAGTGATATACGAATAGAGAAGAAAATATGATACGTTTTGCAAACGTCAGCAAAGCCTATCTCGGCGGCAAGCCGGCTCTGCAAGGGCTGACTTTCCATCTACCGGTAGGCAGTATGACTTATTTAACGGGACATTCAGGTGCCGGGAAAAGCACCTTATTAAAATTAATTATGGGCATGGAACGTGCCAATGGCGGACAAATTTGGTTCAACGGCCATGATATTACCCGCCTCTCGCCTTATGAAATTCCTTTCTTACGCCGTCAAATAGGTATGGTTCATCAGGATTATCGTTTATTGCCGGAACGTTCGGTGGTCGATAACGTCGCCTTGCCGTTAATTATTACCGGTTTTCACCCTAAAGATGCGGAAAAATACGCATTAGCCGCCCTAGATCGCGTAGGGCTACGGGATCGCGCCAATTATTTACCGGTTCATTTATCCGGCGGCGAACAGCAACGGGTAGACATTGCCCGTGCGGTTGTACATAAACCGCAATTATTATTAGCCGATGAACCTACCGGTAATCTGGATGACAAACTTTCCATGGATATTTTCAATTTATTTGAGGAATTCAATAAACTCGGTATGACGGTGTTAATCGCCACCCATAATTTAGGCTTAATTCAACAAAAACCCAAACCTTGTCTCGTGTTAGAGCAAGGGCATTTACGTTAAGGACGATTATTATGAGTTCAAAAAATAGTGCGCCCTTTTGGGTTCAAATGCAGTATGTGTTGCGCCATGTATGGGCGGATTTAGTAAAACGTAAATATGGTACGATACTGACAATCTTGGTAATTGCCGTGTCTCTGACGATTCCGACCGTCAGCTTTTTGCTATGGAAAAATACGCATATTGCATCAACACAATTTTATCCGGAAAGCGATATTACCGTTTACTTACATAAAAATTTAAGCGAAGAAGACGCTAATGCGGTGGTAGAAAAAATCCGCCAGGTGGAAGGTATCGACAGTTTAAATTATGTGTCCCGCCAACAAAGTTTAAATGATTTCCGAAACTGGTCCGGTTTCAGTGAAGAACTGGATATTTTAGACGATAATCCGTTACCGGCAGTGGTGATGATTCAGCCAGCTCCTGAATATCAGGATTCAAAAAAACGTGAAGATTTACGGGCGAATTTAAATAAAATCAAGGGCGTTCAGGAAGTACGTTTAGATAACGACTGGATGGAAAAATTCACTGCGCTGACCTGGTTAATCGGTCACATCTCCGTATTCTGCGCCGTTTTAATGACCCTTGCCGTTTTCCTGGTGATCGGAAACAGTATTCGTTCGGACGTTTACAGCAGTCAGGCTAATATTTCGGTAATGAAATTATTAGGCGCAACAGACCAGTTTATTCTGCGACCATATCTTTACACCGGCATTATTTACGGCTTCTTCGGCGGTTTCTTTGCCTGTTTCTTCAGCAGCCTGCTTATCGGTTATTTTGCCAGTGCGGTGCAATATGTTACGGATGTCTTTGCCGTTAAATTTTCCCTCAACGGATTAGAGATCGGCGAAGTGTTATTTTTATTGATTATTTGCGCTATTGTCGGTTATATCTCCGCATGGATTTCCGCAACACGTCATATCAAAATGCTGGATCATAAAGCGGGTTAATTATAAATTTATTTAGTAAAAAATGACAAAAATAATAATTTTGTCATTTTTTTTATAAAAAACTTGATTTTGTTCAGACTATCTTGTAATTAATTAGAACTACTCGAACAAATTCAAACACACTTTTAACTATTAAGGAATGAAACATGAAAAACGTTGGTTTTATCGGATGGCGCGGTATGGTCGGTTCAGTATTAATGGATCGTATGCAACAGGAACAGGATTTCGCAAATCTTAATCCGGTTTTCTTTACCACTTCTCAAGCAGGGCAAAAAGCGCCGGTATTCGGCGGTAAAGAGGCGGGTAATTTGAAAGACGCCTTTGATATCGAAGAATTAAAAAAATTGGATATTATCGTCACTTGTCAGGGTGGCGATTATACTAATGAAGTGTATCCGAAACTGAAAGCCACCGGTTGGGACGGTTATTGGGTGGACGCCGCTTCCGCATTGCGCATGGAAAAAGACGCCATCATTGTATTAGACCCGGTAAACCAACACGTAATTGCCGACGGCTTAAAAAACGGTATAAAAACCTTTGTCGGCGGTAACTGTACAGTTAGCCTTATGTTAATGGCCCTAGGCGGCTTATTCGAACGTGATTTGGTGGAATGGATTTCAGTAGCGACTTATCAGGCCGCTTCCGGTGCCGGTGCCAAAAATATGCGCGAACTTGTTTCACAAATGGGCTTGTTGGAAAAATCCGTCAGCGAGGAATTAGCAAATCCGGCCTCTTCCATTTTAGACATTGAACGCAAAGTTACCGCCGAAATGCGCGCGGATAGTTTCCCGACAGATAACTTCGGCGCCGCATTAGCGGGCAGCTTAATTCCTTGGATCGACAAATTGTTGCCGAGCGGTCAAACCAAAGAAGAATGGAAAGGCTATGCGGAAACCAACAAAATTCTGGGATTAAGCGACAACCCGATTCCGGTGGACGGTTTATGCGTGCGTATCGGTGCATTACGTTGCCACAGTCAGGCATTCACCATCAAACTTAAAAAAGACGTTCCGTTAGAAGAAATCGAACAAATTCTGGCTTCTCATAACGAATGGGTGAAAGTAATTCCGAACGATAAAGAAACCACATTGCGCGAATTAACTCCGGCTAAAGTAACAGGTACATTAAGCGTACCGGTGGGGCGTTTACGCAAATTGGCGATGGGGCCGGAATATTTGGCTGCCTTCACCGTGGGCGATCAATTATTATGGGGCGCAGCGGAACCCGTACGTCGAATCTTAAAACAGTTAGTAGCCTAATTTGTTACTCATCTGAACAGCAAAGTGCGGTAAAAAATACCGCACTTTTTGTTTTATAATAATCAAGATCTCCGCTAAAAAACAAAATAGCGCGATTCATGTTAACATTTAAATTCATCAGATTTATTTTCATACCAAATCAGCTCAACCCGTAGGAAGATCATGCTAAACAGAGAACCTAAATTTAGCAATTTTGCATTAACCGAACTGCTTCCCTTTGCGGAACGCTGTCCGCTGAATTATATCAAGGGCAAAAACAACATAAAAATCGCTTATCGCCATTTTAAACATGAACATGACGGTAATGACAGGTTATTGGTGTTAGTAAACGGACGTGCGGAAAATTTGCTGAAATGGACTGAAGTGGCTTATGATTTTTATCACCAGGGTTATGATGTGCTGAGTTTCGATCATCGAGGGCAAGGCTATTCCGATCGGCTATTAAAAAATAGAGATAAAGGTTACATTGATGAATTCCGCTATTATACGGACGATATGGCGGCGGTTATCGATGAAGCTTATTCCTATCGTCAATACAGCTCCTGCCACCTAGTGGCTCATTCATTAGGGGCGTTAATCAGCACCTATTATCTTGCTAACTATGATCACCATATAAAAAGTGCCGTGTTATCCGCACCTTTTTACGGTTTACAGTTACATCGCCCGTTTATCGATCAAATTATCATTAATTTGATGATACTATTCGGACAAGGAAAACGTTATGTACCGGGAAAAGAAGGCTATAAGCCGGCTAATTTAAATAATAACGAACTCAGTTTCTGCAAAACCCGCATGAAATGGATGAACAGAATTAATCGCAATCATCCGGCAATTCATCTTGGCGGACCGACATTCCGTTGGGTTCATTTATGCTTAAACGCGATAAAAGGTCTGCCTAAAATTATTCCCCGCATTGAAATACCTATTTTAATTTTGCATTCCGATAAAGAGAAAATCGTAAATAATAAAAATCTACAAAAATTAACCGCACTTTTTCAACATGTTCAAGTGGAAGAAATACAAAATGCAAAACATGAAATTCTGTTTGAGCGTGATGCATTAAGGGCTCGGGCAATTCAACGAATCAGTAAATTTTTCACGGACTTCAAATAACAAACATCCCCGATTCATGCGGGGATGTTTTTGATCAGGCGGTTTCTAAATGCACGGCAAGCACATCGGGAAGCGCTTTGGAATGCAAATATACGTCTCTCAGCATATTATGGTCTTCAATATCGCATTGGAATGTTAAATTAACTTCACCGTTATATAAATCCTTAATGGCTATATCTTCAATTTTACATTGATGACTCATAAATAATTCGGTGATGTTTCCAATTGCCTGAATTGAGGCTAAATGAAACGTAAAGCTCACTTCAATATCTTTTTCCTGGCGACGGTGATGGGCTAATTTCATCACATAAGGACTTAAACGAATCGCCACTAAAATCATCAATGTCGCAATAATGGCATCAAAGAAAAAGCCGGCGCCCGTTGCAATACCAATTCCCGCAGCCGCCCAAATTATTGCCGCAGTGGTTAATCCCGAAATTGCATCGTTATTTTTACGCAAAATCACCCCGGCACCGAGAAAACCGATACCACTGATAACCTGAGCCGCCAACCGCATGGGATCGGTACGAATATTATTTGAAACTTCCGCATAATATTCCGCAGATTGAATGGATACGATAGTCAGAATGCAGGTGGTAATAGAAATGATTACACAGGTTTTTACACCGACGGGTTTATGTTTCAGTTCCCGTTCCAAACCAATAAATGCCCCAAGACACATAGCAATAGAGATTTTTAACAAAATCATAAATTGTGCGGATTGCAAGAAGAGTTGCAGAAAAGATTGGGTATTGAGGAAAAAATTGTTCATTATTATGCACTGATTAGTTTAAGGATAAAGTAGGATTTACTCTCCCTATTCTATAACCTTTCCTATACTTTGCAACTGAGTATTTTTATCCAGCTGTCATAATACCGCTTAATAAAAAGTGCGGTTGTTTTTTGTTTATTTTTGCCATCTATAAAAACTATTCTAGCGACAAATTTTCCCGTTATTTTTATCACAACTCACTTTTGGTAAAACAATACATCTATCTAGAGCCAGGTATTCTCGGATATTTCCTTATATTGCCTCCGCCCCTGGAATTAAACAGGGGCGTTTTATCTAAAAGCCGATATCGTTCTGATGATTAAAAGACTCAATACAATGCTTAACGGGGGTAAGCTTGTCAATAATGGCTTTAATGGCTGACACAGACTCCGGTAAATCTCTCAAAAGGGATAACTTTATATCCTCCGATAGGTATTTATACGCATCGGGATCAATAGACAGCTGCTGTAATAGCGGTAATATTTCATCATCAATATATTCCAGGCTGACAGTTAAAGCATTAATATCATCCTTTAAACCGATAATTTCAGGCGCACCGGCATCGAGCAAAATTTCTTTTCGTTCCCGCTCTAAATCAGATAATGCACAATCAATATCTTTTAATCTATCTTTTATAGCGCTCATATCTCCTCCTTTCATTGTTACTTGTTCAGTATCAATTTTCTATGATCATTTTTATAGAAAATTTTTCCGGAACCGTGATCGAGTTCACGAAAAACTTAACTTTTACAATCAATATAGGCATTTAAACATAACTAAAAGAAATTATAGATAAAAAGGACGCTTCAAGGGCATAATTATAATTTGGATGACTAAAAATATTATTTAACGAAGAGTGCGGTAAATTTTCCTACAGTTTTGCGCCTACGCGCGTCAATGGCGGTGATGACGCGCCGGTTCAGTTAGTAGGTATGGGTGTGAGCACAAGCACAAAAAAAAGCCCTCATCTCTCGATGGGGGCCTCTCTTCATAACAACCTGGCGGTGACCTACTCTCACATGGGGATACCCCACACTACCATCGGCATAACAGCGTTTCACTTCTGAGTTCGGCATGGATTCAGGTGGGACCACTGCACTATCGCCGCCAGGATAATTCCGTTTCAGATACTGACCGCGGATTCTTCTCTCCGCTATCACTAGCCTACTTCTAGTCTTCTACTCTTCTATTCTCTAAAATTAAAAACAAGCCGATTCCCTGACTACTTACTTATTCCGTAATAACTTTCACTACCAAAAACACTTGAGCGTTGTATGGCTAAGCCTCTCGGGCAATTAGTACCGGTTAGCTCAACGTCTCGCAACGCTTACACACCCGGCCTATCTACGTCGTCGTCTCCAACAACCCTTACAGTATTAAATACTGGGAGAACTCATCTCGAGGCAAGTTTCGTGCTTAGATGCTTTCAGCACTTATCTCTTCCGCATGTAGCTACCCGGCAATGCGTCTGGCGACACAACCGGAACACCAGTGATGCGTCCACTCCGGTCCTCTCGTACTAGGAGCAGTCCCTCTCAATTCTCCAACGCCCACGGCAGATAGGGACCAAACTGTCTCACGACGTTTTAAACCCAGCTCGCGTACCACTTTAAATGGCGAACAGCCATACCCTTGGGACCTACTTCAGCCCCAGGATGTGATGAGCCGACATCGAGGTGCCAAACACCGCCGTCGATATGAACTCTTGGGCGGTATCAGCCTGTTATCCCCGGAGTACCTTTTATCCGTTGAGCGATGGCCCTTCCATTCAGAACCACCGGATCACTATGACCTGCTTTCGCACCTGCTCGACTTGTCCGTCTCGCAGTTAAGCTTGCTTATACCATTGCACTAACCTGACGATGTCCGACCGTCATTAGCAAACCTTCGTGCTCCTCCGTTACTCTTTGGGAGGAGACCGCCCCAGTCAAACTACCCACCAGACACTGTCCGAGTACCCGTTCCAGGCACTTCGTTAGAACATCAAACGTTAAAGGGTGGTATTTCAAGGATGGCTCCACGATAACTGGCGTTACCGCTTCAAAGCCTCCCACCTATCCTACACATCAAAATTCAAGGTTCAGTGTCAAGCTATAGTAAAGGTTCACGGGGTCTTTCCGTCTAGCCGCGGGTACACCGCATCTTCACGGCGATTTCAATTTCACTGAGTCTCGGGTGGAGACAGCCTGGCCATCATTATGCCATTCGTGCAGGTCGGAACTTACCCGACAAGGAATTTCGCTACCTTAGGACCGTTATAGTTACGGCCGCCGTTTACTGGGGCTTCGATCAGGCGCTTCTCTTGCGATAACGCCATCAATTAACCTTCCAGCACCGGGCAGGCATCACACCCTATACGTCCACTTTCGTGTTTGCAGAGTGCTGTGTTTTTAATAAACAGTTGCAGCCAGCTGGTATCTTCGACCGGTTCAACCTTCAAGGGTATACCTCTACAATCTACGCCGGCGCACCTTCTCCCGAAGTTACGGTGCTATTTTGCCTAGTTCCTTCACCCGAGTTCTCTCAAGCGCCTGAGTATTCTCTACCTGACCACCTGTGTCGGTTTATAGTACGGTTTATTATAATCTGACGCTTAGTGGCTTTTCCTGGAAGTGTGGTATCGGTTACTTCGGCACCTTAGCGCCTCGTCATCATCTCTCGGTGTTGATAAGCGTCCGGATTTGCCTAAACGCTCCACCTACCAACTTAAACGACCATTTCCAACAGGTCGATAACCTAACCTACTCCGTCCCCACATCGCAATTATAACAAGTACGGGAATATTAACCCGTTTCCCATCGACTACGCTCTTCAGCCTCGCCTTAGGGGCCGACTCACCCTGCCCCGATTAACGTTGGACAGGAACCCTTGGTCTTCCGGCGAACGGGTTTTTCACCCGTTTTATCGTTACTTATGTCAGCATTCGCACTCGTGATACGTCCAGCAGCCCTCTCGAACCACCTTCTTCCGCTTACACGACGCTCCCCTACCCAACAGTGTTTCCACTGATGCCGCAGCTTCGGTGCTATATTTGAGCCCCGTTACATCTTCCGCGCAGGCCGACTCGACTAGTGAGCTATTACGCTTTCTTTAAATGATGGCTGCTTCTAAGCCAACATCCTAGCTGTCTAAGCCTTCCCACTTCGTTTCCCACTTAATATAAACTTTGGGACCTTAGCTGGCGGTCTGGGTTGTTTCCCTCTCCACGACGAACGTTAGCACCCGCCGTGTGTCTCCTATGCATTACTCTTCGGTATTCGCAGTTTGCATCGGGTTGGTAAGCCGGGATGGCCCCCTAGCCGAAACAGTGCTCTACCCCCGAAGGTATTCACATAAGGCTCTACCTAAATAGATTTCGGGGAGAACCAGCTATCTCCCGGTTTGATTGGCCTTTCACCCCCAGCCACAGGTCATCCGCTAATTTTTCAACATTAGTCGGTTCGGTCCTCCAGTTAGTGTTACCCAACCTTCAACCTGCCCATGGCTAGATCACCGGGTTTCGGGTCTATATCATGCAACTCGACGCCCAGTTAAGACTCGGTTTCCCTTCGGCTCCCCTATTCGGTTAACCTCGCTACATAATATAAGTCGCTGACCCATTATACAAAAGGTACGCAGTCACCCTCGCGGGCTCCCACTGCTTGTACGTACAAGGTTTCAGGTTCTATTTCACTCCCCTCACCGGGGTTCTTTTCGCCTTTCCTTCACAGTACTGGTTCACTATCGGTCAATCAGGAGTATTTAGCCTTGGAGGATGGTCCCCCCTTCTTCAAACAGGATTTCTCGTGTCCCGCCCTACTTCTCGCAAGCTCAGTACCACACAATGATTTTCAAGTACGGGGCTATCACCCTGTGCCGCCCGGCTTCCCAGCCGGTTCCTCTAATCCTCATGCTATCACTTGCAGGCTCTTACGCTTTCGCTCGCCGCTACTTACGTAATCTCGGTTGATTTCTTTTCCTCGGGGTACTTAGATGTTTCAGTTCTCCCGGTTTGCCTCAATAACCTATGGATTCGGTTATTGATAGTAGATTCTTCATCTACTGGGTTTCCCCATTCGGATATCTTGGGTTAGACGCTTCTTATCAACTCACCCAAGCTTTTCGCAGATTAGCACGTCCTTCTTCGCCTCTGATTGCCAAGGCATCCACCTTGTACGCTTAGTCACTTAACCATACAACCTCAAGTATTCTTATACCTGTGTCGTTCGTTATTACTAAACACTTGACCGCTTTTGCTCGGCCAAGATTTTTTTATACTCAGACTTTCTTTTCAGAAAATCTCTCAGTTTTTCAGCTTGTTTCCAATTTTTTAAAGAACAAAAAGACAATAAAAATCATCTTTAAATGGCGTCCCCACGGGGATTCGAACCCCGGTTACCGCCGTGAAAGGGCGATGTCCTAGGCCTCTAGACGATGGGGACAACAGTTAAAGCGGATCTCTCGACGCCTTCGCTTGTTCCGCGCTTTTCTCCTTTTATTACCAGACCTAGATGATAATAAAAAAGTGCGGTCGTTTTCTTCTCTTTTTCTATCAAACAATCTGTGTGAACACTTGCCAGTCGCCTAAAACTTAGTAAGGAGGTGATCCAACCGCAGGTTCCCCTACGGTTACCTTGTTACGACTTCACCCCAGTCATGAATCATACCGTGGTAAACGCCCCCCCGAAGGTTAAGCTATCTACTTCTGGTACAACCCACTCCCATGGTGTGACGGGCGGTGTGTACAAGGCCCGGGAACGTATTCACCGCAACATTCTGATTTGCGATTACTAGCGATTCCGACTTCATGGAGTCGAGTTGCAGACTCCAATCCGGACTACGATGCACTTTCTGAGATTCGCTCTACCTCGCGGTATCGCCGCCCTCTGTATGCACCATTGTAGCACGTGTGTAGCCCTACTCGTAAGGGCCATGATGACTTGACGTCATCCCCACCTTCCTCCGGTTTGTCACCGGCAGTCTCCTTTGAGTTCCCATCTTTACATGCTGGCAACAAAGGATAAGGGTTGCGCTCGTTGCGGGACTTAACCCAACATTTCACAACACGAGCTGACGACAGCCATGCAGCACCTGTCTCAGAGCTCCCGAAGGCACTCCCGTATCTCTACAGGATTCTCTGGATGTCAAGAGTAGGTAAGGTTCTTCGCGTTGCATCGAATTAAACCACATGCTCCACCGCTTGTGCGGGCCCCCGTCAATTCATTTGAGTTTTAACCTTGCGGCCGTACTCCCCAGGCGGTCGATTTATCACGTTAGCTACGAGCACCAGGCCTAAAGCCCAATCCCCAAATCGACAGCGTTTACCGCGTGGACTACCAGGGTATCTAATCCTGTTTGCTCCCCACGCTTTCGCATATGAGCGTCAGTATCTTCCCAAGGGGCTGCCTTCGCCTTCGGTATTCCTCCACATCTCTACGCATTTCACCGCTACACGTGGAATTCTACCCCTCCCTAAAGTACTCTAGACTCCCAGTCTGAAATGCAATTCCCAGGTTAAGCCCGGGGCTTTCACATCTCACTTAAAAGTCCGCCTGCATGCCCTTTACGCCCAGTTATTCCGATTAACGCTCGCACCCTCCGTATTACCGCGGCTGCTGGCACGGAGTTAGCCGGTGCTTCTTCTGTGATTAACGTCAATTGCTTGTCCTATTAAAACAAACACCTTCCTCGTCACCGAAAGAACTTTACAACCCGAAGGCCTTCTTCATTCACGCGGCATGGCTGCATCAGGGTTCCCCCCATTGTGCAATATTCCCCACTGCTGCCTCCCGTAGGAGTCTGGACCGTGTCTCAGTTCCAGTGTGGCTGGTCATCCTCTCAGACCAGCTAGAGATCGTCGGCTTGGTAGGCCTTTACCCCACCAACTACCTAATCCCACTTGGGCTCATCTTATGGCGGGTGGCCCGAAAGTCCCACCCTTTAATCCGAAGATATTACGCGGTATTAGCGACAGTTTCCCGTCGTTATCCCCCTCCATAAGCCAGATCCCCAAGCATTACTCACCCGTCCGCCACTCGTCGGCAAAGAAAGCAAGCTTTCCTCCCGCTACCGTTCGACTTGCATGTGTTAAGCCTGCCGCCAGCGTTCAATCTGAGCCATGATCAAACTCTTCAATTTAAAAAGTTCAATCACTCAAAATACTGACTATAAATCATTAATTAAATTAACTTTGTTCAGCACTCTAAGTCTTGTTTAAATTTTTTGTTTAAACGAATCTTTCAAGTGCCCACACAGATTGTCTGATAAGTTGTTAAAGAGCAAAAAAGAACGACGCACCGGATTGTTGTTAGTTTTCACAACGGTGCGTCGTTGTGTGAGGCGTATTATAGGGATTTCGACTCCCTTTGCAAGCTTTTTTTGTCAAAAAATTTAAAATATTTCCCACCTGATTATTTAATATTCAAAATGAGTTGTTTTACTCCTTATTTATGAGTAAAGTGATTTTTTATTGAACCATAAATAGGTATAAAAAATGAATTATAAAAATGCAATTGGTTTCGGTGTTGCCGGAAATTTTGCCGGACATTTGGAGCAAGCCGGTGAAGCAAACGACTTTTTAGCGGTAAAAACTCAAGAGGCAGTTCAACCCAAAGCGATTTTTCCTTTTTATGTACCTTCGGAAAAGGCCGGATTTCTGTCCGTCTATCCTTTAAGTTCGAATAAATTGCGTTTTCCTGATAATTCCGGTGACAATTTACAAATAGAGCCGGAAATTGCCATTCTTTGTCATGTTATCTACCAGAACAACCAAGTTGTAAAACTTATCCCTTATTCTTTCGGTGCGTATAATGACTGTTCCATCCGCCGTCCCAATGCGAATAAAATCTGTGAAAAGAAAAACTGGGGCGCAGAAACTAAAGGTTTATCCGATACATTAATTCCCCTAACCTCTTTCGAATTAGGCGGTGAAATTGATAAATACCGTATTGCCTGTTTCCATCGACGGGAAGAAAAAACGGAAATTTATGGCCTGGACAGCCCGGCTTTAGGTTATAGTTATTTTCATACGAAATTATTGGATTGGATCGTTGATCGTATGAACAACCAACCCGATCAAGGTCCGATGAATAATATTGCCGAACTTTTAGCTATTGCCGACTATCCGACGGAAGCGATCATTAGTATTGGCGCGACTCGCTATACCGAATTCGGCGAATCTCATTATCTGCAAAAAGGCGATACCAGTATCGTGGTTGTCTATAATGGTGAAAAATATACTAAACAGCAGATTCTTGAAATGGCTCAGGCGCAATCTTTCCCTGACGATATATCCGCATTAATTCAGCAAGTGATTTGATAATAAAAAAGTGCGGCATTTTTCACCGCACTTTTTTACTTTTTAGGTTAATAATCCAAACTATCCAGTATATCTAAGGCATCGGCAAGTTTTTTAACCGTAAAAACTTGCATATTTTCTACCGCACTTTTCGGTTTATTACCGTAAGGAACGATGGCTCGTTTGAAACCATGTTTTGCCGCTTCGGATATACGTTCCTGACCGCTCGGTACAGGGCGAATTTCCCCCGCCAAGCCGACTTCGCCAAAAACAACCAAATCCTGCGGTAACGCACGATTGCGAAAACTGGAAATAAGCGCTAATAGTAAGGCCAGATCCGCACTGGTTTCGGTCACTTTTACTCCACCGACCACATTCACAAAGACATCCTGATCCGCCATTTGTAATCCGCCGTGACGATGCAAAACCGCCAGCAGTAATGCAAGACGATTTTGTTCCAAACCGACGGCAACGCGTCTTGGGTTTGCCAGCATAGAATGATCCACCAGCGCCTGAATTTCTACCAGTAAAGGACGAGTTCCCTCCCACAAAACCATAACTGAGCTGCCGGGGGTTTGTTCTTCCCCGCGGCTCAAAAAAATTGCGGATGGATTTTTCACTTCGCGTAGCCCTTGTTCCGTCATACCAAAAACACCGAGTTCATTCACCGCGCCAAAACGGTTTTTATGGCTGCGTAAAGTGCGGAAACGAGAATCCGATTCACCTTCTAATAATAAAGAACAGTCAATGGCGTGTTCCAATACTTTTGGCCCGGCTAATGTACCGTCTTTGGTCACATGTCCGACCATAATAATAGCAACCTGACGGGTCTTGGCATAACGGGTGAGAAACGATGCGCATTCCCGTACTTGGGCGACCGAACCGGGAGAAGACTGAATATCCGCTAAATGCATAACCTGGATGGAATCAATAACCAGAATTTGCGGTTTAAGCTGATCCGCCAGGCTACAAATTTGCTCTACCGATGTTTCGGATAACATTTGAAGACGGTCAGTGGGCAAGCCTAAACGGTTCGCCCGCATTGCAACCTGTTGCAAGGATTCTTCTCCCGTCACATAAAGTGCGGTCATATTTCGGGCTAATCCGCACATCACTTGAAGCAGCAAAGTTGATTTCCCGGCCCCCGGATGCCCGCCGATCAAAATAGCGGATCCGGGTACAATACCGCCGCCTAATACGCGATCCAATTCTTTAAATCCGCTTGAAAAACGAGGTGTTTCCTGTAGGTTGATTTCCGCTAAGGTTTGAATTTTTGCCTGAGTTTCACCCGCATAACCGCTAAAGCGATCATTTCTGTTAGCAGGCTGTTTTGCTGAAACCAAACGGACTTCGCTGATAGTATTCCATGCTTTACAGGCGGAACATTGCCCCTGCCAGCGGGAATATTCGGCTCCGCAATCATTGCATACATAAGCGGTTTTCGGCGCTTTTGCCATTTGAGTTACTCCATAGTTAAACGAATTAAATTGAGCATACGACGAACATAACCGGCTTCATGTAACAAGGCGATTAATTTCGTCAGCGCTAATAGGTTATCTTTGGTTTCGCTGTGCAGACGAATTAAATCCCGAATTTGATTAAATAAATAATTGTTACTTTCCGTTAATTCGCTAATAACCGAGTCATCAACATTCTTACCTTGCGCCAATTTTTCGTTAACGATCCGTCCTAATAAATTAGGTTGCTCAATATAATGATGATACAAATTAAAAAATGCACCGATTCGTTCTACGCTAGTGAGAAAATTCCGTGCAAAATAATCCGCCTTTAATGCCATCGTTTCTTCGACCAGCTGCTGCTCATGATGGAATAACGCCTTTAATTGTGCGGTCAAATTTCCGTGATTTTCTTCCGATTTAAGAATGTCGCGCCACTTATCCAGCCAATCGACGGGTTCCCGAGCCTGATTATAAGCTAATTGATAACCTCGTTTCGCTTTGCTCAATGCGCTTAAACGTACGCCATCGGTTAAATTTAACCCGGCAACAAAGGATAATAAATCCGCAACATTTCCTTGCTTTAATTCAAATTCCAACTCTGAAATAATTTCCGTTTTTTCACCTGACTTAATTTCGCCCCGATCTAAAGCGACTTCTATTTGTTCTCGGTTTTCCCCTTCCAGCAACCAAATATGACGTTCAAAATCCGTGTTGAAAACCGGTTGAACTTGTAAGTCTGCGGGTAATTTAGGCAAAGTTTCATTAAAAATTGAAAGTTTGGATAAATCGGGCGCATCCGACTCAAGTTCGACATTATATTCCGGACGTATATGCAATCCGCCGAGAACATTTCCGTTCGTCTTTAACGTCATCGTAAACCGATCGTTTTCCCGGCGTACGCGCAGCCCCATTTTTTGATGAGCGAAGTAACAATCGGCACTATCATAATAACAATTGGCAAGAAAAGTTTTCTTCTGCGCCAAAATAGGATATCGGGCTATTTCCTGTATCAAAATATCAGCGGCCTGCGGGCTTACGGCTAACTTCAATTCTATTTCATCACTCATATCTGTTCCTTTACTATTCCTTATTTGAATGGGATTGAAGTCAATCACCCGTGCATTATAAATCTTTTTCAATTTAAACCGTGTATTTTTGCGAAACATTAGGGTAATATGCACGAAAATTTTGATCAACAACTCATTTTTTCGGAGTTAATTTATGGCAATAAACAATATCTTAGGATTATTTGCACATTCGCCTTTAAAACCACTACAACGACATTCAGACAAAGTCACGGAAGCCTGTAGTTTACTCGTTCCTTTCGTCGAAGCGGTTTTCCAAGACGATTGGGTTAAAGCGGAAAGTATCCAAGCTCAAATTTCAGAAACAGAACGAGAAGCGGATACCTTAAAACGCGAGATTCGTTTAAAGTTACCTCGCGGGTTATTTTTGCCTATCGATAGAACGGATTTATTAGAACTGGTTACTCAGCAAGATAAATTAGCCAATTATGCAAAAGATATTGCAGGTCGTATGATCGGTCGTCAATTTAAAATCCCAACCGAAATACAAGCGGATTTTATGGCGTTTGTTTGCCGTAGCCTGGATGCCACCGTTCAAGCCCATCGCGTAATTGAAGAAATGGATGAATTATTGGAAACCGGATTCAAAGGACGCGAATTAAATCTTGTGAATACAATGATTACCGAATTAGATAAAATTGAAGACGATACGGATCAAATGCAAATTAAATTGCGTCTCATGCTGCGTCAAATCGAAGATCGTTTTAATCCGATTGATGTGATGTCTTTATATAAAACCTTTGAGTGGATTGGTGTGCTTGCCGATCAGGCGCAACGTGTTGGTTCCCGAATTGAACTAATGCTGGCTCGCTCATAACGAATGAACACAACATAGGGAATTAACTATGGAATTACTGCATAATTATGGCACAGTTATTATCTTTATCACTGCGGCCTTTGCATTTTTTATGGCATTTGGTGTCGGTGCTAACGATGTATCAAATGCCATGGGAACATCGGTAGGTTCCGGCACAATTACCGCCAGACAAGCCATTTATATCGCACTCATCTTTGAAGCCGCCGGGGCTTACTTAGCCGGCGGTGAAGTAACGGAAACAATAAAAAGCGGCATTATTGATCCTATGGACTTTGTCACCCATCCGGATACCTTGGTGTTGGGTATGATGTCGGCTTTATTCGCTTCCGGTTCTTGGTTATTAATCGCCTCCCGTTGGGGATGGCCGGTTTCCACCACACATTCGATTGTCGGCGCAATTGTCGGTTTCGGTTGTATTACCGCCGGTGCTGGCGCAGTAAAATGGAGTGCGCTCACAGGTATCGTCGGCAGCTGGTTCATTACGCCCTTTATCGCCGGTGTGTTAGCGTACGGTATTTTCTTCTGTATTCAAAAATTAATTTTTGATACCGAACATCCGCTGCGAAACGCACAAAAATACGGGCCGCACTTAATGGGTGCGACAGTATTTATTATTTGCATCGTAACCGTTGCCAAAGGTTTAAAACATGTAGGATTAAATTTAACCGGATTAGAAACCTTATTAATTTCTATTGCCCTAAGTTTAGTCTCTGTTGTCATCAGCTACTTTTATTTTCGTAGCAAAAAATTCATCAAAAAGGTGCATAAAGGCGTTTTTGGCGGCGTAGAACACGTCTTTAGCATTTTAATGTTAATGACAGCTTGTGCAATGGCATTCGCTCACGGTTCAAACGATGTGGCAAATGCTATCGGACCACTGGCTTCTGTCGTCACTATCGTAGAAAGCGGCGGCGACATCGCAGCCAATGCACCTATTGCCTGGTGGGTTTTACCGCTAGGAGCCGCAGGTATTGCCGTGGGTTTAATCGTTATGGGTTACAAAGTGATGGCAACTATCGGCACAGGTATCACAGATCTCACACCAAGCCGAGGATTTTCCGCCCAATTTGCTACCGCCGCAACGGTAGTTGTAGCATCGGGAACGGGCTTGCCTATTTCAACTACACAAACGCTAGTGGGAGCAGTATTAGGTATCGGTTTTGCGCGAGGTATCGCCGCATTAAACTTAACCGTAATCCGTAATATTATAGCCTCCTGGATCGTTACCTTACCGGCTGGTGCATTTTTTGCTATTATCATTTATTACATCTTAGATGCAATTTTTAGATAATTTGCTTGTCTGATATAAAGTAACCCCAAAAAGTGCGGTAAATTTTGCCAAAGATTTACCGCACTTATGTTGTTCCAAACCTGTGATTTTAAGCATAGTTTTTCATTGAGAAGTTAGGCTTAAAATTACTATCAAATTCACATATTTAACTTTAGTATTAACAAGGCATTATTATGCAAAAATTGATCAAATTATTTTTTTCCGGCATTCTATTAACTTTATCCGTTCAAGCCGCTCAGGCTGAAACACAATATGTCACTGAAAATCTCAACACCTATTTACGCAAAGGTGCCGGCGATAATTTTAAAATTGCAGGCGCAATTCAAGCGGGTGAAGCGGTTTCTGTTTTAGATCGTAAAGAAAAATACAGTTTAATTCGAGATAGCAAAAATCGGGAAGCCTGGATTTTAACCGCCGAATTAACCGATACGCCAAGCAGTAAAGAAGAAAATCCGCGCTTAAAAGCGCAAGTTCAGGAACTCACCTCAAAATTAAATCGTCTGGACGCCGATTGGCAGCAACGTACTACAGAAATGCAACGTCGCACCAAAGATGCAGATCAAAAAAGCAGTCAATTATTAGAAGAAAATTCACAACTTAAGCGAGAATTAGAAATCACTAAAAATAAAAATCGTGATCTGGAAGCCATGCTTGATGCGGGAAAACGTGAAATTGCAATCCAATGGTTTATTTATGGAGGTTCCGTATTAGGCGTCGGTTTACTCATCGGATTGATTATTCCATTAATCTTACCAAAACGTCGCCGTCGTGACGGTTGGGCTTAATCGAGCGGATCATTGATTCCTGAAGAAATATTCAATTGCTATTCGATAAACAATGCAAACTTATCTTGTGGGCGGAGCCGTCCGTGATCAGCTATTAAATTTGCCGGTAAAAGATCGGGATTGGGTGGTTGTGGGCGCTACTCCGGAACAATTACTCTCTCTGGGTTATCAACAAGTAGGTAGAGACTTTCCCGTTTTTCTTCATCCCAAAACAAAAGAAGAATATGCGCTGGCGCGGACAGAACGAAAATCCGGCGCCGGTTATACTGGGTTTATCTGTGATTTTTCGCCCCATATCAGCTTAGAGCAAGATTTAATTCGCCGGGATCTTACCATCAATGCTATCGCGCAGGATAATCAAGGCAAGTTTATCGATCCTTACGAAGGAATTTCCGACTTAAAAAATCGTACTCTACGCCATATTTCTCCCGCTTTCGCAGAAGATCCGTTACGGGTTTTACGAGTAGCCCGTTTCGCAGCTCGTTACCATCAGTTAGATTTTAGCATTGCACCCGAAACAATCGCACTGATGGCTGAAATTACCGAAAAAGGGGAACTTCAACAGCTGACGATAGAGCGTGTTTGGCAGGAAACGGAAAAAGCATTAAAGGAAAAAAATCCTGAAATCTATTTTCAGGTATTATTGCAAGTCGGCGCATTAAAAATATTGTTCCCCGAACTCTATGCCCTGTATGGTGTGCCGAATCCAGCGCAATATCATCCCGAAATCGATTCCTTTTTACATACAATGCTGGTCTTACAACAAGCCGTTCGGCTTACGGAAAACACTGAGTTTAATAAAAGTGCGGTACGTTTTTCAGCAATTTGTCATGATCTCGGCAAAGCGCTTACACCTAAAGATATTCTGCCCCATCATTACGGGCATGAAAAAGCCGGAATTCAGCCTATACGCACATTATCCAACCGCTTGAAAGTGCCGACATATTATAAAGAATTAGCCGAATTTACCTGCGAATATCATTCGTACATTCATAAAGCCTTTGAACTAAAACCCGAAACTGTCATAAAACTATTCAATAAATTAGATGTATGGCGAAAACCGCAAAGATTTGAAGAACTGATGTTGGTTTGTGTAGCGGATACCAGAGGAAGAACAGGATTCGAACAAACCGCTTATCCGCAAAAAGACTACCTTCGGCAGCTTTACCAAACCGCGTTACAGGTCAATGTTCAACAAGTAATTGAAGACGGCTTTGAAAAACAAGGTATTAGAGATGAACTCACCCGGCGACGAACAATAGCGGTTAAAACTAAAAAAGCTGAAATTCTGCCTCGCTTTGTAGGGCAATAGATTATTAGATTAAAAGTGCGGTAAAAATTTTCGGATTTTTGTTTTTCCAGTAAATATTATATCTATATATTTAAAATCATTGAAATTTTAAATATATTTTTTTGATATGTTTATCCGATAACCATATATTTGAACAAAAATAAACGCAATATTTCACAATCAATCGGATTTAGCGATAAATTTACAAAAACTGTTGTCTATATTTTTTTGCAGATTTTTTATTAGGAACTGTTTATCTTGCCGCTACTATCTTATCGCTTGTTTTGTATAAGGAGTATTAATGCCGTTTACCTTTGCACATCCGGTTACCGTATTGTACTTTCCCCGTAATAGCCGCTATTTTCATTTTCCCGCACTGGTATTGGGGACGATGTCGCCCGACTTTATGTATATGCTGCATTGGAAAACGGATGTCGGCGGGCACACGTTGTTTGGCAGCGAATGGGTTAATTTACCGCTTTGTTTACTGTTTTATGCGGTGTATCGACTGATCTTAGCAACGCCGATTAAGCAGCATTTACCCGCTTTTTGCGGTTCGAATGTGCCACAAGCAACGTTTAAAAACCCGCTGGCGTGGTTAATTGTTTTTTTATATTCCGCTTGGATAGGCATGGCGACTCATATCGCCCTTGACGAGCTAACTCACGACGGCGGCTATTTCGTACAACTTTTCCCGATACTACAGACCAAAATTATTTTTCATATTTATGACTGGCTGCAATACGGCATCGGTGCCGTAGGCTTGATTAGTATAATACTTTATCAACGTCGTATGGCTGGCAAATACCCTTACCGTTCTTCCCGTAGCGCAAAGCAAAAATGGTTTTTCTGGTTAAGCGTAGTGAGTTTGACTGTGATCATCTTTTATCTGAGCAATCCTCTATATCCCTTGGTTTGGAATGAAATTGCCAGTATAGTGTTACGTATTATCAACAGCTTTTTTATCAGTTTAACGATTCACGGGCTGATTTTTACGGTAATGAAAAAACGATCATTAAAAATAAGGTAATCTAACGAGAGGCGTAGGGTATGATTAATAAAGACACACAACTTTGTATATCGCTTTCGGGCAGACCGAGTAATTTCGGCACCCGTTTTCATAACTATATGTATGAAAAACTCGGCTTAAACTTCGTATATAAGGCGTTCACCACCAACGATATTGAACATGCAGTAAAAGGCGTACGGGCTTTAGGAATTCGCGGTTGTGCCGTATCGATGCCGTTTAAAGAGAGCTGTATGCCGTTTTTAGATGAAATATCGCCATCCGCCAAAGCAATCGAATCGGTGAATACCATTGTAAATACCGACGGTTATCTAAAAGCCTATAACACCGACTATATTGCAATCTCCAAATTAATTGCGAAATACCAGCTCAAACCGACCGCTTGTGTGATCATACAGGGTAGCGGCGGAATGGCGAAAGCGGTGGCGGCGGCGTTTAAAAATGCCGGCTTCGACAATCTTAAAATCTATGCGCGCAATGCGGTTACCGGCGGCTATTTGGCAAAACTCTACGGCTATCAATATATCGACTCTCTTTATGGACAAAATGCGGATATTTTGGTGAATGCGACGCCGATCGGGATGAAAGGCGGCGGTAAAGAAGAGTATATTCTTTCTTTCCCCGAAGCGATGATTGACCAAGCCTCGGTTGCTTTTGACGTAGTTGCAATGCCGGCGGAAACGCCGTTAATCAAATATGCCCGACAACAGGGTAAAACGGTTATTTCCGGTGCGGAGGTGGCGGTATTGCAAGCGGTGGAGCAGTTTGAACTTTATACCGGACAACGTCCGAGCGATGAATTAATCGCTGAAGCCGCGTCATTCGCCCGCGCGAACAGTTGATTTCCTTGAAGTAAAAAGCCCGTTATTACCTTTTTATTTCTACACTAAAATCACATTAATATTTTTCTCGATTAACGCCTGGTGGATAGCGGGATCAAGTTTTTTATCCGTCACAATGGTGTTAATTTTTTCCAGCGGGCAAACCACATTCGGGCTGCGGCGCTGGAATTTTGATGAGTCCGCCAGCACAATTATTTCCCGAGCCGCCTTACACATGGATTTGCTCACCCCGTGCACTTCGTTAAAAGTTGTCAGTCCGTAATCCAAATCAAAACTGTTGGTTCCGATAAAAAGCTTATCAAAGGTAAATTTTTCCACCGTAGATTCCGCTAAAATACCGTGGAAAGAAGCGGATTTTTGTCGATAAGTGCCGCCGGTTATCAATAATTCGTAATCCCGTTCCAAGCCGGTTAGCGCATTCATAATATGCAGGCTGTTTGTCATAATGGTAAGATCACGATATTTAGCCAAATAAGGCACCATTTGCAACACCGTCGTACCGGAATCCATAAGTAACGAATCGCCGTCACCAATAAATTCCGTCGCCTTTTGCCCGATGCGGCGCTTCACTTCTAAATTAGTGTTGGTTTTATTGGCTTCCGGCAAATCAATTTCATCTTTGTTAACCAATACCACACTGCCATAAGCCCGCAACACTTTTTTTTCCGCTTCAAGTGCGGTTAAATCTTTACGAATTGTGGTACCGGTGGTTTTAAAAATTTGTGCCAGCTGTTCTACTGCGGTTTTACCATTTATTTGTAAAAATTCGACGATTGCCGATTGTCTTTCTCTTGGTTTCACTTTTTTCTCCCGCATGACAAACCATATTTCGTTTTATTATTTTAACCGGATCGCAATTCACAAAACCGTGAATCCTTTCACAAAAAAAATATTGCCTTTCATTATAAAAGATAAATAGCCCCTAATGACTTTTAATTCACAAATTAAACCTGATATTTTGTCTTATCGCCGATATCGAAATGCAACGGCATGCGCCATTTTTGAATCGAAAGTAATAAAAAGAGCACCGCACTTATAGCTGATAATATATTGATTGCTAAAGAAAATTCGAAAACTACCGAGCCCCATAACAAAGCGACAAAAACCGGTTGCAGATTTAACCCCAAAATGCGGAAGCAAAAATATTCTTTAAAACATAGCCCGCCTAACGTCAGTAATGCGCCGCCAAACGCCAGTTCGGATTGAGAAAAAAGCCGGCATAATAAAGCAATCCAGGTTGCAAACTGCAAGATTAAACGAAAGTTTTTCAAGTATAAATGCAAACTTGAGGCGCAAAAAACCGCGGCAACTAATAAGCCCGTTTGTGCGATATCGGGATAATAAGGCAAAAGTGCGGTAAAAATTGCGGCTAACACAAATCCCGAACGGTAAATACAAACCGTGAGATAATCCCAAGCGTCCATTGGGGAGCGAATATGCGGATCTGCCACTATGTTCCTCTCAAAAAAATCAAAAAAATTGACCGCACTTTACAGCGGATAAAATAAAAGTACGCCGCAAAATAGACGTACTTTCTGAATTTAGCCGAACTAGGCTTTCGCCATTTTTCCTGCGGCTTCCACCACCACCGCAACCGCTTTTTGCTCGGTGCTTTTTATGGTCGCTTCATTTGGAATTTCCTGTTGGGTACGATTCACAATCACGCCGGCAACCATACCCGCTTTTAATCCCAATGCCGCACACATGGTAAACAAGGTGGCGGATTCCATTTCATAATTCATCACGTTCAAATCCTGCCATTGTTTTAATGTACCCTGGAATTTCGGATAAATTTTGCCACTGAAAGTATCGTAACGTTCCTGACCGGGATAAAACGTATCGGAAGAAGCGGTAATACCCACATAAGGCCGAATGCCTTGCGAAAGGGCGGCGTTATATAATGCGTTAGTGCAGGCAAAATCAGCCACTGCGGGATATTCTAACGGCGCAAAATGCTGGCTGGCCCCGTCCAAGCGCACGGCGCCGGTTGTAATTAAAATATCGCCCACATTAATATGCGGCTGAATTGCGCCCGTCGTGCCAATGCGTAGGAAAGTTCTCACGCCCAATTGCGCTAACTCTTCCACACAGATTGAAACTGACGGTCCGCCAATACCGGTCGAACAAACCACAATAGGCTCGCCGTCCATATAGCCAAGCCATGAGGTAAATTCGCGGGTTGAATTCAGATATTCGGCATTTTCCATTTCTTTAGCGATACGTTCGCTACGAGCCGGATCGCCCGGAACAATAGCGACCTTAGCGCCTTTTAGCATGGCTTTGGTCAAGCCTAGATGAAATACTTCTGACATAATATTCTCCTTATAATCAAAGTCTTTTTAAACTCTGATATTTCCTTACAAAACAAAAAAGACCTCTTTGCAAAACAACGAGATCTTTAGTTTAAACCTATCTCGGCACACCGCGCAACAAAGGAATCGGCTCAAAAGGTGCGACGGATGTCGGGGCGGGCTTATCACTGAAAATTAAAATAAACGGCGCCGGCGGCACGACTTTTTCGTCACGCCATAAGCTGCCCATGCTCACCAATTGAATATCCGGCGGTAAATTAGCAAGACCTTGCCGCAACACGGCGACCGTATTTTTTCGCGGATGCCCGATAACAATCGCCGTGCCATGCTTGCGGGCATAATGAATTGCCTGCTGAAACTGCCGTTGTACGTCCCCATAGACATCGCTGTCATCCAGAAAAATATGCCGTTGCAAGGCGCGAACACCGCTTTCTTTGGCAATTTTTTCCGCCACCGAACGCCCGATAGTACGACTGTCCAAAAAGAACAAATGCTGTTTGCGCAATTCCGCCATTAATTCGGTCATCAACGGCCTATCCGCCGTTGCAGCGCTGCCCATATGGTTATTCATACCGATTGCATGAGAAACGATATTTTTCGCCTGTTGCACGTTATGCGCCACTTGTTGCGCATCCATACCGATCGATAAACCGCCGGCCTCAATGTTCATTTGGCTGATAGGTTGCATCGGCATGTGAATAAGAATATCCCGTCCTTGTTCATAAGCCAGCTGATTACGCTGACGGGCATAAGGCGCGGAAGGAATAATCGCTACACTGATTTCTTTAGGCATCGCCAAAATTGCCGCATCTTCCCTCGGATGATAACCTAAATCATCAATCACAATGGCTAATTTCGCCGAAAATGCCGGTAGCGAGATCAGGAATAACAAACATAAAAGTGCGGTATTTTTTACCGCACTTTTTAATTGATGCCGAATCATCTTAACCAGCCCATCGGATTCACCGCATTGCCTTGGCGACGAATTTCAAAATACAATCCGGACGACCCTTGACCGCCGGAATTACCGACCTCAGCAATTTGCTGACCGGCACGAACCAACGAACCGACTTTCACCGACACCGACTGGTTATAACCGTACAAAGACATATCGCCTTTGCCATGATCGACCACAACAACTAATCCGTAACCTTGCAACCAGTTGGCAAGAATCACCCGCCCGTTGGCAATGGATTTCACTGCGGTTCCGGCTCTCGCGCTAATCACGATACCTTTCCATTTTACTTCGCCCGCCTGTTGAGAACCGAAAGCATGTAAAATTCTGCCGACGACCGGGTAAGCGTAACGTCCCGATAAACCCGAATTACTTCTGATAAGCTGCTGTTCCTGTGAAGTCGGCTGATAAGGTTTATTACTGCGTTTTTCTTCGCTTTCTTTTTTTGCCGTATAAGCTTCGCGCTCACGCTTTTCCTGTTGTTGTGCAGCCTGTGCGGCGCGTTGAATTTCATTGCGCAAGGCAATTTCATTTTCTTTTAAGGTCTGTAATCTATTTTGATCCTGTTTTAAGGATTTACTTAGTTTATTTAAGGTAGATTGACGCTCGTTTTTCATTTTTTGCAGTTCTTGCTGCTGTTTCTTTTGCGTCGAAAGCTGGGTTTGCTGTTCCTGCAATTGAGTGTTCAACACATTCTTCTGTTCATCCAATTGCGCCCGGGTATTACGAATTTCCGCAATAGCATCCATACGTGCCTGGTTCATATGCTCGTAATATACTTTCATACGATCCGCTTTTTTCGCATCATCGGATAATAAATGTTCCACCACCGAAGAAGGATTACCGGAACGATAAACCGCATCCAATTGCTTCGCAAGTTTCTCTTTTTGCGCTCTTTCCTGCTGCTCTAATGTTCTGATTTGCTTATTGGTTTCGCTAATAATTTTACGCGTTTCTTTGAGATCGGTTTCGGTTTGGCGAAGCTCGCCAATCATACCGCTCATTTTTATTTCCTGCGCTTTTAAGGTGGACTGCAATTGATTCTGCGTACGTTTTTGCTCGGCAATTTTTTGCTCTTGCTGCTTGATTTGTTGTTGGATTTTAGATAAATCTGCCGCTTGTAGTGGAAACGCAAAAAACAGCCCCAAACCAAAAAGTGCGGTCAGTTTTCGGGGAATTTTATTGCTCACTAAAAACCACATGATCAAAACTCTCTTCTATAACATTTAATTCGGATGTTAAATAATATCATTATTTTTGCGAAAGATCAGAAAACATTGGTTTTACGCTTTTAAAACTACCTATTTTTTGCTATAAAGTGCGCAGTTATTTTATTAATCCACTAACTCTGGGAGATTTTTATGGAATTAGTATTTATTCGTCACGGTTTAAGTGAATGGAATGCATTAAACCTTTTCACCGGCTGGAGAGACGTAAACTTAAGTGAAAAAGGCGTGGAAGAAGCAAAAGAAGCGGGTCGTAAATTAAAAGCCGCAGGCTTCGAATTTGATATCGCGTTCACTTCAGTATTAACCCGTGCGATCAAAACCTGTAACTTAGTGTTAGAAGAATCTAACCAATTATGGGTTCCGCAAATCAAAACATGGCGTTTGAACGAGCGTCACTACGGCGGTTTACAAGGTTTAAACAAAGCGGAAGCAGCGGCTGAACACGGTGACGAACAAGTTCGTATTTGGCGCCGTTCATACGATGTGTTACCGCCGGTTTTAGATCCGAAAGACCCTAACTCCGCACATAACGACCGTCGTTACGCACATTTACCGGCGGATGTTGTGCCTGATTGTGAAAACTTAAAAGTAACTTTAGAACGCGTTTTACCATTCTGGGAAGATCAAATCGCGCCGGCAATTAAAGCGGGCAAACGTGTTTTAGTTGCGGCACACGGTAACTCATTACGCGCACTTGCAAAACACATTGAAGGTATTTCCGATGCGGACATCATGGACTTGGAAATCCCTACCGGTCAACCTTTAGTTTATACTTTAGACGACAACTTAAAAGTAGTAAGCAAACGCTACTTATAATCTGAAGTTTCCATAAATTGATAATTAACGCCTTTCTTTTCAGAAAGGCGTTTTGTTTTTAAGCTCACCAAAAAACGCATTCTCCCTATAATAAAGGTTATGTGATATTAATCACAATTTTAAAAAAAAGTGCTTATTTCTTGAAAATATGACCAAATTTCTGAGTTTAAGGTCCATTTTCTTAAGGAAAATAAAAAACGGATACAGATAGAATAGAACCCTTACTACTAAGGGGGTCTGTATGATTCAAAAATTATTAGCGAGAGATTTCTTTAATAATAAAGAACAACCGATAATTTTAGAGCCTCGCGCCCCACAGGAAATATTCCCGGAGCATACTCATGATTTTGATGAATTGGTTATAGTAAAGCATGGATCCGGGTGGCATATTTTAAACGGATATCCGCACGATCTTTATCCCGGTGTCGTTTTATATATTCAAGCCCAAGATCACCATTCCTATGAAAACCTGCAAGACTTATGTTTAACCAACATACTTATCCAATCAAATAATAACTTTAAGTATTTGAATAATATTGATATATTGCTTAACGGTTTAAAACCGGAAAATTCTTCATACCAATTAATAAATAAAAAAACGGCGGAATATATCGACTCGTTATTAGAAAAAATTAATGCTATTGACGAGTCGTATAATTTGCAGAACGAATGCCTATTCTTTCAAGTATTATCATCAATCCAGGCTCATCAATTTAATGATTCGGGTTATGGAAACACGGAAGAAAAGGGGCGGCAAATGATACGTTGGTTAGAAAATAATTTTGAGAAAGAAATAGACTGGGAAGAACTTGCTGAAAAATTTGCATTACCAATCAGAACGTTACATCGTTATATTAAATCTCAAACCGGCCATACTCCGCAGAATTATGTAACATAAATTAAGACTGGCACAGGCTTATTATCAATTAAAATATACTGAGAAAAATATTATTAACATCGCTTATGATTGCGGATTTAATGATAGCAGTTACTTTTCAACTTGTTTTAAAAATGAATATTCTATTGCGCCAAGAGAATTAAGAATTTGACATGACAGACATATTGCAACTTTCTCATCATAGCTATTTTATTTCCGAAGAATCGCCTATTACCGTAGAAAGAAGGCATTACCAACCACCCTTTCCTTTACATCGACATGATTTTAATGAAATTGTGATTATCTCTGCCGGCAATGGAATTCATTTTTGGAATGATGAAATACATCCTATTACCACCGGAAATGTGCTTTATATAGAAAGCGGTGATAAACACAAGTACGGCGAGGTGGATAAGCTTAAACTTGATAACATATTGTACCGCCCGGAGAAACTGTCGCTTTTCCCCATAATGAAAGATTATATTCCTCATAATAATGAAAAGAAGTCTTTGCGTATTAATCAGGAAACGCTGGTGCAGCTACAAAGCCTAATTTCTCAATTGGAAATTGAAAGCAAAAAAACCAATAAATCTTCCATGCACTTATCAGAAGCGATTTTTTTACAAATCCTTATTTTAATTTGTCGAACTCAGCAGCAGGAAAATAAAGAGTATTCCGATATATCCAAATTAGAAAGCCTGTTTTCCGCCTTAAATCAAAGTATTAGCCAAGAATTTTATTTAGCTGATTTTTGCCGACAAAACCAGTTGGCAGTCAGTTCTGTTCGTCGGATATTCAAACAACAAACCAACATGACTATTGCGCAATATTTACAAAAACTGCGTTTGTGTCGGGCTGCTACGCTTTTACGTAATACATCAGAAAGTGTCGCCAATATTGCTATACGCTGCGGTTACAGCGATAGTAATTATTTTTCCTCTGTTTTTGGCAAAACTTTTTCCTGTACGCCAACCGAATACCGATCCCGTTTCATAAAAAAATGAGCTGAATTTCAGCTCATTTTACTTGTAATGCATTTTCTTTAATCCAAATAAAATACCTGCTCTAATTCCTGTGAAACCGGGCTGTTATCAGGATTTGAAGGCATAACATCCCGCATAAACGCCCACCATTTCCGGCAAGCGGCGGTTTTTGCCACATCGTTCCAGCGTTGCTCGTTTTCAATCTCCACATACCCGAATAACAGGTTCCGTTGTTTATCCAGAAAAATAGAATAATGATGAGCGCCATGGGATTTCAGTTCTTCCACTAATTCGGGAAAAATTTCATCGTGGCGTTTTTTATATTCCGCATGACAATCGGGATTAACCTGCATAACAAAACCTTTTCGAATCATCGTACTCTCCTTAATAAATAGCCCGATATAACCGTTCAATCTCATTTACCGAAGTTGGTCTCGGATTTCCTCCGGTACAAACATCGGCAAAAGCCGCTTTGGCGAGTTCGGGAATATCCTCTTCTTTCACACCCACTTCACGTAATGTAGCCGGAATACCCACATCTTTATTTAAGGTTTTTACCGCTTCAACGGCTGCAACTCTTGCTTGTTCAATAGAGAGGTTTTCCGTATTCCGTACCCCCATGGCTTTAGCAATTGCACGGAACTTGTCTCCGGTGAAATCTGCGTTATACGCCATAATATGAGGCAGCAATACGGCATTAGCGACACCGTGCGGTGTGCCGTAAAACGCGCCTAACGGATGTGCCATACCATGTACTAATCCTAAGCCCACATTTGAGAAGCCCATACCCGCGACGTATTGCCCTAATGCCATATCTTCCACTCCCTGTTGCTCGCCTTTAACCGAGGAACGCAAAGCGCGGGCAATAATTTCAATAGCCTTCAGATGGAACATATCGGAAAGTTCCCAGGCGCCCAAGGTGATGAAACCTTCAATAGCGTGAGTCAGTGCATCCACCCCGGTTGCCGCTTTTAAGGTCGGCGGCATACTGGCCATCATCTCGCTGTCAATCACAGCCACGACCGGAATGGAATGAGGATCCACACAAACGAATTTACGTTTGTTCTCTTCATCGGTAATCACATAATTAATGGTAACTTCCGCGGCCGTTCCCGCCGTAGTCGGCACCGCAATGGTAGGTACCGCCGGTTTTTTCGTCGGCGCAGTCCCTTCCAGACTGCGAATATCCGCAAACTCCGGATTATTGACGATAATGCCGATAGCTTTCGCGGTATCCTGCGGCGAACCTCCGCCGATCGCAATCATATAATCCGCACCGCTCGCTTTAAATTTAGCAAGTCCCGCTTTTACCACATTCATGGTCGGATTCGGCAATACTTCGTCAAAAATCTCATAAGCCAGATTGGCACCCTCTAAAAGTGCGGTCACTTTTTCCACCACTTTAAATTGAATCAATGATTTATCGGTAACAATTAACCCTTTCGTAAAACCGCGTTTTTGTACTTCGGTGACAATATGTTGAATTGACCCGGCGCCGAAATAAGCGGTTTCGTTTAAAATAAATCTGTTTGACATAAATAACTCCTTTTTTCTGAATTCGTTCCGCTAATTCGCCATACCTAAACCGACAATATTGGCAGCCAACACGATAATTAAGCAACCGATACACAACACTCTTGTCGGTTTCTTACCCGTATCCTTCCATTCATGCAGGAGTAAACCCACAATACCGCCGCAAAGAACGTAGAAACTCATGTGTAACATCCAGCTCATAAAGCCGTAATTTGCCGGAATATTGGCATGGCCCCAGGCATAGAAGAAAAATTGGAAATACCACATGATACCGCCGAGTGCGGAGAACAAAATATTACTGATTAATAAACCTTTTACCACACTCATATCCGCTTTGAAGGATAATTCCGGACGGGTGATTAAACGGATAATACAAAAACCTAAATTGATAATAGCGCCGCCACCCATAATCACGACATAGCTAGGCAAGGCGACATACAGCGGATCCACGCCGATTAAGGTCATTTGTCCGCCTGTACTTGCCAATAACTCGCCGAAACGCCCCTGAATAATCGGAGTCATTAAGGTACCCACGATCAATGTAATGCCGATGGCAATCCCAATCCCCATTGACATACCGAGATAGCGCATAGTCAAGCCGTAACCGATATTACCAATCCCCCACATTGCGCCGAAAAGGAAAACCGGTAATAAAATATCACTGCCAAAGAATGAATAATAACTACCGAAATCGGGCAATAACCAATAACTGATCCCCCATGGTAATAAAATCCAGGAGAAAATTCCCGCAATTGCCCACATGGTTTCCCAAGACCAGTTAGTCACCTTTTTCATTGGTGCGTAGAAACAAGCCGCCGAAGTCGCACCGACGAAATGCCAAAAAATGCCCAGTAAAATTGAACCGCCCATAATATGACTCCTGTTTTGAATCTCTTTAAAAAACTTTTAAATTTTTGACCGCACTTTAAAAAGCGGCTCGGCATCCGGCCGAGCCGTTTATTTATAAAACGCCGTCCATCGGTGTAACGCCGAAACGTTCCGCTAATAATTTGAATTCATCGGTTTGAATGGTTTGCCGTTTACCCCCCATGGATAGCACTTTCACTAAAATCTCAGCGGATTTTTCCGCCGTATCGATTAAACCGAAGGCGTCATCCAATGTCGGACCGGTACCGAATACGCCATGAAAGGCCCACAACACCAGCGGATGTTGCGCCATTTCCTGCGCGGTGGCATAGCCGATTTCATCTTTTCCCGGCGTCATCCAAGGCAATACCCCTACACCGTCAGGGAATACCACAAGACATTCGGTACTCATTTCCCATAGCTCGCGGGTGATCACTTTCGGGTCAAGCTCAAGTACATAAGTTAAGGCAATCAGATTAGTGGCATGGCAGTGCATAATCACGCGATCTTTGCCGCCACTCACTTTCATTCGCACAATATGCGATTGCAGGTGTGCGGGTAATTCCGAAGTGGGTACGCCGCCGTTTACCAGCCCCCACATGATGTAATAACCTTTACCTTGTTCGTCCACTTTAATTACCGCCAGCGTATCCGCCGGGTCAATAATCACATTGCGAAAAAATTTTCCCGACCCCGTGACGATAAAATATTGATTGGCAAGTGCGGTAATATTTTGGGTAATTTCCACATGACGGGGATTTTGATAAAACTCGTCTTTATATGAAACCACATCATCATCCAATAAACGCAGGCTGACGTTACCTCCGTTGCGTTCATCCCAACCTTTCAGCCACATATCGTGAGTGGCTTTAATCATGCCTTGCACAAACCAGGAATTAATAATATTTTGCATGCTTACTCCTTACACACGTTGACTTAATACGGTTTTTTCATAAGCGCGGACTTCGTCTAACCAACGACGACCGACCGGCACGTTGTGACGTTCGCAATACATATCCCACACAGCCTGCCACGGAAGGGATTTTTGTTCTTCCAGTAAAGCTAAACGGCTGCCGAAATCACGAGCGTTTTCCAGCGCACGTAATTCGTCGGTAGGTTCCAGTAATGCTCTTAATAAAGCTTTTTGCATATTGCGCATTCCGATTACCCAGGCAGCGATACGGTTAATTGAGGCATCGAAGAAATCTAAACCGATATGCACGCGGTCAAATAATTGATTACGGATAATTTCTCCGGCAATGGCTTGTGTTTCGTCGTCAAGCAGCACCACGTGGTCACTGTCCCAACGTACCGGGCGGCTGACGTGTAAAAGCAAATGTTGCACAAAAGGCATAACCGCGGAAATTTTGTCGGAAATCACCTCTGTCGGGTGAAAATGCCCTGCATCCAGGCAAAGCGCCGTGCCGCGCGACACCGCATAAGCTGCATAAAATTCATTGGATCCGACGGTATAAGATTCCACCCCGATACCGAATAGTTTGCTTTCCACCGCATCCAAGTGATATTTCGCATCGATTTTCTCTGCAATGATTTCATCTAAAGCTTCAACCAAGCGTTGACGGGGTGCAAATTTATCCACCACCAAATCTTTGCTACCGTCCGGAATCCAGATATTCATGACGGAAGCCGTACCGAGTTCTTTACCGAAATATTCGGAAATTTTGCGACAGGCTTTCCCGTGTTCGATCCAGAAGTCGCGGATTTCTTTATTTTGATGGCTTAATGTCGCCTCCGCACTTAAAGGATGGCTGAAATAGGTAGGGTTGAAATCCAATCCCATATTATTAGCTTTCGCCCATGCCACCCAGTTAGCAAAATGCTCGGGTTTTACTTCGTTGCGATCCACCCGATGATCCGCTTCCAAATAAGAAGCGTGTAAATTCAACCGTTTTTTACCGGGAATTAAAGAAACGGCTTTATCCAAATCCGCCCGCAATTCTTGCGGCGTACGGGCCTTGCCCGGATAGTTCCCAGTGGTCTGAATACCGCCGCTTAATGCTCCCGCACCTTGCTCGAAACCCGACACGTCGTCCCCTTGCCAGCAGTGCATGGAAATAGGCAATTGATCAAGTAGCGCCAATGCTTGCTCGGTATCCACCCCAATATCGGCAAATTGTTTTTTAGCTAATTCATAAGCTTGTTGTACTGTACTCATAATAAAATCCTCTTATTGATTTCAATTAATTTAACGCGCAAAACTCACGCCATTTTTCTTCAAAGTCTGAAGCCGGCATAAAGTGCGGTCGTTTTTTGAACTGTTTTAACGGAAAATTTTTCACCACTAACTGACGAAACTCTGCGGCATTATGGATTTGATCTAACGCCATTAGCTGGCAACCCACATTTCCCAGCACCGACGCCTCCACCGGTCCCGCAAACACATCAATACCGCAAAGATCGGCGCATAGCTGGTTTAAAAATGCATTCTGGCTGCCACCACCTACAATATGTAATGCACTGATTGGTTTGCCTTGTAATCCGGCAAGTTCTAACGCCACTTTGCGGTATAGCATGGCGAGGCTGTCAAAAATGCAACGAGCAAGTTGAGCTGTGGTTTTCGGTATCACTTGATTGTGTTCGCGACAATATTGCTGAATTGCCTCAACCATAGACGACGGATTTAAGAAACATTCGGCATTAGGATTAATCAGACTTTGAAACGGAAGTTCTGCCTCAGCTTGTTTTACCAGCGCCGGAATATCGGTTACATCGCGTTCCGTGCAAAGGCGGTTAAACAACCATAATCCCATAATGTTTTTTAACACCCGATAATGCCCGTCAATACCGCCTTCGTTGGTAATATTGGCATTCATTGCGTGCTCATCGGTACATGGCGTGGTGGTGTCTAACCCCATTAACGACCAGGTACCGGAACAAAGATATGCGGCGTTTTCATCGGAAAGCGGCGCAGAAATGACCGCACTTGCGGTGTCGTGACTTGCTACGGACATAACGGGAACCCGGTTTTCCCATAATCCCACTTGATGGCCGGGATGACGAATGCGACCAAACCAGCTTGCCGGCAAGCCGAGATAATCCAAAAGTGCGGTATCCCAACTGTCAATATTCACATTAACTAACTGGGTGGTGGTGGCATTGGTATATTCGCGGTTAATCACGCCGGTCAAGCGATAATTCAGATAGTCGGGAATCATCACAAAATCTTTCACCTGCGAAAGCCAAGCGGGATTTTCGTCCGTCATGGCTTTAAGCTGATAAAGCGTATTGAAGGTTAAAAACTGAATCCCGGTTTTACGGTAAATGACTTCTTTACCTAATTCCGCCTGAACCTTTTGCATCACCCCGTCGGTACGGTGATCACGATAGGCATAGGTAGGGCCGACAACCTCACCGTTTTGATCAAGCAAAACATAATCCACTCCCCAGGTATCAATTCCGATACTGTGAAGCGTTCTGCCGCTATTCGAAATTTTGCGCAATCCGTTGACAATTTCATTTTCCAGATAGGCCAAATCCCAACAGTCATGTCCGTTTTGCGAGACAAATTGATTTTTAAAACGATGGATTTCTTCCAGTGAAATTTTATGGTTTTCCGTAGAATAGGATGCCAACATCACTCGACCACTTGATGCGCCTAAATCTACCGCTGCAATATTTAGAATGGTCATATTTTTTTACCCTGTTATTTAAAATTAACAACAGTGTAAAGACTCAAAACAGGTTAAACATTAACCTAATTGCCACTTTTCTGAAAACTTGGCAGTACAACAAAAGTGAATGTGAGCTAAATCACAAAATAGAAAAAAGAAATTGTTCCTTGATACGGTTATTACGTAGTACACTAAGGCTTACAAATTTTTTCCAATAAATCAGCCCTAAGCAACACTTACAAACTTAAAAGAAAGGTGAATACATGAAATCTTATTTAATTGCTCCTTCTATCCTTTCTGCCGATTTAGCACGCCTTGGCGAAGACGTGGAAAATGTGCTCAAAGCAGGCGCGGATGTAATTCATTTTGATGTAATGGATAATCATTATGTGCCGAATCTCACCTTTGGTCCGGCGGTATGCAAAGCATTGCGGGATTACGGTATAACTGCGCCGATTGACGTACATTTAATGGTGAAACCGGTGGACAGACTTATCCCGGATTTTGCTAAAGCGGGCGCCGATTATATTACTTTTCACCCGGAAGCGAGCGAGCATATAGACCGCAGCTTGCAGCTAATCCGCAATAGCGGTTGTAAAGCCGGTTTAGTATTTAATCCCGCTACCTCATTAAGCTATTTGGATTATGTGATGGATAAAATCGACGTTATCTTATTGATGTCGGTAAATCCGGGCTTCGGCGGTCAATCCTTTATCCCGGCAACCATGCAAAAGCTCCAGGAAGCGCGTCGTCGTATTGATGAAAGCGGTTTCGATATTCGCCTTGAAGTAGACGGTGGAGTTAAGATCAATAATATTGCGGAAATTGCCGCCGCCGGTGCGGATATGTTTGTTGCCGGCTCGGCAATTTTTGATCAGCCCGATTACCGAAAAGTGATTAATGAAATGCGCCAAGAACTGACAAAAGTACAAAAATAATAGGAAAAATAATGAATTCACAATTTAAATTAATTGGTTTCGATTTAGACGGCACATTAGTTAACAGTTTGCCGGATTTGGCATTATCGGTGAACTCCGCCTTAGCCGAATTTGAATTGCCGCAAGCACCGGAAGAATTAGTATTAACCTGGATTGGTAACGGTGCGGATATTTTAATCGGCCGGGCGCTTGATTGGGCAAAAGAGCAATCCGGCAAAAGCCTGACCGACGAACAAACGGCGCAACTTAAAGAGCGTTTTAGTTTCTATTACGCCGAAAATTTATGCAATGTAAGCCGTCTTTATCCAAATGTTAAAGAGACTTTAGAAACCTTAAAAGAACAGGGCTTTATTCTGGCGGTGGTAACCAATAAACCCACCCGTCATGTGCAACCTGTTTTAAAAGCTTTTGCAATTGATCATCTTTTTAGCGAAACCTTAGGCGGTCAGTCTCTACCCGCAATTAAACCTCATCCGGCGCCGCTATATTATTTATGCGGCAAATTCGGTTTATATCCTCATCAAATTCTTTTTGTCGGCGATTCAAGAAACGATATTTTAGCGGCCCACAGTGCGGGTTGTACGGCTGTCGGTTTAACTTACGGTTATAACTATAATATGCCGATTGCAGACAGCCACCCGGACTGGGTATTTGAAGACTTCGCCGATTTATTAAAAATTGTCTAATTCGCCAAAAGTGCGGTAAAAAATTTTAAAGTTTTATAAGGAACAAAACATGACTAAACCAGTTGTATTAAGCGGCGTGCAGCCATCGGGTGAATTAACCATCGGTAACTATCTCGGCGCGTTACGTCAATGGGTCAAAATGCAAGATGATTACGAATGCCTATTCTGCATTGTGGATCTCCATGCAATCACCGTCCGTCAGGATCCGGAACAATTGCGTAAAGCAACGCTGGATGTGCTGGCGCTTTATCTGGCTTGCGGTATTGACCCGGAAAAAAGCACCATTTTTATTCAATCTCATGTACCGGAACATACTCAACTAGCCTGGGTTCTAAACTGTTATACTTATTTCGGCGAAATGAACCGCATGACTCAGTTTAAAGATAAATCCGCACGTTATGCGGAAAACATTAACGTCGGTTTATTTACTTACCCGGTATTAATGGCGGCGGATATTCTGTTATACCAAGCGGCTCAAGTACCGGTCGGCGAAGACCAACGTCAGCATTTGGAAATTACCCGCGATATCGCGCAACGATTCAATGCTATTTATGGCGAAAACCAATTTACCGTGCCTCAGGCTTTTATTCCGAAAGCCGGCGCAAAAGTAATGGCGCTGCAGGAACCGACTAAAAAAATGTCGAAATCCGATGATAACCGCAACAACGTTATTACCTTATTGGAAGATCCGAAATCCGTAGCTAAAAAAATTAAACGCGCGATGACAGACGGCGATGAACCGCCTTTGGTTAAATATGACGTGCAAAATAAAGCCGGCGTGTCTAACCTGCTTGAAATTTTATCGGTCATTACGGATAAACCTATTCCGCAGTTAGAAAAAGAATTCGAAGGAAAAATGTACGGTCATTTAAAAACGACGGTTGCCGATGAGGTCGTTGCCATGTTAACGCAATTACAAGATCGCTTTGCCCATTACCGCAATAATGAAGAATTACTGAATAAAATTGCCGCCGAAGGGGCAAAAAAAGCCCGCGCACGCGCCAAAGAAACCTTAGAGAAAGTTTATAATGCGGTAGGTTTTGTGGCGGCGAAATAAACACAGTTAAAGTTAAAAAGCAGACTGCTGACAAACCTGAAGATTTATTAAAAATTTGTATGGACAGACTTTGTGTCTGTCCATAACATATTGAATTATCACTGTTATTATAAAGGGCGGAAATAAATTCCGCCCTAGGAAAGACTTTGTCAATAACCTGAAAGCTGAATATCATTGATATTCAGCTTTTTTATACTATTTATTCAATTCAGACGCGGTATTGCCGCTGATATGAATATCCATTTGATTATATGGAATGACAATTCCCGCTTTATCAAACTCAAGTTTCACGCTTTCGGTAATTCCCCAATAAGCCGTCCAGTAATCCGCCGTCTTCACCCAGGGACGAACCACCAATTGCACGCTGTTTGCCGCCAATGCACCAACCGCGACAATCGGCGCCGGATGTTTCAACACTAACTCATTATCCGCAAGAATGCGCGCCAAAACGTCTTTCGCTTCTTTTAAATTCGATTCATAAGACACATCAAAAGTAAAATCAATGCGGCGGGTCTTATTATCGGAATAATTTACAATACTGTCGGAGAAAACTTTACCGTTCGGAATCAACACGGTTTTATTGTCGCCGGTGCGAAGTTCCAATACCAATAAGCCCATTTCTTCCACTACGCCGGTCATACCGCCGGTTTCAATTAAATCGCCTTTGCGGAACGGTTTGAAAATTAATAACATCACGCCGGAGGCGAAATTTTGCAATGAATTTTGTAATGACAAACCGATGGCTAAACCGGCCGCACCTATTAACGCAACCAAAGAGCTAGTATTAATGCCTAATTGAGAAAGGGAAGCAATCACCACGATCAATAGGAATAAGAAATAACTGATTGAGGTAACAAAACTTTGCAACATTTCATCTTTGGTGGAAGCCAGTGCCGCTTTGCCTAATAACTTACTGATACCGCGCGCAAGCATTTTACCGATAACGAAAATAACAATGGCTAATAAAATTTTTGTACCGTAAGGAATAACCCAATCATGCAATACGGCATTCAAATCCATATTGCTTACTTTATCAATAACTTTGCTTGTTTCCGCCACAACGTCAACCTGCTGTGCGACTTCTTTCGCTTGTTCTTCTGCAGCCATGTTTTCCTCTAAAAAACGTTAAATTCTGAAAATATTAAATAAAAGTGCGGTGAAAATTTTAGGATTTTCTCTGTGCCCTATATATGACAAAAAGACTCCGCCGGAATTCTGTCAGTGGCGCTAGATTAATTGAATGGCGGAAACAAAGCAAGCCAACTTGCATTCTCCGCAGCCGTTACAGACCTCATGATTCAGTTGTAAGTCGGCGGAAATGGCTTGTTGCGGGCAAATTTCCTGACACACAGCGCAAAATTGATTTTGCTTCAGCAAGCAATGTTCCGAAAAGTGAGGTCGGAGTTGCGTATCTTTTTTAAAGGCGGGATGCAGGGCGTGCGTCGAACAACTTTCCGCACATTTCCCGCATAAATCGCAAGCGGCATATTCAAGTTCCAGCATCGCTTTTTGCCCTGAAATCCGAATTAAATTATAAGGGCAGGCCGCCACACAAGCACCGCAACCGTTACAGGCGGCAAGGAATAAATCTTCCGCGGCGGCAAAAGGCGGACGCGGTGCTAAACGGAATTCACGAATTTGTGTCGCCTGTTTTGCAGGATGAAAAACGCCCCGCAATAATGCCCGACGGGAAATACGGTTGTAAGTTAAATAAGCCTTATAATATTGCTCATTTTTTCCTTGCATGGCGGTCACCGATAAAGTTGCGGTTGATCAACCCGAAGATCAAGCTGTTGTTGCCAACCTTTTAGGGTTTGCCGGGCAAGCAACGCCATTGCCTGATAAAAAGGATAATCGGTTTGTGCAAAAATCAAATCCAGGCAACGATAAACCCAGCTAAATAGATGCTTGGTCAAAAATTCTTCTAACAATTCGGGTTTGTTTTCCGCCAAATAAGCGGCGAGCATTAACATTAAACCAAGATGATCTTCAGGTTCTTTTTGGGTCTGGATAAATTCAATTTGATGGACGGTTAAAAAATCACGTAATGCCAATAAAGAGTCGCCGAAAATCACCGATTCTTTATCCAAATAAACCGATCCCCAAGGCGGTGCCGGCAATTCGTTCGGGCCGATAAATAAATATTGGTACGCCTGAGATAAATCCTGCTGCGCACTTTTTTCTATTAAGGCGTTAATTAACGCGGGATTGGCTAATGTTGCCCAATCTTTTGTCCAATCCGGCTGTCGGAAAAAGTCTAAAACGGGCTGAACCCGCTTATCCTTAGGCTCATAATAAAAAACCGCGCCAAGTAAACGACCGCCGGTTGATATCCATTGAAGTAATGCGTTATCCATCAAAATTTCCTTAAAATTCATCGCACTTTTCTGCTGTTTTAAAGATAAAAGTGCGGTGTTTTTTACCACGTTTTTAACTTGCTATGCCATGCCTACCGTCATATGTAACGAATAAAATAATTCACGCCCAATCATTTCCGCAAATAACGCCAGAATAACCGCAATGCTTAACAATAAAGGCTGTTTGCTTTTGAGCAGTACCATACCGGCAGCCGCTAAAAGACAAAGACGAATCACCTGGTTTACGGCAAAATCCGGTACAAGGGCGACCGCCTGTTGTGCCGAGCTATGAATTTGACTTAATCCGAAACCTTGGTAAATCACAATAATTGCCGCCAAAAAAGTACCAAGTACATAAAGAACCGCTGTATAACGGGGTTGGTAATCGCCGAAATTCGCTAATAGCCCACAAGCCAAGGCACTGCCGCCAATCACAACGGTTAAATAAAACTGCCAGGAGATGAGTGGGGTATTCCAGGTAGGCACGGTAGCGATATGGTAAACCTGATTCATCATATACATAAACGCCAACCCCACAAGTGCGGTCAAAATTAACCAGATTTTTCCTAAACCGCGAGACATTTTGCCGAATAAGCCCCACAACCAGTAAACACCGGCCAAGCCAAAGAATAATGCGCCGGTGGCAATTTCATTACTCAGCATGGAGGAACCCACGCGATTCAAAGAATTTAATGCTCGCAGCGGAGTACCTAAGTGTAAAGCGGAAGCAATAAAACCTGCGCCGAGCAACAACAATGGTACAAACAGAACTTTATTCCAATAAGCACGGGGTTCATCACCTTGACGGCATAAGATAACGGTAAAAATCAGCCATGCCCCCACCGCACTTTGCGCCAATACCGTAAAAATCACTAAAGGCCATTCATGTAATCCGTTCATTTTACACCTCTCTTGGATTTGCTAAGAAACCCGTTGTATCGCCGCTTGGGCGGGCATGTTTATTCGGTTTTACCACCAAATTCGGTTTAGTGAACTCTGCCGGCGGTAATGGCGCAATGGAAGCCTGTTCGCCGTATTTCGCCCGTAATTCTTCGATAGGGGCAAAATCCAACGCCCGCAGCGGACAGGCCTCTACGCAAATCGGTTTTTGTCCTTCTTTGACCCGGGAATAACAGCCGTCGCATTTGGTCATATGCCCTTTTTGCGCATCATATTGCGGTGCGTCATAAGGACAGGCCATGTGGCAATAACGGCAACCGATACAGGTTTCTTCATTTACTACCACAAAACCGTCAGCGTTTTTATGCATAGCGCCTGTCGGACAAACCTTGGTACAGGCGGGATCCTCACAATGATTACAGGAGATAGACATATAATAAGCAAACACATCCTGCCGGAAACAGCCTTCGTTATCTTGTACCCAATTACCGCCCGCATATTCGTAAATACGGCGGAAATTCACCTCCGTACCCAAATCTTTATAATCCTTACAGGCTAATTCGCAAGTTTTACAACCGGTGCAGCGTTCCGAATCAAAATAAAAACCATATTGTTTCATAGCTCACTCCTATAATTTTTCCACTTGAACCAGGTTAGAATGTTGCGGGTTCCCTTTTGCCAGCGGGGACGGGCGTAAAGTCGTGAGAACATTAACGCAACCGTTATGATCCACTTTATCGCCAAGCATATTGGCTTTATGCCATGCGCCCTGTCCCATTCCCAATACGCCCGGCATAATGCGAGGGGTGATTTTTACCGGAATGCGGGTTTCGCCTAATTCATTAAATACACGAACCGTTTCCCCGTCCGTTAACATTAACCGTTGTGCATCAACAGGATTTATCCACATTTCCTGCGGGCAGGAGGCTTCCAAAATATCAATATTGCCGTAAGTGGAATGAGTACGGGACTTATAGTGGAAACTCACCAATTGGAATGGATATTTTTCCCGTTTCGGATCATCCCATCCATTGAAACCGCTGTGATAAATGGGTAACGGATGAATCACCTCATCTTCTTTTAATTCCCAAGTTGAGGCAATTTTCGCAAGTCGTTCGGAATAAATTTCAATTTTACCCGAAGGTGTTTTTAGTGGGTTAGCTTCCGGATTTTCACGGAATTCTTTATAAGCTACAAAATGGCCGTCGGGATCTTTACGTTTATACACGCCCATTTGTTTAAGCTGATCATAGCTTGGCAGGTCAGCGTCTTTTGCCTGCATTTGGCTATACAAGAACTGTAACCATTGTTCCTGCGTTCTGCCGCCTTCCGTGAATTTATCGTAAACCTCTTGCCCTAAACGTTTAGCGATTTCACAGCAAATGTCATAAATACCGCGACGTTCAAATTTAGCGGAAGTGGCCGGCTGACCAAAAATCAAATAGCCCATATTTCCGGCATAGTCATTCGGCACAATATCTTCCTGCTCCGTAGTCATTAAATCGGGCAACAAAATATCCGCATATTTGGCTGAATCCGTCATGAAATTTTCAACCACTACGATCATTTCGCATTTTTTGTCATCTTGCAGAATTTCATGGGTACGATTAATATCGCTATGTTGATTAGTGATACAGTTACCCGCATAATTCCACATAAATTTAATCGGTACATCCAGCTTATCTTTTCCTTGCACGCCGTCTTTTAAGGCCGTCATCTCTGCGCCGTGATCAATAGCATCCGTCCAGGAAAAAACGGAAATTTTTGCTTTTACCGGATTTTCCAATACCGGCAAACGTTGAATCGGCGGATAGAAAGAACCTTCACGGGCACCGGAATTACCGCCGCTAATTCCAACATTGCCGGTTAAAATCGCTAACATTGCCACTGCGCGGCAAGCCAGTTCGCCATTAGATTGACGCTGAACACCCCAACCTTGAGCAATATAACAAGGTTTGGTTGTGCCGATTTCCCGGGCTAAACGAATAATTTTAGCCGCCGGAATACCTGTGACTTTGGCCGCCCATTCCGGTGTTTTCTCAACGCCGTCATCGCCTTGCCCTAAAATATAGGCTTTGTAATGACCGTTAGCGGGCGCGGAAGCCGGTAAAGTTTTTTCATCGTAACCTACGCAATATTTATCTAAAAATGCCTGATCAACCAGATTTTCCGTAATCATCACATGCGCCATACCCGCCACTAACGCCGCATCCGTGCCGGGGCGAATCGGTACCCATTCATCTTCGCGACCTGCTGCGGTATCCGTATAACGAGGATCTATTACAATCAGTTTCGCATTAGAACGCTCGCGCGCCTGTTCCAGATGATAAGTAATCCCGGCACCGCTCATACGGGTTTCCATCGGGTTATTACCAAAAAACACAACTAACTTGGAATTAGCAATATCCGATGTACTATTGCCCGCATTTGAACCGTAAGTAAAGGGCATCGCACGTGAAATTTGAGCTGTACTGTATGAACCGTAAAAACTTAAAGAACCGCCATAACAATTCATCAGACGGGTAAATAATGAAGCAACGGGTGAAGAACGAGTCATATTACCGCCCACAATACCTGTAGCGTAATTGTTATAAACCGCTTCATTACCGTAATCTTTTACTATTCGTTTAAGATTATCGGCGATAGTATCCAGCGCTTCTTCCCAACTAATCCGTTGGAATTTTCCTTCCCCACGTTTACCTACGCGTTTCATCGGATATTTCAAACGATCAGGATGATTCATGCGATGACGTATTGAACGCCCCCGCAAACAAGCCCGCACCTGATGATCGCCGTATTCGTCATTCCCCGTATTATCCGTTTCAACCCAATACACCTCATCATTTCTTATATGCAAACGTAAAGCGCAACGGCTACCGCAGTTTACCGAACACAAAGACCAAACCACTTTATCATCCTGCATATTTTTAACAGGAATCGTATCGGCTTTTGAAGAAAAAGGAAGTGACAGACTTGAGGCGGCAACACCTACGCTTACTGCCGATGTGTTTTTTAAAAAACGACGACGATTTAAATCAGGATTAGAATTTCCCATATAACACCCCACACAGACTAGAATCTTTTTTAGTCTAATCCCTAATAAGTATCGGTGCTTTGATACATATCAAAATATAGAAACCCTGTAAAATCAACAAGTTATTTAAAATGATAATTATTCTGATTTTTTGAAAAAAATTTAATGACAAGAAATAAGAATTGGCGGAAGGTCATGGGAGTCGAACCCACCCAGGACTGCTGGCAGCCCTAACAGGATTTGAAGTCCTGCCGCATCACCGGACACGACGACCTTCCGGATTGCGTTGAAAACTTTAGCTTAAATTATTCTATTATTCAAGGAATAAAATCCGGGATAGCTTAATTGTAAAATACAACTTAAAATACAAACATTCGTTTCTGAAACAAAAAAGGAAAAAAAATGACCGCACTTTTTCAACAGTTGCCCTCTGTGGATAAAATTCTCAAAACTCCTCAAGGCGAACAGCTTGTAACTGAATTTGGACATAGCGCGGTAGTGAATTGTTGCCGTCATCTACTCGCTCAAGCCCGTGAAAAAATAAAAATTGAAAAAAAATTACCGCACTTTTTCACGGACTTTAACCATACAATCGCCGAAGTTAACCGCTATTTAGCCAACCAACAGCAAGTTAAAATAAAATCCGTTCATAACCTGACGGGTACGGTGCTGCATACTAATTTAGGGCGCGCCTTGTGGGCGCAATCCGCACAACAGGCGGCGCTGACCGCTATGCGCCAAAATGTGGCGTTAGAATACGATTTAGAGGCGGGCAAACGCAGCCATCGAGATAATTATGTCAGCGAATTATTACATGAACTCACCGGCGCACAGGCAGCCTGTGTGGTGAATAATAATGCCGCGGCGGTGCTGTTAATGCTGGCAACTTTTGCCCAAGGCAAGGAAGTGATTATTTCCCGCGGAGAATTAATTGAAATCGGCGGGGCTTTCCGCATTCCCGATATTATGGCGCAGGCGGGTTGCAAACTGGTGGAAGTCGGCACTACAAACCGTACTCATTTAAACGATTATCGCCGGGCAATCAATGAAAATACCGCATTGTTAATGAAAGTTCACAGCAGTAACTATCAGATTTGCGGTTTTACCTGCGAAGTAAGCGAACAGGAATTAGTGGAATTAGGTAAAGAATTCAATATTCCCGTGGTTACCGATCTTGGCAGCGGCGCACTGACGGATTTATCCCGCTACGATTTGCCAAAAGAACCTACGGTGCAGGAAAAATTAGTACAAGGAGCGGATTTAATCTCCTTTTCCGGCGATAAACTGCTGGGCGGCCCGCAGGCGGGAATTATTGTTGGAAAAAAAGAACTGATTCAACAGTTACAATCTCATCCGTTAAAACGGGTTTTACGTTGCGATAAAGTGATTCTGGCTGCTCTGGAAGCCACTTTGCGTTTATATCTGCAACCGGAAAAATTAACGGAAAAACTCACAAGTTTGCGTTTACTTACGCAACCGCTCGAACAATTAAGGCAGCAAGCGGAACAATTAAAAGCAAAACTGGAAAATTTACTGAAAGATGATTTTTTACTGCAAATCGAATCAAGTTCGGCGCAAATAGGTAGCGGTTCGCAACCTATGGCAAAAATTCCCTCTATTGCAGTGACTATTGCCGAAAAAAATTCGGAAAAATTGACCGCACTTTTAGCCCGTTTCAAAAAACTTTCAACCCCGATTATAGCACGGGTAGAAAACAACAAAATCCGGCTGGATTTGCGTTCTGTTACGGCTATTGAAACCTTGCTTATAACCCTAGAAGAACTAAATCAGGACCAATAAGATGATTATTGTCACATCCGGTCATGTTGACCACGGAAAAACCGCTCTTTTACAAGCCTTAACCGGTACGAACACAGCTCATTTGCCCGAGGAAAAAAAACGTGGGATGACCATCGATTTAGGTTATGCCTATTTGCCGGTGGGAGATAAAATCCTCGGATTTATTGATGTGCCCGGCCATGAAAAGTTTTTAGCAAATATGCTGGCTGGGTTAGGCGGTATCCATTATGCCATGTTGATTGTGGCGGCGGATGAAGGCATTCAGGCGCAAACGAAAGAACATTTAGCCATTTTGCGCTTGTTACAAATTGATAAAATAATAGTGGTAATCAGCAAAGCCGATCGTGCAAGTTCAGCTAAAATTGACGAACTTAAAGCTAAAATTCTGACAGATTACCCTTTTTTAGCAGAAAGCCCCTTTTTTGTCACCTCCGCCGTCAACGGGCGGGGCATAGCGGAATTACGGGAATTTTTAACCGCACTTCCAAATCCTGCGGATAAAGATAAACCCTTTCGTTATGCCATTGACCGTATTTTCACCGTGAAAGGAGCGGGAACTGTGGTCACGGGCACGGCATTTAGCGGTAAAGTGAAAATTGATGACGAGCTTTATCTGTCTAACGGCGGGAAAGTACGGGTGAAAAATATTCATGCGCAAAACCGGCAAAATACCGAAGGACTTGCCGGCCAGCGTTTAGCATTGAATATTAATGCGGATTTAGACCGAACCCAGATTGAACGGGGTGATTGGTTTTTTTCGCAAGCCCCCTTTGAGCCGATGGAACGCTTTACAATTCAACTTACTGCTGAAACATACTTAACGGAAAATCAGCCGGTACACGTTTATCACGCCGCGTCTCGTACAACAGGCAAACTAGCCCTATTAACAGAAAAAGCACTTTATCCGGGACAACAAACTTTCGCCGAATTAATTTTAGATAACCCCTTATTTTTAGCTTATGGAGATCGAATAATATTACGTAGCGGAGATGCCAAACAGCTTGTGGGCGGCGGTAAAGTATTGGAAATTAATTCGCCTAAGCGGCATAAACGTTCGGAACAACGTCTGCAGTGGCTGGCACAATTACACCAGGCTCATTCGGCTGATGAGCGCATTGGTCTGTATTTGCAGGATAAAGCGGTAGAAGCCCGGGCAATTACCTGGATAGAACAACTTACTGAATTACAACTTAATGAAATTATTAATAAAAATAATGATATTAGATTCCAGCATTGGTGTTTTAATCAAAATTATCAACACCGGCAAAATCATAAAATTTTGACCGCACTTTCGTTTTATCATGATCAACACGAAGATCAGTTAGGTTTGGGAAAAGCCCGGTTATACCGCATTGCGGCTCTGAACCAACCGGAAAAATTAATTTATCATTTTATTGATGAATTACTTGAACAGGGAAAATTACAACAAACCCGCGGTTGGCTGCATTTGGCGGAACATAAAATCCAATTTTCAACGGAAGAACGCGGATTATGGCAACTAGTACTGGATGAGTTTGAAAAACAAAAAGGTCAACCGCTTTGGGTACGTGACCTTGCTCAAAATCTTGGATTTGATGAAACTCTTATTCGTAATTTCCTTTATAAAGCAGGAAAGTTAGGTTTTTTAACGGCGGTAGTAAAAGATCGTTTTTTCTTAACGGAACATATTTACGGTTATGCCCGTTTAATAAAACAAATGATCGAACAAAATGGAGCCGTATCCGTTAATCAATTACGTGACGAATTACAGATAGGACGCAAATTAGCCGTACAATTGATGGAATATTTTGATCGTAGCGGATATTTGCGCCGTAAAGGTAATATACACATTTTGCGAGATACTGAAGCTTTTGACTTATAAATACTACTTTAAGGTTAAAATACTGCTAAAATAACTTGACTAAAACGTGTCAACTCTTAAAATTAACAACAATTTATTAACTCAGTTTTTGTGCGGGTATAATAAATAAAAACCTATTTTTCAGTTCAATGCTGAAAATAATTTAATTCTTAATCTCGGAGCTTAATATGGCAGGCTTATTCACTCAACCCGGTCGTCGTCGTTATGGCGTAGCTATTTTTGCCGGTATTATCGGCGGTTTAATTTCGGCATTCGTAAAATGGGGTGCAGAACACCCATTCCCACCACGTAGTCCAATTGATTTATTTACGGCAGCTTGTCCGCAACCTGTTTTAGATGCGCTAAATTCCGGTGCAATCGTAATGGATCAAGCGTTACAACAATGTTCCCGTGCATTCTTAAACCCACCGCACGTTTTCTTACGCGATGTTTTCGGTATCGATCCTACCGCACCTGCATTTATGTTTGCAGACCAAGCGTTTAACTGGATTGGCGTAACTCACATCACTTTCTCTTTAGTATTTGCTATCGGTTATTGCTTAGTTGCCGAAGTATTTCCTAAAATTAAATTCTGGCAAGGTATCGGTGCAGGTTTAATCGCTTGTGTTGTTGTTCACTACATTGTGTTCCCGGCAATGGGCTTAACTCCGCCGGTAGCCGAATGGCCATGGTTCGAACACGTGTCGGAAATCGTCGGTCACGTATTCTGGTTCTGGTCAATTGAGGTTATTCGTCGCGATTTACGTAACCGTATCACGCACGAACCTGATGCGGAAGTGCCTTTAGATCAACCTTATCGTTAATTAGAAACAAAGCTGATTTAACATTCAATAAAAACCCGGTTTATGCCGGGTTTTTATTTTTTTATTATTAATTATTAAATAAAGTCAGTATATCCAAAGGATAACGGGAACCGGCTAAATAATCTTCAAGGGCCTCTGTCACCAACGGGTTGCGGGCACATTGGTTTTCTTGCCGAATATAATAATTAAATTCTTCTAAAGTCAGCCAAAACCCCTGTGTAATATCGGAATCATGCGGAGTAATTTCAGCCCAATCATCCAATTCTAGCGCAAAAACAAAACGTAAATAATCCTTTTGGCTGCGCGGTGCGTGCCATTGATAAATTTTCACTAAATGCTGCATTTTTGCCCGAATACCCGTTTCTTCATAAAGCTCCCGGCTTGCACCTTCAAGAATGGTTTCGTTTTCTTCCAGATGCCCGGCCGGTTGATTTAAGGTGCGTTTGCCATATTCAATTTCTTCCACAAACAAAAACTTACCTTTGCAATGCACAATACAAGCCATTGTTACATGAGGTTTCAGCATAATTATTCCTTAGTTAATTTTAATGTTTTATATAAACCTTCTAACTCATTGTCGGTCAGTAGCCGATAACTTCCGTTTGCTAAATTATCCAATGTGAATGAACTTACGGCATAGCGAATCAAACGCAGTGTAGGAAAGCCGATATTGGCAGTCATACGACGAACCTGGCGGTTTTTGCCCTCACTAATTTTTATTTCAAGCCAACTGGTAGGAATGGATTTTCTTTCTCGAATAGGCGGTGTGCGTTGCCAAATAAAATCGGGTTGTGCAATCAACCGCACTTTTGCCGGACGGGTCATACCGTCTTTAAGCTCAACGCCTTGACGTAATTTTGCCAAATCCGTTTCCGTCGGTTCGCCTTCAACCTGAACAAAATAAGTCTTCTCCATTTTAAATTTAGGATCCGCCAAACGGTGCTGGATTTCACCGTTATTCGTTAAAATAAGTAACCCCTCGCTATCGCGATCCAGCCGTCCCGCCGCATAAACATCAGGAATATGAATAAAGTCTTTTAAGGTGGCTCGCCCGTTTTCATCGGTAAATTGCGTTAATACATCAAAAGGTTTATTAAACAGAATGACCTGCGTTTCGGAAAAAGCGAGCTGTTTAGATTTCTGTCTTTTGGTTACAGAATTTTGATTAAAACTCACCGCACTTTTTCTTTTTTTGTTATAAAAGGCGGATTTACCTGTAGATTTTTTTAAATCGGATTTAAATCCTGATTTTATTGGGTTATTAAGATTCATAATAAATTTCTTACCATAAAAAAGTGCGGTAAAATTTACCGCACTTTTAGTGATTTTACTATCACATAATCAACTATCAATTAAGATTAGATACTGTCACTTTTAGTATTTCTTGAGCGGTTGAATCTAAATTGTCCATTAAATATTTTTTCAATTTAGCCCGCGCATTGTCCGCATCTTCATATAATCCGTTAAAAGTCATGTATTTATCACTAATCCAGCCGCCGATAGCGCCGACTTTACCATGACTCAAGCGTTGAGCGGTTTTGTTATAGACTTCATAATTAATAAGTGTGGAAGGTTCAAATAAAAATGAATTATCCGGACTTGTATAACCAAGCATGATATTTAACTTAATTACACCGTCAATTTTTGGCGTTTTGGCTAAATATGCATTCAAATTAGTCATATCCGCCTTATCAACTAAAGTCACCTGATAGCCAGCTTGTTCTATTTTTTTTGACAATTCATGAGCAAAATATTGATTGATAGAAGATTTTTCCTGTTCGGCTTTTACTTTTTCATTAAATTGTAACGTATAGTTTTGCGTTTTTATTTCATAATTTTTCTTTATTGATTCGATCAAAGGAGATTTATTCGCATATTTTGCTGGCGTTACAACAATAGCTTCAATTTCTTTTGCATTATAAATAATCGCCACTTTTTTCATGCTGTTTATTTGTTGCTGATTGCTATCAATATTTTTCTGCATTTCTTCCAGCGCATTATTAATCAAAGAACAACTGCATAGCGTGAAACAAATAATAAAAGTATTGATAATTTTCGAAAACATATAAAGATTCTTTTTTAAAAAGAAGTTAAAGGTTAAATATTTCATTTAGTACTAATGCGATTCCGTCTTCATCATTACTTGCCGTCACTTTTTTGGCAACTTGTTTGATTTCGTCTGGCGCATTGCCCATAGCAACACTTAAACCCGCGTATTCAAGCATATCCAAATCGTTGAAGTTATCGCCGAAAGCAATTACTTCATCGGCACTAACATGTAAATGCCGTTCCATAAAACCGATAGCCTTCGCTTTGGTTGCCGCTTTGTTCATGATTTCAATATATTCGGGTTTAGAAAGATGAATGCTCAAGTGCGGTAATTTTTGTTTAAGTTTTTGCTCAAGGGGTTTAATTTTATCCGCCTCGCCCATTACTAAAATTTTATGTACTTTGGTGAGGTTGGAAGGTGTTTGTTTTGGAAATAAACCCGTAATATCAGCCTCCTGCTTTGTCCAATAATTATCCAAATCATTAGAGAACCAGTCTAAAGCGGCGTAATGGTTTATAGATAGATGCGGATAATCCGCAAGAATTTGATTAAGCACCGCTAAATCAGCCTGATCTATTTGAACGCTATAGAGTTCCCGCAGATTTTTATCTAAAATCAACGCGCCGCTGTAACAAATAATTCCTTGGTTAGTTTGTAACTGTTCGGTATAAGGGGTTATAGCATAAGGCGGACGAGCGGAAACAGGGATAAAGGGAATACCTTTGCTAACGGCTAATTTAATGGCGGATTCGGTTTTTGAACTAATCTGATGCCGGCTGTTCAGTAAAGTCCCGTCTATATCGCTGAAAATGGCTTTGTATTGCATATTAATTTCCTGTTAAAAATAGAAAACAAACGCCTAAAAATAAAGCCGTTCCTATTTTTGGGAACGGCTTTAAGTGCGGTTAAAATTAGCGTTTGTTTTTCACTAATTTTTCGGTCAGTTCGTAAGCACGCAGTTTCGCAAGTTCTTTCGAAAGTTTTGCAGTGAGCATTTCGTGGTTGAGATCGCCTGATTTCGCCACGATATTGTCTTCCGCTTTTTTCTTCGCTGCAAGAATACGATCTTGATCGAGATCGGAACCACGGATCGCCACATCGGCAAGTACGGTTACTACGTTCGGCTGTATTTCTAAAAACCCGCCGGAAACGTAAATAACTTCTTCAATACCGTCGTTATAAGTAAATTTAACGATACCCGGTTTGATTGCCGTAAGCAATGGAGTATGCCCGGCTAAAATACCTAGTTCGCCTTCGATCCCCGTTGCCTGTACACTTTTGACAGCACCTTCGAAGATTTTATTCTCCGCACTTACGATAGTTAAATTAAATGTCGTCATATGTGTTCTCCTTCAATCTGGTAATCAGTTGAAGTGATTACATATTTTTCGCTTTTTCAACAACTTCTTCGATTGAACCTACCATATAGAACGCCTGTTCCGGAATATGGTCGTATTCGCCTTCAAGAATACCTTTAAAACCGCGAATGGTATCTTTCAATGATACGTATTTACCCGGTGAACCGGTAAATACTTCAGCAACGAAGAACGGTTGTGATAAGAAACGTTCAATTTTACGCGCACGCGCTACCACTAATTTATCGTCTTCCGAAAGCTCGTCCATACCAAGAATCGCAATAATATCTTTCAATTCTTTGTAACGCTGTAGAATACCCTGTACACCGCGCGCCACATCGTAATGTTCTTGACCAACTACTTGCGGATCAAGCTGACGTGAAGTGGAATCTAACGGGTCAACAGCCGGATAAATACCTAAAGATGCGATATTACGGCTTAATACTACGGTTGAGTCCAAGTGAGCAAAAGTTGTTGCAGGAGACGGGTCAGTTAAGTCGTCCGCCGGCACGTAAACCGCCTGCACAGAAGTAATGGAACCGGTTTTGGTGGATGTAATACGTTCTTGTAATACCCCCATTTCTTCCGCTAACGTCGGCTGATAACCTACCGCAGAAGGCATACGGCCCAACAATGCGGATACTTCTGTACCGGCAAGAGTATAACGATAAATATTATCCACAAAGAACAATACGTCACGGCCTTCATCACGAAATTTTTCCGCCATAGTTAAACCTGTTAAAGCCACGCGTAAACGGTTACCCGGCGGCTCATTCATCTGACCGTACACCAGTGATACTTTATCCAATACGTTAGAATCCGTCATTTCATGGTAGAAGTCGTTACCTTCACGAGTACGTTCGCCTACACCAGCAAATACGGAGAAACCCGAGTGTTCGATTGCGATGTTACGAATTAATTCCATCATGTTAACTGTTTTACCAACACCCGCACCACCGAACAGACCTACTTTACCACCCTTAGCGAACGGACAGATCAAGTCGATAACTTTAATACCCGTTTCCAAAAGTTCAGTACTGTTTGATTGTTCTTCGTAACTTGGCGCTTCACGATGGATAGCCCATTCTTCTTCTGCGCCGATTGGACCTTGTTCGTCTACCGGTTCTCCAAGTACATTCATAATACGGCCCAAAGTTTTAGTTCCTACGGGTACGGAAATAGGTTTCCCCGTATTACTGACACTTAAACCGCGTTTTAAACCGTCGGAAGAACCCATTGCGATACAACGAACGATACCGCCACCTAATTGTTGTTGCACTTCAAGGGTTAAACCGCCTTCCGCAACTTTTAATGCGTCGTAAACTTTTGGTACTGCATTTTCTGGGAATTCAACGTCGATTACCGCACCGATAATCTGTACAATTTTTCCTGCTGACATTACCGCTTTTCTCCATTAAATTGCTGCGGCGCCCGCAACAATTTCATTTAATTCATTTGTGATACTTGCTTGACGGGCTTTGTTATACACCAACTGCAGGTCATTAATTAAATTACCCGCATTATCCGTTGCCGCTTTCATTGCCACCATTCGAGCCGCCTGTTCCGAAGCTAAATTATCAACCACCGATTGATACACCTGAGATTCCAAATAACGAGTCAGTAAGCTGTCTAACAGCATTTTTGGATCCGGCTCGTAAATATAATCCCAAGCCTGTTGTCTTTCGCCTAGATTATCGGTATCCAATTCGGGTAAAGGTACAAGCTGTGCAAAACTTGGTTTTTGCGACATTGTGTTGATAAACTGATTATGCGCTAAATACAAGGCGTCAATTTTGCCGTCTTTATAGGCATCAAACATATCATTTGCAATACCAAGTAATTCTTCCACAGATGGATTATCACCCATTCCCGAATGTTGAGCTCTGATTTTTAAACCTAAAGAACGGAAGAAAGCAATACCTTTTGAACCGATCACACCGACTTCAACCGTAATACCTTGTTCCTTCCATTTTTTGATTTCATTCAACACGGTTTTAAATAAATTAATATTCAAACCGCCGCACATACCGCGATCCGTTGAAATCACAAGCATACCCACTTTTTTCACTTCGCGTTCAACTAAAAATGGGTGTTTATAACCGATACTCGCTTTAGACACGTGGCTGATTACATTTCTGATGGTTTCAGAATAAGGCCGAGAGGCTGCCATGCGATCCTGAGTTTTACGCATTTTCGACGTAGCCACCATTTCCATTGCCTTGGTAATTTTCTGCGTACTCTGTACGCTGGCAATTTTGGTTTTTATCTCTTTTCCGCTAGCCATTGTCTTTCTCCGAACTATTACCAGGTATTATTCGCTTTGAAATTATCCAAAATACCTTTTAACGTATTTTTAATTTCATCGTTATAATCGCCCGATTTCGTTAACTCTTGCATAAACTCGGTATTAGTACGATTTGCGTAATCTAAAAGTGCGGTCTCAAAATCGGCAATTTTATTCAATTCCACATCATCTAAATAACCGAATTCAACGGCAAATAAAATTACCGCCTGTTCAGCAACCGATAACGGCGCATATTGTTTCTGTTTCAACAATTCGGTCACTTTTTCACCGTGAGATAACTGTTTGCGTGTCGCATCATCTAAATCCGAAGCAAATTGAGCAAAGGCAGCCAGTTCACGATATTGAGCAAGCGCAGTACGAATACCGCCGGCTAATTTTTTCACCGCTTTAGTTTGCGCCGCACCACCTACACGAGATACCGAAATACCCGGGTTTACCGCAGGACGAACACCGGCGTTGAACAGGTTGGATTCTAAGAAAATCTGACCGTCGGTAATAGAAATCACGTTAGTAGGAACGAATGCCGAAACGTCACCCGCTTGAGTTTCAATGATAGGTAACGCCGTTAAAGAACCGGTTTTACCTTTCACTTCACCTTTAGTGAAGTTTTCAACATATTCTTCATTAACCCGTGCAGCTCGTTCAAGTAAACGCGAGTGTAAATAGAATACATCACCCGGATAAGCTTCACGACCCGGCGGACGACGTAATAATAATGAAATTTGGCGATAAGCAACCGCTTGTTTGGATAAATCGTCATAAACGATTAAAGCGTCTTCACCGCGATCACGGAAATATTCACCCATAGCACAACCCGCATACGGCGCTAAATATTGTAATGCGGCGGATTCGGATGCCGATGCGGCTACCACGATAGTGTTCGCTAACGCACCGTTTTCTTCCAATTTACGTACCACGTTAGCAATAGTTGAAGCTTTTTGACCAACCGCCACATAGATACATTTAACGCCGGAATCCCGTTGGTTGATAATTGCATCAATAGCAAGAGCGGTTTTACCGGTTTGACGGTCACCGATAATTAATTCGCGTTGTCCGCGACCAATAGGCACCATAGAGTCAACGGCTTTATAACCGGTTTGTACCGGTTGATCTACCGATTTACGATCGATAACACCGGGCGCAATCACTTCTACCGGAGAAAATCCGTCATTTTTAATTTCACCTTTACCGTCAATCGGTTGACCAAGAGTATTGACCACACGACCTAATAAACCGCGACCTACCGGCACTTCCAGAATACGGCCCGTACATTGTACTTCCATACCTTCGGCAAGATCCGTATAAGGACCCATTACCACCGCGCCGACAGAATCACGCTCTAAGTTTAATGCCATCGCAAAACGACCGGTAGGAAGTGCAATCATTTCCCCCTGCATCACTTCACTTAAACCGTGAATACGGATAATTCCGTCACTCACTGAAACGATTGTCCCGGTATTGCGAGCTTCGCTCACTACATCAAACTGGGCAATGCGTTTTTTAATCAATTCACTAATTTCTGTTGAATTTAGTTGCATTTTGAATTCCTCTTATCATTGCAACTCGTTTGCCAAACGATTGAGTTGTCCGCGGCTTGAGCCGTCAATCACAAAATCGTCGGTACGAATAATAACCCCTGCAAGCAGAGAATTATCTACGCTGCAATTTAATTTAACTTTACGAGCAAGTCTTTTTTCCATTGCGGCTGCAATTTTTTGTTCTTGTGTTGCATTTAATGGTTGCGCCGAGATGACTTGAACTTCCGCTGTTGCATTATGTTCTTCCACATAACGTTGAAATTCGTCAAATACTGCGGGAAGCACCGTTAAACGCTTATTTTCAGCCATTAACCTAATCAGATTTTGCCCGTATTGATCAAGTTGTTCGCCACAAATTGAAACCATCGCGTCAGCGGCTTTTTGAACTGAAAAAGTATTGGCAAAAAAATCCCGGATTTGCTCATTGTCGGCTACTTGTGCCGCAAAACCCAACATTTCCGTCCATTTTTCTACCGCACTTTTATCAGTAGCCGATTGTTCCACGGCAAAATCAAACGCTGCCTTGGCATAAGGGCGAGCTATCGTAGTTAATTCTGACATAAGCTCAACCTTCTTATAGTTCTGCAACTAATTTATCAATAATGTCGTTGTTTGCCGCTTCATCCACAGTACGACCAACAATTTTTTCCGCCCCGGCAATAGCCAGTGACGCAACTTTCACGCGTAACTCTTCCTGAACGCGTTTACGTTCCGCTTCCACTTCCGCATGACCTTGAGCAATAATGGTCGCTTTCAGATTTTCCGCTTCCGTTTTTACTTCTTCAAGAATGTCATTACGACGTTTATTTGCTAAATCAATAATTTTTTGCGCTTCTTCTTTTGCCGCCAGAATTTCCTGCTCAACTGCGGCTTGATAATCTGCCTGATCTTGTTTTGCTTTTTCAGCCGATGCCAAAGCGTTAGCAATAGAACTTTGACGTTCTTCAATAGCCTTAATAATCGGCGGCCAAACAAATTTTACGCAAAACCATGTAAATAATGCGAAAGCAATAAGTTGACCAATTAATGTTGCATTTAAATTCACAACACCCTCCTCTGTTAATATTGTCGGTTACTCAAAAGAGCAAATTCAGCTAAAAACCTATCGACAATTATTGTAATAAACCGATGAATGGGTTTGCAAAAATGAATAATAATGAAATACCTACAGCGATCATTGCGATAGCATCCAAAAGACCCGCAACGATAAACATTTTAGTTTGTAAGCTTGATGCAAGCTCAGGTTGACGAGCTGAAGATTCTAAAAATTTACCGCCTAAGATAGCAAAACCGATTGCGGTACCCAGTGCAGCGAATGCAAGAAGAATTGACGCACCGATGATTGTTGCTGTAATTACAGATTCCATAATGTTCTCCATTAAGTTAAGGAATTAGCCCGAAGGCCGGGGTTAGTTAAAAATTAATGTTCCGCCTTGTTATAAGCAATACTTAAATACACCACGGTCAACATCATAAAGATGAAGGCCTGCAAGGTGACAATTAAAATATGGAAAATAGCCCAGGCAAGATGTAAAGGAATACCTAATGCCGCAATAGCAGCATTGGCGGAATACATAACGGCGATAAGAATAAATATTAATTCCCCCGCATACATATTACCGAATAAACGGAATGCCAATGAAATAGGTTTAGCCAGTAAAGTAACGGATTCAAGCACGAAATTTACAGGAATTAAAGACCAGTGATTAAAAGGATGAAGAGTATATTCTTTCACCAATCCGCCAAAGCCTTTTGATTTCACCGTATAGAAAAGGATTAAAGCAAATACGCATAGAGACATGCCTAATGTTGCGCTTATATCGGCGGTAGGCACGGCTCTGAGATAATGAATACCGAATAAACCGGCTAGTTGTGGAAGAAAATCAACGGGAATTAAGTCAATGGCATTCATAATGAATACCCAACAAAAAATGGTTAACGCTAAAGGAGCTACAACATTACGCGGACCATGGAAGTTTTCTTTTACAATACCGTTAATCCATTCCACTAAAATTTCGACCATACATTGCAATTTACCCGGAACACCCGAAGTAGCTTTTTTTGCTACGGAACGAAATACCGCCAGAAAAATAATTGCCGCTAAGACAGAAAAAAACAGAGTATCAATATGCACATTCCAAAAGGAATCCCCTGTTTTCAAAAATTGCAAATGGTGACCAATATACTCAGAAGTCGTTTGTCCAGACATAATAAATCCTCTGACGATTACGGTTTAATTTTATTTTCCCAAATAAGGGGTAAAACATTGTTAAGTATAAGGGCTACAAAATAGCCTATAAAAAAAACGATAAAATTCATTAATATAAATAATTTAAAACATAAAATAACGAATATTATCGTCAATGCGAATTTGATCGCTTCACCACGATAAAACGTAGTCATTTGATTTGAGTAGATTTGTTTTCTGAAAAAAACTATCAAAACAAATACAACAAAAGGTAAAAAGGCAGATAAAAAACCAAGACCGAAACTAACCGCACTTTGCCATTGCCACGGTAACAGAATTAAACAAAAAAACATGAATAGTCCGAATTCGCTAACAAATGTTTTTTTATATTTCCGTTTTGCTTGCCCAATTATTCTCGACATAACCCTTTTTACATATAAAAGCGTATTGATTATACGCATATTTCCGTTTTATTCCAACTCAAACAAGGTGAAAAAAACGCAAATAAATCATAAATTTTACATTTTTTTAACTTTAACTAAATGACGTTCACCAATTAGTTCAGGTACATGCAATTTTATAACATCAATAACCTGAAAATTATTGCCCATATCCATCACTTCTTCTTGTTGATAAACGCCTTTCAGCGCATAAAACAAGCCTTTTTCATTCGGTAAATGATGACACCAATCCGTCATATCCTTTAAACTGGCAAAAGCTCGGCTCAATATACCGTCAAATTTATGATCGGGAATATATTCTTCCACCCTACTTAATACCGGAACAACATTAGATAATTCTAACTCGCGCACCGCATTACGGATAAAACTGATGCGTTTTCCGAGACTGTCGAGCAATACAAAATTTTTATCCGGGTTAATAATAGCTAAAGGTAAACCGGGCAAACCGGGGCCTGTTCCCACATCAATAAACAGATCACCTTGTAAATAAGGACTTACTACCACACTATCTAAAATATGCTTAATCAGCATTTCCATCGGATCCCGTACGGAAGTAAGGTTATAAGCTTTATTCCATTTATTAAGTAACAACACCAGTTGAACAAGCTTATTTTTTTGCTGATCGGATATAGAAAGTGCAGTCTGTTTTAGCAAAATTTCGAGCTTTTGAGTAAGCTCTTGTTCAAGCTTATTCACCACGCTTAAGCATTCCTTGTTTTTTAAGATTAACCAATAAAATAGAAATAGCGGCAGGTGTTACGCCGGAAATACGACTAGCTTGTCCGATAGAAACAGGGCGATGTTGTTCTAACTTTGCACGCACTTCATTAGATAAACCTGCAACCAATGTATAATCGAAATTGTCCGGAATTGCCGTATTTTCATGGCGTTTTTGTTTTTCAATTTCTTCTTGCTGATGTTCGATATAACCTTGATATTTTACGGCTATTTCCACTTGTTCAACAGCTTCTTTATCATCCATTGCCGGTTTGAATAAATCAAGTGCGGTCAAAATTTGGTAATTTATTTCCGGACGACGCAACAAATCTTCGCCGCTAGCCTCACGAACCAACGGACTGCTTAACACTTCGTTTATCACATCCAAATGTTCTGAACGAGGGTGAATCCAAATATTGCGTAGACGCTGACGTTCCCGTTCAATATTTTCCATTTTTTGATTAAAACGCGCCCAGCGATTTTCGTCTATTAATCCTAATTCATGAGCTATCGGCGTTAAACGGCTATCCGCATTGTCTTCACGTAATAATAAACGATATTCCGCGCGGGATGTAAACACACGATAGGGTTCTTTAGTACCTAAGGTACAAAGGTCATCCACCAATACGCCCATGTAAGCCTGGTCACGGCGCGGGAACCAACTTTCTTTTTCCTGTACGAATAAACCGGCATTAATGCCCGCTAACAAACCTTGGGAAGCCGCTTCTTCATAACCTGTCGTTCCGTTAATTTGCCCGGCAAAGAATAAACCTTTAATGGCTTTCGTTTCCAATGTCGGCTTTAAATCACGCGGATCAAAGAAATCATATTCAATGGCATAACCCGGTTTGACAATTCGGGTTTTTTCCAAACCAACCATTGAATTAACAATCTTCATTTGCACATCAAAAGGCAAGCTGGTAGATATCCCGTTCGGATAAATTTCCTGTGAAGTTAAACCTTCCGGTTCCAAATAAATCTGATGGGAATTACGATCCGCAAATCGCATAACTTTATCTTCGATAGAAGGACAATAACGAGGACCTATACCTTCTATCACACCGGTGTACATCGGGCTACGATCCAAATTATTACGGATCACTTCATGAGTTTGTTCATTGGTATGAGTAATAAAGCAAGGTATTTGACGGGGATGCTGATCCACAGATCCCATAAAAGAAAATACCGGTAATTGCGCATCACCATGTTGTTTTGCCAGAATATCAAAATTAATAGTTCTTGCATCCAAACGCGGTGGAGTTCCTGTTTTTAAACGGGCTACACGCAAATTAAGATCGCGTAAACGATCCGCCAGAGCGATAGAGGCGGGATCACCCGCCCGGCCTCCGGTATAATTATCCAAACCTATGTGGATCTTTCCGCCCAGGAAGGTACCTGCCGTTAGAATAACCGATTTTGTTTTAAATTTTAATCCCATTCTCGTAGCTACGCCGGTAACTCGATCCTGCTCAATTAAAATATCTGTGGCTTCCTGCTGGAAAATATCCAAATTAGGTTGATTTTCCAGAGCTACTTTTACCGCTTGGCGGTATAAAACGCGATCCGCTTGCGCGCGGGTTGCTCTCACTGCTGGGCCTTTACTGCTGTTTAAGGTTCTAAATTGAATTCCCGCCTGATCAGCTGCGGTTGCCATTAAACCGCCCATAGCATCAATTTCTTTTACTAAATGTCCTTTACCAATCCCACCTATAGCTGGATTACAAGACATTTGACCTAAAGTATCTATATTGTGAGTCAGCAAAAGGGTTTTCAATCCCATACGGGCGGGAGCAAGTGCGGCTTCTGTTCCCGCATGTCCGCCACCAATAACAATAACGTCATAATTCTCAGAATAAAACATAATAACCTTAACTTTTAAAATGCTAATAAATGAGGATTAGCAAAATTTGATCTTTTTTGAAAATAACGAGCTATTCTACTGAAATTTACAAGTGCTTTAAAGAAAATTTGTAAAGATCCTTTTAAAACCGGAGATAAAAGATCATTGCTAATAAATAAAGATTTTATTTATATATAAAGATCTTATTATTAATATTATTAGGGGGAACAGATCCTGTTTATAAGATCCTTTTTTATAATAAAATAAATAAGTTAGATCATTTTACAAGATGTGAAGATCTCGATCTTAGATGTAAAATAACCTGTGTATAACACATCTGGTTATCCACAGATTAATTAAGAGTTAAACTTATTAATAGATTAAATACAAGTTTTTTACAATTTTCTTAGTAAGTTATCCACAATCTAAAATAAAAAAAGCACGATTTTTACATCGTGCCTGATTAAATTTTTATAAACTTTAGATTAAAGTTTTGTACTAAGCATTGCTTCCAGTTTTTCAATATCCGCAGCAAATTTACGGATACCTTCGGCTAATTTATCAACCGCCATCGGATCGTTGTTATGTTCCCAGTAGAATTGACTTTCTGTTAATGGTGCCGGTTTTGGTTTGACCTCACCTTTATAATCGAGTTTACGCGGTAAGTCTGCATTGCTTTCTTGTAATTCTTTTAATAAAGCAGGTGCAATGGTTAAGCGATCGCAACCCGCTAATTCGGTAATTTCGCCGATATTGCGGAAACTCGCACCCATTACAACGGTTTGATACCCGTATTGTTTGTAATAGTTATAAATACTTGTTACGGAAATAACGCCCGGGTCTTCGTTTGGAACATATTCTTTTTTATCCGTATTTGCTTTGTACCAGTCAAGAATACGGCCCACAAAAGGTGAAATCAGATAAACACCGGCTTCGGCACAGGCGCGTGCTTGAGCTTGAGAGAATAAAAGGGTCAAGTTACAATTAATGCCTTCTTTTTCTAAAATTTCCGCCGCACGGATACCTTGCCATGTAGAAGCGACTTTGATCAAAATACGATCATTATTAATACCGGCTTCATTATAAAGTTTGATTAACTTACGGGCTTTTTCAACGGTTGCCGCCGTGTCATAGGAAAGACGTGCATCTACTTCGGTAGAAATACGTCCCGGCACGATTTTTAAAATTTCCAGACCGATATTAACCGCTAATTTATCTTCCGCATCAATGAGTTGTTGCGCTTTGTCGGTACTTTTTGCTTTCGCATAATTAATTGCGTCATCAATTAACGAGGCATATTGGGGTAATGCTGAAGCACTAAGAATAAGAGACGGGTTTGTTGTTGCGTCTTGCGGTTGATATTTTTTGATTGCTTCGATATCACCCGTATCGGCAACCACCACAGTCATATTGCGTAATGCATCAAGTTGTGTAGTCATAATTTTCCTCTATTTCGTTGTGAATTAATTCTTTTTCAATACAATATCACATATTCTCTAGCATGAAGTATGAATTTTTTCTTTAATATTAATAGATCATATCTTGAATTAATTATGATAGGTCGTATTGATATTTAGTTCAGTGATTTAGATCACAAATGTAAGCATTACGGAGATATAAATGAAAAAACGTTGTCCATGGGCGGAAGGATCTCAACTTTATAGAGATTATCATGATAACGAATGGGGAAAAGCGGAATTTGACAGCCGTAAGTTATTCGAAAAAATTTGTCTGGAAGGACAACAAGCGGGGCTTTCCTGGATTACGGTATTAAAAAAACGGGAAAATTATCGTCGGGCGTTTCATCAATTTTGTCCGGAAAAGATTGTTCGGATGACCGATCAGGATATTGATAAATTAATGCTGGATAAAGGATTAATCCGACACCGTGCGAAGTTAATGGCTATAGTAAAAAATGCCAAGGCTTATTTATCGATGGAAAAGTGCGGTGAAAATTTCAGTAATTTTGTATGGAGTTTCGTGAATAATCAACCTCAAATTAATGATTGCCCTGATTTAACTGCCGTTCCGGCAAAAACCGAATGTTCGAAAGCGTTGTCAAAAGCATTGAAAAAACGAGGCTTTGTTTTTGTGGGAGAAACCACTTGTTATGCCTTTATGCAATCCATGGGATTAGTGGATGATCATATAAATGATTGTTTTTGTAAGCATAAATAAGCTAAGCCGGTTAAATTTAATTCTCTATATAAAAGATCTTTTTTAGAGTATAATCTCAACAATTTTAGCTAAAATATGGTTTACTAATGAAGAAAAATTATTACAGCTTAATTTCTTTCTCTATTTTTACCGCACTTTATAGTACGGCAGGTTTTGCTGATTTACAGCAACAATGTTTAGCCGGCGTGCCGCAGTTTTCCGGTGAAGTGGTTAAGGGTAATGCGAATGAAATGCCCGTTTATATTGAAGCGGATAAAGCCGAACTTAATCATCCTACAAAAGGTGTTTATCAAGGCAATGTGGATATAAAACAGGGGAATCGTCATTTGATTACCGAGACTGCCGAGGTTATCCAGTCCGGACAAGATGAAAATGTTCAACGTTATGCCTATGCAAAAGGCGGATTTGATTATAAAGATAATATAATCAATTTGACCGGCGACGATGCAAAAGTGCATTTAAATACCAAGGATACGGACGTTAAAAATGCCGATTATCAATTTGTAGGTCGCCAGGGACGCGGTAGCGCACAATCTGCGGAAGTAAGGGAAGACTATCGTTTATTGAATAATGCAACCTTTACTTCTTGTCTGCCGAATGATAATTCATGGCAAATCGAAGCGAAAGAAATGAAGCAGTATATTAAGGAAGAGTATGCCGAAATGTGGCATGCGCGTTTTAAAGTTGCCGGCGTACCGGTTTTTTATACGCCTTATTTGCAACTGCCTATCGGCGATCGCCGTCGTTCCGGTTTGTTAATTCCCGATGCGGGAAGTTCCAGCCGTGACGGATACTGGTATTCGCAACCGATTTATTGGAATATTGCACCAAATTATGATGCTACTTTTATTCCTAAATATATGACTCACCGCGGTTGGCAAATGAACGGCGAATTCCGTTATTTGAATGAAATAGGCGAAGGTAAAATAGCCGGGGAATATCTTGGTGATGATCGTTATAAGGATTATATCGGCGACAACAAATCCCGGCATTTATTTTATTGGGCTCACAATGCCAAGTTATTTGATAACTGGCGCCTAAACGTTAATTATACAAAAGTAAGCGATAAACGTTATTTCAGCGATTTTGATTCCGATTACGGTAGCAGTACCGACGGATATGCAACACAAACAGCTCGTTTAGCTTATTTCCAACCAAACTATAATTTTGCTATTTCCGCTAAACAATATCAGGTTTTTGATGAAGTTTCCGTCGGTCCTTATAAAGCTTTACCGCAAATAGATTTCAATTATTACCAAAACGATTTGGCACAAGGATTGCTTGATTTCAAACTTTTCGCCCAGGCGGTACGATTTGAAAATGATAGTACATTGATGCCGACTGCATGGCGTTATCATGCGGAACCGAGTTTAAATTTACCTATGTCTAATCAATACGGAAGTTTGAATGTGGAGACCAAACTTTACGCCACGCATTATGAACAACGTAAAGGCAGTAGCGCTCGAGCGGAGGATATAGATCGTTCGGTAAATCGTATGATTCCGCAAATTAAGGTGGATTTACAAACCGTGTTGGCAAGCGATAAAACCTTTGTTGACGGATTTACCCAAACTCTCGAGCCTCATTTGCAATATTTATATCGTCCGTATCGTGATCAAAGTAATATAGGTTCAAAACGTAACACCGAATATTTAGGTTACGGTTATGATTCCGCTTTGTTACAACAGGATTATTTTTCCTTATTTCGTGATCGCCGGTATAGCGGTTTAGACAGAATTGCTTCGGCAAATCAATTCACTTTGGGCGGTACGACCCGTTTTTATGATGAGCAGGCAAACGAACGTTTTAATTTATCTTTAGGACAAATTCTTTATCTGAACGATTCCCGCATTGACAATAATTCGGATCATAGTACTTCAGGCCGTGCTTCTTCATGGGCTTTGGAAAGCAACTGGAAATTAAGCGATCAATGGAACTGGCGCGGTAGCTATCAATATGATACACGTTTAAACGAAACCTCATTGGCAAATACGACATTGGAATATAATCCTGAAAAAAATAATCTGATTCAATTAAACTATCGTTATGCAAGTCAGGCTTATATTGACCAAAATCTCACTTCGGGAGCGAATCGTTATAACCAGGATATTAAACAAATAGGTACGACTATTGCCTGGGAAGTTTCCGATAATTGGGTTTTAGTAGGGCGTTATTATCATGATATTGCGCTAAACAAACTGGTGGAAGAATATGCGGGTATTAAATATAACACCTGTTGTTGGTCTGTCGGAGTAGGCGCAAGACGTCATTTGGTCAGTAAATCGAATTATACTTATAGCGCCAATAAAGACACTATTTATGATAATAGTTTCGGTATTACTTTTGAATTGCGCGGTTTAGGTAACGAACAACATAGCGGTATCGTCGATATGTTAGATAAGGGTATGCTGCCTTACGTCAAACCGTTTAATCTTTAATAAAAGCGAATAAGGCGTTGAATTCAACGCCTTATTTATTACTGAAATTTATGATTTTTTGACCGCACTTTTATCCTTAATTTAATTAAAAGTGCGGTCTGTTTTTTGTTAATTTTTATTTAAACCGGCAAAATCACCGACTTCATGATCTAATTGGCTCATAGTCATTAACGCACTTAAAGTTTGTTTTGCCTCTTCTTCGTCAATAACGCTCATGGCAAAGCCTACGTGAACCAAAACCCATTTACCCAGCAAGTCCGTTGTATTATTTTCACAAATCAGCGAAATATTTACTTCGCGCTGTACACCGCAAACATCGACGACAGCGGGTTGAAAGCCGTCTTCGCCGACATCAATAATTTGTCCGGGAACGCCTAAACACATATCACACCTACTTATTTTTATTATATTGCGGTTATTTTAACATTGCGCCGAACATATTACGACGGTTTAGATCCGCCGGCGCCTTTTGTTTTATTGGCAGGGATAGCAGCATAGTCAGACAGTCTTTGGTTAACTGAACGGCATGCTCTTTACTCAAATTCGCTTCTAAAGGCGAATGTAACGAACAGCTTAAATATTGCGGAACATTATCCAGACTGCTTACCGTAAAATTCAGGGTTTTATAAGGAAACGCAAGAGCAATTTTGTCACCTACCGTGCGCGCTTTCCATTGCTGATTCGGACCGGGAAGCACTAAAACGCTTAACATCCAGGGAGTAAGCACCATGCCAATCCATTGATTTTCGAATTGCACGAATTTCGGACAGAAACAGGGAATATCCTCACGATAAAAAGGTAAGTCTTTCATATTTTTCGCAACTTTTTCCATTTCTGTTTGAAATAGTTCAGCCGGATTTTGTTCAAATCCGTCAATCAGTTCTAAAAGTGCGGTGGAATTTTCCTTATTTTCGTTATGATTATACATGATATTCCTAATTAATTACGGGAGAAGGTAGACCAAGGTCGGTTAATTGTTGCGCCAAACACTGAAAAACAGCCGGCATTGCATTTTCAACGGTTTTTGTTAAACCTATGTGAGACTCAAGGGATTCGGGCTGAATCCCGATAAGACAAAGATGTTTGGGATATTCGTCGGTTAGTTTTAAGGCCGATAATACATCACAAATACCTAATTGGTGCGGCGATATTTTACGCGAAAAAAGCGCCGGTACCTGTTCGTCTTTCAGAACGACTATTTCACCGGGCCGCTTGCCGGCAATCACCGCATCAATAATAATTAAATAATCGCGATTTGCCATCACGTCAAGTAATTCCATACCGCAAGTACCGCCGTCAACAAGATCAAAGTGCGGTGTAAAATTCGCATTTTTTTCTAAATGTTGTACGGCTCTTACGCCTACGCCTTCGTCGCTGAGTAAAATATTACCCACACCCAGAATTAACGGCTTCATTATAAGACCTTCACTTTCGTGGTTTCGCCCGTTTCCGTATTCACGACGTGAACGGCGCAGGACATACAAGGGTCGAAGGAATGAATGGTTCGTACCACTTCCAACGGTTTAGCCGGATCCGACACCGGTGTACCTATTAAAGATTGTTCGTATGGCCCTAAGGCATCATGTTGGTTACGTGGGCCTGAGTTCCAGGTTGAAGGTACAACCGCCTGATAATTTTCGATTTTACCGTCTTTAATCACCACCCAGTGAGATAACATACCGCGCGGTACTTCCCCAAAACCAACACCGCGGAATTCGCCGTTTTCCGGAATATTGGCTTTTAAGTAGGCGATGGTGTCGCCTTTACCTATATTATTCACTAATAATTGCCATTGTTGGGTTAATATTTCGTTTAATGCGCAGCAGTGAACCGTACGGCCGATAATACGCCCTAAGGTTGAATGCAAATCATTAATTTCCAAATTGCGACCTGCCAATTGATCATAAATTGATTTCAATTCATTGAAGTGTTTGGTTGTTACTTCATTTTTTGCCGCAAGGTTAGTTAACAAATAAGCTAACGGACCTACTTCCACCACATCATCATAGAATGACGGCGCTTTTACCCAAGAATATTTGCCGTTTTCATCCCATTGGGTATATTTCGGACGGGTTAAACCTGCCCATGGAGCCAGCGCTTCGTCATCTTCATACCAGGCGTGTTTACCGCTTTCTTTAATGCCCTGAACGACAAAATTATCTTTTTGTTGAGTGATCGGGCGGAAAGTGTTCAAATCAAAGTTTTGTAAATAACCGCCGGTTAAAGCAAATTCCGAATTTTCGGCATTAACAGGATATTCGGGAACCGCCAAATAATTACCCGAGGTTTTACCTAAATTTAACCATTCTGGATAATAAGCGGCAAAAATAGCGGTATCAACTTTATAAACCTGATTGATAAAATCATTTAAACGGTCAATACAGGATTTTACATACATTAATCGTTCAAGATTGAGTACGGCTTGAGAATCTAAATTAATCGGGTTAGCTACACCGCCAATGGCTAGATTTTGAATGTGCGGTGTTTTTCCGCCCAGTAACGCTACGACCCGGTTGGCATCGCGTTGGCATTCAAGGGCTTGCAAATAATGGGCGACGGCAATTAAATTGACTTCCGGACTTAATTTCATTGCAGGATGCCCGAAGTAGCCGTTTGCAAAAATACCGAGTTGCCCGCTGTCGGCTAATTTTTTCACTTTAGTCTGTACATTACGAAATTCATTAGCACTGTTTAAACCCCAGCTGGAAACGCCTTTCAGCATATTTGCCGCTTTTTCCGGATCTGCTTTTAATACGGCGGTAATATCTACCCAGTCCATTGCAGAAAGCTGATAAAAGTGCACAATATGGTCGTGAATACTGTGAGCGGCTAAAATCATATTGCGGATATATTGCGCATTTAACGGCACTTTTGCGCCGACGGCGTCTTCCACCGCACGTACGCTGAGAATAGCGTGTACAGTGGTACATACGCCGCAAATACGCTGCATAATCATCCAAGCATCACGAGGGTCGGCGCCTTTAACTATATTTTCCATGCCGCGCCACATTGTTCCTGTTGACCAGGCGTTAGTCACCACACCGTTTTCAATTTCACAATCGATACGTAAATGCCCTTCGATACGGGTGATCGGGTCGATTGTGATACGTTTTTTATCTGTCATGCTTTTTCTCCACTAACTATTTTTTTGTGCTAAGTTTTCACTTAACGCCGCTTTTTCAGCGATAATATATTCTGATGTTTCTTTATTTGCTTCTTTTAATACCGGTAGTACCGGGAATAAGCGAATAATTAAAATATAGGCGCATACTTCAATAGACACGAAACCGATAGAAATTAATAATTCCTGACCGGAAGGAAAATATTTATAGCCGTTACCCGGGTTATACATAATCATTGAGTAGTCTAAACGCCATAGCGCCGCGCCTAATAGCATGCTTAAAGCGGAAACGAACAACCAACGACCGTCATTACGCCGTTCTCCAAGGAACAATGCCAATAGAGGTAATGTCATTAACCATACTTCCGCCCAGAACATCCAGGCTTCAAATTTAAATAAACCTAAAACATAATGCAGCTTATTGTTATAAATTAATTCGCCGAAACGGAACATCAAGAATAATGCGATTAGTACCGCTGCGGTTTTCGTTAACTGACTGAATAAATGGCGCTCGTCCGGCGCTTGACCGGCAAGGCTTGCCTTTACCACCGAACCTTCAAAAATAACAATAGAAAATCCCATGATAAACGCCGTTAATAAGGAAAATACCGGCAGCATTTCATAGCTTTGCCAGGCTGGGTGGACTTTATGTCCGGCAACAATCATTAATGATCCCATTGAAGATTGGTGCATCATAGGTAACAAGGCGCCCAATGCAATAATGAAGAACATAATTTTATTTAGTTTTTTAAACAGTTTTTTCAAACCGAAAAAACCTAACCATACGGGCGCAAATTCCAGCGTTACCACGCAGATGTAAATAGTCATACAAACCGCGGTTTCAAACAACACGGAATTCGTATTAAACTGACCGGGCAAAAAGAAGTAAGGCAAATGCCAGTATCGTCCCATATCAATAGTAATGGATAAGCCGCCCAGACTATAACCAAACAGGCTTGCTAATAAGGCGGGGCGAACCAACGGGTGATATTTCCCTTTGTTAAAAATATAAACCGTCCAGGCTAAAGCCCAACCGCCGCAGGCAAAGCCGGTTCCCACTAATAAATCGAAGGCAATCCATAACCCCCAGGGATAACCGCCGTTTAATGCGGTTACGGAACCGATGCCGAAAAATAAACGTTTAACGATTAAAGCCAAACAAATCACGGCAAGAGGTGCGAAGAATAAAATCGATGCGGAAATTAATCGACCGCCGACAGGACGCGGATTACTCATTATTATCCTCCTCTTGGTGATGTTCTGGTTTTTTACCGTGCATATTGCGGTAAGTTATAAAGGTTAACCCCGCAAGCCCGACTAAAGGAAGAATCATGCCTCTGTATAAAGTATGTTGTAAATGAGCGGCACGGGCGCCGGTTGCTATTTCGTCTAATTGAGGCAAACCGAGGTTTTCAAAAGGTACACCGCTTAAAACCAATACCTGAGTACCGCCGCCTTCAATTTCACCGTAAATATGCTGTTCGTAAGCGGGAATTTTCGCCTGATATTTATCTTTGCTGTTTACATGTTGGCGGGGAAATTCATAATCCGTTCCCTGAGTCATACTTAAACGGCGTTTAGCCTCCGCCATTAATTCTTCGCGGGAACCAAAAATAATGGCGCCGGTCGGGCAAACATGGCAACAGCCGGGTAATTTGCCTTGATCAATGCGCTCAACGCCTTTTTGGTTACAAAGTTCGCATTTGCTGATTTGACCCAGAGGATTATCATAATCATATTTAGGCACGTCAAAAGGACAAGCCACCATACAATAACGGCAACCGGTGCAAATATCCGGATCGTAGCCCACAATACCTGTTTTCGGGTTTTTCGTCAGGGCTTGAACCGGACAAACGCTCACACAGTTCGGATCAACGCAATGCATACATTGTTTTTTTATGTAAGCATAACCATTTTGCGGCTGATCTTTATTGGTACCTTCACCTTCAGACCAAACCTGAATGACATTACGGGTAAAAGGCGATAATTTATCGTTATTGGACCAGGTTTGCTCGCCTTTCGGGTTAACCGGCGTTCCGTTGATTTTCTGACATTCCGCCACACAAGCCTGACAGCCCACACATAACGTAGAGTCATACAACATGCCTAAGGCACCGGGAATCGGCTCTTGATTTTTGACTTCCGCATGAGCGGCATTTAAAGGTAGCGCAGATGCGACGCCGCCAAGCATGCCAGCTTTTATAAATTTACGTCTATCCATGCTTATTTACCTGTATTGTTGCTGTTTTCTTGCTTTGTTTTTTCTTTTTCCAACTGATTTTTACGTTGGACGGAAAGTTCTTTCAATGTTTCGACCGCAACTCCGGCAAGAACGGCTGTGGCGGCACCCAGTAATGCAATGGCGGTCATAGAAGCGGTTTCCCCTTCCTGATTGGCTACATCCGGTTTTTCAACCCTCGGGGTCGGATTTTCAACATTGGCTAATTGGAATATGCCTTTGGTAAAACCTACGCCTTTTTCATTACAACCGTAACAAGGATGTCCGATACCCACTGGCCAGTTGTTACCGCCCACATCACAGAAATCCAGTGTTGAACAGTTACCATAGGTTTCTGGGCCTTTGCAGCCTAAATGATACAAACACCAACCGTGACGATGCCCGTAATCACCGTATTCTTTCGCAAAACGGCCGGCATCAAAATGCGGACGGCGATAACAGTTTTCATGAATTAAACGGTCATAGGCAAATAAAGGTCGGTTTAATTTATCCGTTGCCGGTAATTTTTTATAGGTAAGAATATAAGCTACGGTTGCCAGGAAATTATGCGGATTCGGCGGGCAACCCGGAATATTAATAACGGGAATACCGGGCAGAACTTCGGATAAACTTTTCGCACCGGTCGGATTGCCGCCGCTGGAAGGCACCCCACCCCAGGCGGAGCAGGAACCGATGGCAATAATAGCGGCCGCCCCTTTGGCCGCTTCTTTAATATGCTCTATGATGGGTTTGCCCGCCACCATACAGTAAACGCCGCCGTCTTTAACGGGAATAGAACCGTCCACCACTAAAACATACTTTCCTTTGTATTTTTCCAATGCGCGGTGTTTGTTTTCTTCCGCCTGATCGCCAAATGCGGCGGAAAGCACTTCATGATATTCAAGAGAAATCATATCCAGTACAAGGTTTTCAATGCTCGGGTGAGTGGCGCGTAACAAAGATTCCGTACAACCGGTGCATTCCTGCGCGCCAATCCAAATTACCGGCGGGCGTTGAGGGTTGGTTAATGCGTTGGTTATTTCCTCCGCGCTTGCTTTTGAAGTCAACCCCATAGTTGCGGCAAGCGCGGTACATAATTTCATAAAATCACGACGTGAAACATCGGTAACCGAATGAGTTAAAGCAGAAAGTAATCCGTCAGTTCGTTGCATAATTTGCTCCAAATCACATATTTTTTGTATGGTTAATTACGAAAATAATACGCTTAATAAGAAAAAAAAATTTGAGAATTATCAAAAGAACAACAAATTATTCACAAATATTTATTTATAAATTATATATTTAATAACAATTATCATTTCTTTATTTTGATGTTTCGGCAAAAAATCGTTTCAGCTTTGCATTCCGTTGCTCATATTCCGCATTACTGTGTTAAAATTTTGCAAATTTGATTATGGCAACAACAATTTCTCTTTATGCAACAATTACCCATTGAAAAATATTCAGAATTATTAACAAAAAAACAACAAAAACTGACCGCACTTTTAGCGCCTTTTAACGCGCCGGAATTATCGGTTTTTGCATCGCCTGTGCAAAATTATCGTATGCGGGCGGAATTTCGCGTTTGGCACGATAAAGGCGATTTGTATCACATCATGTTTAATCAGCAGACCAAACAGCGTTATCGGGTGGACTGTTTTCCTATCGCAAGCCTGCTTATTAACCGTATGATGGAAAATTTAATTCCATTACTGAAAGAACAGGAAATTCTTACTAAAAAGTTATTTCAAATTGATTATCTCAGCACATTGAGCAATAAAATTATTGTAAGTCTTCTATATCACAAAACGTTAACGGAAGAATGGCAGGCTGCCGCACAGGCTTTAAAAGTGCGGTTGGAAAAATTGGATTTTGATGTGCAGATTGTCGGCCGCGCCACCAAGCAAAAAATCTGCCTGGAGCGGGATTATGCGGATGAAGTTTTGCCGGTGAACGGGCGTAATTATGTTTATCGCCAGATTGAAAACAGCTTTACCCAACCGAATGCGGCGGTTAATTGTAAAATGCTGGAATGGGCCATTGACTGCACTAAAAACAGTTCGGGCGATTTGCTTGAACTTTATTGCGGAAACGGTAATTTTTCTATCGCTCTTGCGCAGAATTTCCGCAAAGTATTAGCTACCGAAATAGCTAAACCCTCGGTTGCCGCGGCACAATTTAATATTGCGGAAAACGGCATTGATAACTTGCAGATAATCCGAATGTCGGCGGAAGAATTCACGCAGGCGATGAACGGCGTCCGTGAGTTTAATCGCTTGAAAGGAATTGATCTTAAATCCTATGAATGCAACACTATTTTTGTTGATCCGCCGCGCGCCGGGCTTGATCCCGATACGGTAAAACTGGTGCAAAACTACGATCGTATTTTGTATATTTCCTGCAATCCTAACACCTTGTGCGATAATTTAACGGAATTAACAAAAACACACCGCATTGAAAAAGCGGCGTTATTCGATCAATTTCCTTATACCGATCACATGGAAAGCGGCGTATGGTTGATTCGTAAATAGCATGAATATTCAACTTATCTGCGAAACCGAAAATTCGCAAAATTTTACCGCACTTTGCAAAGAAAAAGGATTAACTCATGATCCAGCAAGCGTTCTTGCTTTGGTGCAAACGGAAACGGACGGTGAAGTGCGACTTGAATTGCGCAAACTTGACGAGCCCAAACTCGGTGCCGTTTATGTTGATTTTGTCGCCGGTACTATGGCGCACCGCCGTAAATTCGGCGGCGGACGAGGCGAGGCGATAGCCAAAGCCGTTGGCGTGAAAGGAAACGAATTACCTAGCGTAATCGATGCAACCGCAGGTTTAGGGCGGGATGCTTTTGTGCTGGCGTCTATCGGTTGCCGAGTAAGATTGGTGGAACGCCACCCGGTAGTTTATCTGCTGTTGCAAGACGGATTACGCCGCGCTTATGCCGATCCGGAAATTGGAGAAATGATGCAAAAAAATATGCAACTTTTGCCCGTTCATCATATTACCGAACTCAACCCCTTTGAAGATTTTGCCGATGTGGTTTACCTTGATCCAATGTACCCGCATAAACAAAAATCCGCCTTGGTTAAGAAGGAAATGCGAGTTTTCCAATATTTAGTCGGTGCGGATTCGGATTCAAATCTATTACTTGAACCCGCATTAAAACTGGCCAAAAAAAGAGTGGTGGTAAAACGCCCGGATTACGCAGAATTTCTCGCCGAGAAAGCCCCGCAATTCAGCCGAGAAACCAAAAATCATCGCTTTGATATTTATTCGGTGAATGTTTAAAACCTTACCAAAGAATAAGTTAAAACCAGAATAATATTAAAAGTGCGGTCAAAAATTTCATATTTTTTAATATGATAAAGCTAAAAAAGTAGGGACGTCATGTTTGCCGTCCCTACTTATATGCCGTATGTGTAACGGGCGCCTCTTTATTTACACAGCCTGCCGGAAAATCACCTTATCCGCTTTTTTCATATAATTTTCAATTTTATCAAAATTCATATAACGGTAAGTGTCGTCTTTATCCTGTTGTAAGTCGGCAGTATAAGATAAATATTCTTCCGGTGTCGGCAGTTTGCCTAATAATGCGGCGACAGCGGCCAATTCAGCCGATGCAAGATACACATTGGCGCCTTGTCCCAAACGGTTTGGGAAATTACGGGTGGATGTTGAAACTACGGTGGCATTGTCCGCTACCCGAGCCTGATTACCCATACAAAGCGAGCAGCCCGGCACTTCTATTCTTGCTCCGCTTTTGCCGTAAATGCTGTAATAGCCTTCTTCGGTTAATTGCGCGGCATCCATTTTGGTTGGCGGCGCCACCCATAAGCGGGTTGGAATCATACCTTTGAATTTGTTCAGCAATTTACCGGCGGCGCGGAAGTGTCCTATATTGGTCATGCAGGAACCGATAAATACTTCGTCAATTTTATCGCCTTGCACGTCTGATAACAGGCGGGCGTCATCAGGATCATTCGGGGCGCAAACAATAGGTTCTTTGATTTCATCTAAATTGATTTCGATCACGGCGGCATATTCCGCGTCTTTATCCGCTTCCAGCAATTGCGGGTCGTCAAGCCATGCCTGCATTGCTTTTATGCGACGCTCAAGAGTGCGGGCGTCGCCGTAACCTTCGGCAATCATCCATTTCAATAACGCGATATTTGAATTGAGATATTCGATAATCGGTTCTTTATTTAATTTTATGCTGCACGCGGCGGCCGAACGTTCGGCTGAAGCGTCGGAAAGCTCAAATGCCTGTTCGATTTTCAGATTTTCCAGACCTTCGATTTCTAAAATACGGCCGGAGAAAATATTTTTCTTACCTTTTTTCTCAACGGTTAATAGGCCTTGCTGAATCGCATAATAAGGAATGGCATGAACTAAATCGCGCAAGGTAATACCCGGCTGCATATTGCCCGTAAAGCGGACCAATACGGACTCCGGCATATCCAGCGGCATAACGCCGGTAGCGGCGGCAAAAGCTACCAGTCCGGAGCCTGCCGGAAATGAAATACCGATAGGAAAACGGGTATGGGAGTCGCCGCCGGTTCCTACCGTATCCGGCAATAACATGCGGTTTAACCAGGAGTGGATAACGCCGTCGCCCGGGCGCAGAGAAACGCCGCCTCTGTTCATAATAAAGTTAGGTAATGTGTGATGGGTAACTACATCTATCGGTTTCGGATAAGCCGCCGTATGGCAGAAAGATTGCATAACCAAATCCGCCGAGAAACCTAAACAGGCAAGATCTTTTAATTCGTCGCGGGTCATTGGGCCGGTCGTATCCTGTGAACCCACCGAGGTCATTCGCGGTTCGCAATATTGCCCCGGGCGAATGCCTTCGACTCCGCAGGCTCGTCCGACCATTTTTTGAGCAAGGGTATAACCTTTCTCGCTTGCCTGGACGGCTTGCGGTTTTTTGAATATTTCGGATTCGTTTAAACCTAAAGCAAGACGCGCTTTATGGGTTAAACTTCTGCCGATAATTAACGGAATACGCCCGCCAGCCTGGACTTCATCCAACAATACGTCGGTTTTTAAACTAAATTCCGCCAGTACCTGATCCGTATTATGAACGCAGATTTTTCCCGCATAAGGGTAAATATCAATTACATCACCCATATTTAAGGCGCTGACATCCACTTCAATAGGCAATGCGCCCGCATCTTCTAAGGTGTTAAAGAAAATAGGCGCGATTTTACCGCCCAATACAATCCCGCCGGCTCGTTTATTGGGAATATAGGGAATATCTTCACCCATGAACCATAATACCGAATTGGTGGCGGATTTACGGGAAGAGCCGGTACCCACCACATCGCCTACATAAGCAAGAGGAAAGCCTTTTTGTTTTAATGATTCAAGTTGTTTAATCGGACCGACAAGAGTTGGTTGATCGGGAATAATACCTTCTCGCGGCATTTTTAGCATAGCGTTGGCATGTAACGGAATATCCGGGCGTGACCACGCATCCTGCGCCGGTGATAAGTCATCGGTATTGGTTTCGCCGGAAACTTTAAACACGGTAACGGTGATTTTTTCCGCTAATTTAGGGCGATTGGTAAACCATTCGGCATTCGCCCAGGATTGCAGCACTTGTTTTGCATAAGGATTGCCTTGTTCGGCACGTTCCCGTACGTCATGGAAATTATCAAACATTAATAAAATGCCGGATAATTCTTTCGCCGCCGTCGGCGCTAGTTCCGGGTTATCAAGCGCGCTAAGAAGCGGTTCAATATTATAACCGCCTTGCATTTTTCCTAAAATTTCTACCGCACTTTTTGCTGAAATAAGCGGGCAAGCTACATCGCCTTTAGTCACTGCCGAAAGGAAGGAGGCTTTTACATAAGCCGCTTCGTCAACGCCGGCCGGAATGCGGTTTTTAAACAGATCTAATAAAAATTTCGCTTTATCCTGAGGCGGGTTTTTTAGTAATTCAATAAGTTGAGCCGTTTGATCGGCATTAAGCGGCTTGGCGACCACACCTTCTTTTGCCCGCTCGTCAACCTGTTGTTGATATTCTTGTAGAAAGTTAGCCATGGTTATCTCCCTTAAATTCGTTAAGTCGGCTACATATTGGCAATAATGTCTTCGGCAAACTCGGAAGTTGAGCGCAAGGTCGCTCCTTCGAGCATTTCGGCAAAATCAAATGTTACGGTTTTGTCCGCAATAGTTTTGGCAACGGCGTTTACTACTAAATCGGCGGCTTCCAACCAGCCTAAATGGCGCAGCATCATTTCTCCGCTAAGAATTAATGAACCCGGGTTGCCTTTATTTTGGCCGGCAATTTTCGGTGCCGTGCCGTGAGTAGCCTCAAAAATTGCCGCATCGTCACCGATATTGGCGCCCGGTGAAATACCGATACCGCCAACCTGCGCGGCTAATGCGTCGGAAATGTAATCGCCGTTAAGGTTTAAGGTGGCAATCACATCGTAATCTTTAGGATGCAATAACACTTCTTGTAAAAAGGCGTCGGCAATGCAATCTTTAATGATAATTTCGGTGCCCGTATTAGGATTTTTCAATTTCATCCACGGACCTTGATCAATAAGTTCCGCACCGAATTCTTTTGCAACCTGATAGCCCCATTCTTTGAAAGCGCCTTCGGTAAATTTCATGATATTGCCTTTATGTACTAAGGTAAGCGAACTGCGGTCATTATCTATTACATATTGTAAAGCAGCCCGCACCAAACGTTGCGATCCCTGCTTGGAAACCGGTTTAATGCCGATTCCGCAATCTTCGGTAAAGCGGATTTTAGTCACACCCATTTCCCGTTGCAGGAAGTTAATCAGTTTATCCGCCCCCGGGGAGCCGGCTACCCATTCAACGCCCGCATAAATATCTTCGGAGTTTTCACGGAAAATAACCATATTGACAAATTCCGGGTGTTTAACCGGACTTGGCGTACCTTCATAATAACGAATCGGACGTAAGCAGTTATACAAATCCAAACCTTGGCGCATCGCCACGTTTAAAGAACGAATGCCGCCGCCTACCGGTGTCATTAACGGACCTTTAATCGCCACATGATATTGACGGATCAACTCCAGCGTTTCTGCAGGCAGCCAGGTATTTTCGCCATAAACCTGATTTGCTTTACCGCCGGCATAGATTTCCATCCATGATATTTTACGCGTACCTCCGTATGCTTTTTCCACCGCCGCATCAATCACCGCTTTCATCGCCGGCGTCACATCAACGCCAATACCGTCGCCTTCAATAAAAGGAATAATAGGATTATGAGGGACGATAAGTGCGCCGTTATCGGCGAGTTGAATTTTTTCACCTTGTGGAATTTTAACTTTTGATTGCATATTGCCTCCTGCTTAGGGCGAGCCGTAAAAACATTTTCAAATTTAATCAGATATTAGAAACAATATCAGTAATTTATTCAATGTAAATAGGATTATTTAAAAAATTTCTAATTGGGTTAGAAATTTTTTAATAAACGGGCTTGTTTTTTTTATAAATTCAGGTATTAATTAAATTGTTTTAAATTTAAACGCTTCATACTTTGGGATGTTCAGTATATTCGCAAAATTAGAGAATAAATTTTAAAAAGAATTTTTCAGGAATTATATAGGAGTATAAATATGGCCGACAAAAAAGCAACACTGACGGTGGATGGAAAAAATTATGAATTTGATATTGTTAAAGGTTCATTAGGATATGAATCCATTGATATTCACGGTTTAAGCCAAAACAAACTTTTTATGTACGACCCGGGACTTGTTTCGACTGCCGTATGTGAATCCGCTATCACTTATGTGGACGGCGATGAGGGGATGCTGCTTTATCGTGGTTATCCTATCGATCAGCTGGCCTCTAACGCCGATTATCTTGAAGTCAGTTATTTATTACTGTTTGGTGAACGACCTACCAAGCAGCAATATCAGGATTTTTCCAAATTGGTTAAACGTCACACTCTGGTGCACGAACAATTGACCAAATTCTTCCAAGGATTCCGTCGAGATTCACATCCGATGGCGGTAATGTGCGGGGTAAGCGGCGCATTGGCGGCATTCTATCACGATTCTATTGATGTTAAAAAAGAAGAACACCGGGAATTGACGGCAATTCGTTTATTGGCAAAAATTCCGACCCTGGCGGCGATGTGTTATAAATATTCGATCGGTCAGCCGTTTATGTTCCCGCAAAATAACCTGTCTTATGCGGGAAACTTTCTGTATATGATGTTTGCCACCCCTTGCGAGCCTTATGTGGTGAATCCGGTATTGGAACGCGCATTGGATAAAATCTTTATTTTGCACGCGGATCACGAGCAAAACGCCTCAACTTCAACGGTGCGGATTGCCGCATCTTCAGGCGCTAACCCGTTTGCCTGTATCGCCGCCGGTATCGCTTCGCTTTGGGGTCCGTCTCATGGCGGCGCTAACGAAGCCTGTATTAATATGCTGGAAGAAATAGGTACGGTGGATAGAATTCCGGAATTTATTGCCCGGGCAAAAGATAAAAACGACCCGTTCCGCTTAATGGGTTTTGGTCACCGCGTATATAAAAACTACGATCCGCGAGCGAAAGTCATGCGTGAAACCTGCCATGAAGTATTGAAAGAACTGAATATTAAAAATCCGTTGTTCGATGTTGCCAGCGAGTTGGAACGCATTGCTTTAAGCGATCCGTATTTTATCGATCATAAATTGTATCCGAATGTGGATTTTTATTCCGGTATCGTCTTAAAAGCCATCGGTATTCCGACTTCCATGTTTACCGTGATGTTCGCCTTGGCGAGAACTGTGGGTTGGATTGCTCACTGGAAAGAAATGTATAAACAAGGCAACTTTAAAATTGCCCGCCCTCGTCAAATTTACACGGGTTACACGGAACGCGATTTTCCTGCGATTGATAAGGATTAATTCTTAATAACATAAAAAGTGCGGTGAAAATTTTAAAAATTTCACCGCACTTTTATTTTACTTTTTAAAGTCCTTTTACCCGCTGATACAACTCTGCATATTTCGCCCGTTTTTCAGCGTAATATGCGGTGCGTTCGGCATTCGGGTGATAAACTGCTTCCAACGGTAAGGGGTGGCAGAAATCCGCTATATCTTCATGGGGATTTAGCGCGATTTGTGCCAGTTTAGCCGCACCAAGAGCCGGTCCTACGTCACCACCTGTGCGATATTCCATGGTTCTGCCCGAAATATCCGCAAGTAATTGGCGCCAGTAAGCGCTTTTTGCACCGCCGCCTATTAAGGCGATGTTATCCGCTGTGACGCCGGTTTCATGCAATACGTCGATACCGTCCGCCAGAGCGAAGCTCACGCCTTCGATCACGGCTTTTGCCATTGTGGTTTGATCGTCGTTATGGCTTAGTCCCCAGAATACGCCTTTAGCGTAAGCATCGTTATGGGGAGTGCGTTCGCCCGAAAGATAAGGCAAAAAAATCGCCTCGGAATTGACCGCACTTTTTTCCGCTTTTTGAAACAGAGTTTGAATATCCGCAATGCCCGTGGCTTTTTTCACCCAATCTACGGCGGAGGCGGCACTTAAAATAACCGACATTAAATGCCAGCGATCCGGCAGCGCGTGGCAGAAACTGTGTACCGCTTTTTGCGGGTTTGCGGTGAATTTATCGGTGACCACAAAATATACGCCGGAAGTACCCAGTGACAGCATGGCCTGTCCCGTCTGATATAAGCCGATACCGATAGCGCCGGCTGCATTATCGCCGCCGCCGGCAACCACCGGTACCGCATTCATTTTCCAGTTTTTAGCAAGATCAGCATGAAGATAACCCGTGATTTGATTACCTTCAAATAGTTTCGGCATATTATTTTCATCCAGCCCGCAGGCGTTGAGCAGAGATTTATCCCAATCTCGTTTTGCCACATCCAGCCACATGGTGCCTGAGGCATCGGACATATCGGAGGCGTATTCGCCGGTCATCATTAAACGTAAATAATCTTTCGGCAGCAACACTTTACTGATTTTTTCCGCAATAGCGGATTCATGCTTATCTACCCACTTGAGTTTAGGTGCCGTGAATCCCGGCATCATTAAGTTGCCGGTAATTTTGCGGGAACGGGGAACGAGTTTTTCCAATTCTTCGCATTCGGCGGAACTGCGTCCGTCATTCCATAGTATTGCCGGACGAAGCACGTTGTTTTGTTTATCTAACAGGGTGGCACCGTGCATTTGTCCGGTTAAACCGATGGCTTTTACCGCAGATAAATTCTGCTGCTGAGCAAGCGCTAACATGGCGAGATTGGTGGCATACCACCAGTCTTTGGGATTTTGCTCCGACCAGAGGGGATGCGGACGGGAAATTGGGAGAGGATGTTGAGTTGTGGCTATAATTTTTTGCGATTCATCAAGCAAAACCGCTTTCACTCCTGAAGTGCCTAAGTCGATACCAATGTACATAATTGTTCTCCGCTGGGCGGGGATTTATTTGCGCCCTTATATAAATAGAAAAAGGGCAGGGATAACTCCCCGCTCCTTGTATCTACGACATTAACGATAAATGTAACCGTTCACCAAGTTTTCAATATATTCCTGCTGACCTGAAACCGGTTTAGGGTCAAGGTTTTGCGCCGCTTGAGCCAGCGCTTCCAGTGAAGATTTACCGGCTAATATTTGTTGGCCTAATTCGCCGTTCCAACCCGCATAACGTTGATCGACGATATTTTGTAAAGTGTGATCTTCAACCATTTTAGCGGCGCGTTTTAAAGACAACGCCAATACATCAATCGCGCCGATATGACCGTGGAATAAGTCATAAGGATCAATACTTTGACGGCGGATTTTGGCATCGAAGTTGAAACCTCCCGTAGTTAAACCGCCGGCTTTTAAGATTTCATAAATAGCTAAGGTGTTTTCTTCCACGCTGTTCGGGAATTGATCGGTATCCCATCCTAATTGCGGATCACCGCGATTGGCGTCGATAGAACCTAAAATATCCAGTGCGGCGGCGGTTGCGATCTCATGTTGGAAGGTGTGTCCCGCTAAAGTTGCATGATTCGCTTCAATGTTGACTTTGATTTCTTTTTCTAAACCGAATTGTTTTAAGAAGCCGTAAACCGTCGCCACGTCATAATCGTATTGATGTTTGGTTGGTTCCTGAGGTTTCGGCTCGATTAATAAGGTGCCGCTGAAACCGATTTTGTGTTTGTGTTCCACCACCATTTGCATAAAACGACCGATTTGCTCGCGTTCACGGCGTAAATCCGTATTTAATAAGGTTTCATAACCTTCGCGACCGCCCCATAATACATAGTTTTCGCCGCCTAAGCGTTTGGTTGCGTTCATAGCATTAAACACTTGTGCTGCGGCACGAGTGAAAATTTCAGGATTCGGATTGGTTGCCGCACCGGACATATAACGCGGATTACTGAAGCAGTTTGCCGTACCCCATAATAATTTCACCCCGCTTTCCGCTTGTTTTTGTTCCAGGATATCCACAATAGTATTGAAATTGCTTACATATTCTTGATACGAATTGCCTTCCGGCGCGATATCCACATCGTGGAAACAGTAATAAGGCACACCTAATTTGGTTAGAAATTCAAAGGCGATATCCGCTTTTTGTTTTGCCGCCGCAAGCGGATCCGACATTTTTTGCCAACTGCGATCAAGGGAACCTACCCCGAACATATCGTTGCCGTTCCAGCAGAACGTATGCCAATAACACACGGCTAAACGTAAATGTTCCGCCATGGTTTTACCTAAAATCACTTCATTCGCATTATAGTGTTTGTATGCGAAGGGATTAGTCGAATCCGCACCTTCATATTTTACTTTTTCAATTTTATCGAAGTAGTTTGTCATAATGGTTTCTCCTAAATGGATATGAGTGAATAACTTTCGCAAGCATAATCGGAAAAAATAAGGTTTCCCGCAATTACGTTATTTGGTTTTTTAATTTCGATAATTAGTAATTGTGTGGGGGATCACAGAAGTGAAAAAACGTAATGACATTATTAAATCTGATAATTGAATTTAACGAACAAGATGCTCAAACTTCGTTCAGAGCTAAGTTGGTTGTTGCTCTGACCATTATTAACCTAAATATTCGAGGTGTCATTATGAAAATGAAAACAGCTTTATTATCTCTTGTTGCGGCGGTTTCAATCTGTTGCAATCCGGCTTTGGCGAAAGATTTAACCATTGGCATGTCTATTGATGATTTACGTTTGGAAAGATGGCAAAAAGATCGGGATATCTTCACTAAAAAAGCGGAAGCCTTAGGTGCGAAAGTGTTGGTTCAGTCGGCAAACGGTGATGATGCGGCACAAATTTCACAAATTGAAAATATGTTGAATAAAAATGTCGATGTTTTAGTAATCATTCCTCATAACGGCGATGTATTAAGCAATGTTATTGCAGAAGCCAAAAAAGAAGGGGTTAAAGTATTAGCTTATGACCGCTTAATTAATAATGCGGATTTGGACTTTTATGTTTCCTTCGATAATGAAAAAGTGGGGGAATTACAAGCCGGCGCAATTATTGAGAAAAAACCGGAGGGAAATTATTTCCTAATGGGCGGCTCGCCCGTGGATAACAATGCAAAATTGTTCCGTAAAGGTCAAATGAAAGTGCTGCAACCGTTAATCGACAGCGGCAAAATAAAAGTGGTGGGTGACCAATGGGTTGACAGCTGGCTTGCGGAAAAAGCTTTACAAATTATGGAAAATGCCTTAACCGCAAACAAAAATAACATTGATGCGGTTGTCGCTTCTAACGATGCCACAGCAGGCGGTGCTATTCAGGCATTAAGCGCACAAGGGTTATCCGGCAAAGTGGCGATTTCCGGTCAAGATGCCGATTTAGCGGCGATCAAGCGTATTGTGGAAGGTACTCAAACCATGACCGTATACAAACCTATTACAAATCTTGCGGATAAAGCGGCTGAAATTGCGGTGGCGTTAGGTAAAGAAAGCAAACTTGAATCCAACGCAAAATTAAACAACGGTTTGAAAGAGGTTGACTCTTATTTGTTAGATCCGATTGTAGTCACTAAAGACAATATAGACAGCACCGTTATTAAAGACGGTTTCCACACAAAAGAGGCGGTTTATAAATAATTCGGCAATTTAACTTCTCAAAAGTGCGGTCAAAATTTGCGAATTTTTGACCGCACTTCCAACAAAAAATCAGAGGATGTTTTTATGGCTCAATTATTAGAAATGAAAAATATCACCAAAAAATTCGGTGATGTGACTGCATTACATAATATTTCAATTTCATTAGAGACAGGGGAAATTCTTTCTCTATGCGGTGAGAACGGTTCTGGCAAATCCACTTTAATGAAAGTATTATGCGGAATTTATCCTCACGGCGATTTTAGCGGAGAAATTTATTTTTCAGGCGAACCGTTAATCGCTAAAGGAATTAAAGATACGGAAGAAAAAGGTATTTCCATTATTCACCAGGAATTAACCTTAGTAAAAAATATGACTGTGCTTGAAAATATGTTTTTAGGCAATGAAATGGTGAAATCCGGTATTACCGATGACAACGAAATGTATTTACGCTGCAAAACCATGTTGCAACAAGTACAGTTGGATATCGACCCGAACACAAAAGTGGGCGAGCTGGGATTAGGTCAGCAACAGTTGGTGGAAATTGCTAAAGCCCTTAATAAGCAAGTCCGTCTTTTAATTTTAGACGAACCCACCGCCTCTTTAACGGAAAAAGAAACCGCTATTTTATTGAATTTAGTGAAAGATTTAAGCGCACATAATATCGCTTGTGTTTATATTTCCCATAAATTAAATGAAGTGAAAGCCATCTCGGATAAAATTTGTGTAATTCGGGACGGCGAACATATTGGCACCCGCCCCGCCGCCGGTATGTCGGAAGATGACATTATCACTATGATGGTTGGGCGTGAAATTACCTCGCTTTATCCTCATGAAGAACATCAAATCGGCGAAGAAATCCTGCGGGTTGAAAACTTATCCGCCTGGCACCCCATTAATACCCATATTAAACGGGTCGATAATGCGAATTTTAAATTACATGGCGGAGAAATTCTAGGCGTTGCCGGGCTTGTCGGGTCCGGGCGTACCGAAATGGCGCAATGTATTTTCGGCTCTTATCAAGGCAAATTCCAAGGTGATATTTTTATTCATAATCAAAAAGTGAAGATTCGCAATTGCGCGGAAGCTATAAAAAATCAAATAGTGATGGTACCGGAGGATCGTAAAAAACACGGTATCGTGCCTATTATGGGAGTGGGTAAAAACATTACGTTATCTTCTCTCAGACAATTTTGTTTTAGCGGAAAGGTGATTAATGAAGCTTTGGAAGAAACCGTTATTAACCAATCAATTGATAAATTAAAAGTTAAAACCTCTTCACCGGAATTGGCTATTGGCCGTTTGAGCGGCGGCAACCAACAAAAAGCCATTTTAGCGAAATCATTATTATTAAATCCGAAAATTTTAATTTTAGACGAGCCGACCCGGGGTATTGATGTGGGGGCAAAATATGAAATCTACAAATTAATCAATAGGTTGGCACAAGAGGGAATGGCAGTGATTGTGATTTCGTCCGAATTACCTGAAGTATTGGGGATTAGTGACCGAGTATTGGTAATGCATCAAGGACAGATTAAAGCGGATTTAATCAATGATAATTTGACCCAGGAACAAGTAATGGAAGCGGCGCTTAAGGAGTAATCTATGTCTAAGTTGAAATCCATAAATTTACAAGTTTATATTATGTTTATTGCCATTGTGGTGATTATGGCATTCTTCTTTGTTGCAACCGACGGCGCCTATCTTAGTGCGCGTAATATTTCTAATTTATTGCGGCAAACTTCCATTACGGGAATTTTAGCCATCGGTATGATTTTCGTTATTATCTCCGCTGAAATTGATTTATCCGTGGGTTCCATGATGGGATTATTGGGCGGTTTTGCTGCAATCGCCGATGTGTGGTGGGGCTGGCCGTTACCTTTAACCATCGTCGTGACATTGACCGCTGGCGTGGTATTCGGTACTTGCACCGGTTGGTGGGTAGCTTACCGCAAAGTACCGTCTTTTATTGTCACTTTGGCAGGAATGTTGATTTTCCGCGGAATGCTGGTCGGTGCGACCAACGGTACAACGGTTTCACCAATCAGTAAAGAAATGACTACCATCGGACAAGGTTATTTATCCGATACAACGGGTATGATTTTAGGTATTGTCGCGGTGATTTGTTTCTTCTTATGGGGCGCTTATCAACGCAAAGCCCGCCAAAACCTTAATTTAGCCGTGCCGAATATGGGGAAAGAAACTATGAAATACGGCTTATTCGCAATTTGTGTGTTAGGCGCAATTTACCTGTTAAATGATTATCGCGGTATTCCTTTCCCTGTGTTGCTGCTCGCCATTCTTGCCGTTGTGGGCATGTTTATTGCCCGTAAAACGGCATTCGGTCGCCATATTTACGCTATCGGCGGCAACATTGATGCGGCAAGATTATCCGGTATTAATGTAGAAAAAGTAAAACTAATCATTTTCTCTATCAATGGCTTTATGGTGGCTATCGCCGGCTTAATTTTAAGCGCTCGTTTAGGCGCCGGCGCCCCTTCAGCGGGTCAAAACGCAGAACTTGACGCCATTGCCGCCTGTGTAATCGGCGGTGCAAGTTTAGCCGGCGGCGTCGGTAGTGTTTTCGGCGTGGTAATCGGCGCATTGATTATCGCATTATTAGATAACGGTATGAGTATGCTGGATGTACCGACTTTCTGGCAATATATCGTAAAAGGTACCATTTTATTACTCGCCGTATGGATGGATACCATGAGTAAGAAAAAAATGTAACGTTTAAAAAAATCCTGATTTTTCCACCGCACTTTTACCAAAGTGCGGTTATTTTTTTGAACTAAATCACATCCCGGCAACAAACCCGTTTTTTTGCAAATTAATTTGCTATGATATTAACTTGTTTTAGTTCAGGGAATACAAATGACAAACGAGCATAAGTATCATCGTATCGCACTGCTTTTTAACGCCAACAAAGTCTATGACAGGGAAGTGATTGAAGGCGTCGGGCAGTATATTCAGGCATCGCAATGTTTGTGGAATATTTTTATTGAGGACGATTTCGTCTATCGGAAGGAAAGTTTACATAACCTGGATATTGACGGCATTATTGCGGATTTTGACGATCCGGAAACGGTCGCCATGCTGGAACATACGGAAATTCCGGTGATTGCCGTGGGCGGTTCTTATCAAAACCCTGCGTTTTATCCTCATTATCCCTATGTGGCTACCGATAATTATGCTCTGGTAGAAACCGCATTTTTGCATTTAAAACAAAAAGGCATTAATCAATTTGCGTTTTACGGTTTGCCGAATGAAATGCCGAAGCATTGGTCGGAAGAGCGCAAAAACGCTTTTATGCAGTTAATGGCGGATTACGGACACCAAACCTATATTTATTTAGGCGAACAGGCGCATTCCGATAATTGGCTTGAAGTGCAATCCAAACTTTGTGACTGGATTAGCCGTTTGCCGCCCCATACGGGAATTATTGCGGTCACCGATGCGCGAGCCAGACACTTATTGCAGGCTTGCGAGTACCTTAACATTGCGGTTCCCGACGAGCTTTGTATTATCGGCATTGATAATGAGGAGCTTATCCAGTATTTATCCCGGGTTTCGCTTTCTTCGGTGGTACAGGGTACCAACCAAATCGGTTATCAGGCGGCAAAATTATTAGATCAGTTACTAAAAGGGCGCCCGGTCAGCCAAACCCCGATTTTAGTACCGCCGTTGCGGGTGGAACAACGCCGTTCCACGGATTACCGTTCTCTTCATGACCCATTGGTTATTCAAGCTATGCACTATATTCGTCATTATGCGACCCAGGGTATAAAAACGGAACAGGTGCTGGATCACTTACGTATTTCCCGTTCTAACCTTGAGCAACATTTTAAAGCCGAGATGAATAAAACCATTCATCAGGTTATTCATGAGGAGAAACTGGATCGAGCAAAAAATATGCTGAAATTTACAGATGTGCCGATCCAGGAGATTTCGGATATTTGCGGTTATCCCTCATTGCAATATTTTTATGCGGTATTCAAAAAAGAATACGGTCAAACCCCCAAAGAATTCAGGGAACGCTAAGGTCTGTTTAGAGAAAAAGTGCGGTCAAATTTTATTGAATTTTTATTTTTTTAACTTTCCTTCCGCATATTGCAATAAAAAACCTAATTCCCTTTTAGCTTTTTCCGACAATACTTTGTTATCCACTAAAATCTGTGTGGCGCGAGCTTGGATGAATCGAATGTAATCTAAATTTTGCGTTTCTTCAAATTGCTTTTTGGCGAAATACATCTCATTGAAATCTTTGGTAATTTGAGAAAGCATAAGCTTTTGCCCGAACATTACCATGAACGCAATTACTAAACAAATCACCGCGGCATAACCACCGTATTGTTTGGAAAAGTAATAACAAAGGCCGGCGATAATAAAAAGTGCGGTCACTAATTTAGACGAATTTTTGAGGTAGCCTTCCGCCGGCGGCGCTTTGATGAAATCTTTGAAGTTCATAAATATTCCTTAAAATTTAACAAAATTTGACCGCACTTTAACAAAAAGTATAGGCAAAAAACAGGGCAATCTTTGGAGAATAGATTGCCCTTAATAATGCGGTTGTTTGCGATTAAGCTAAAATGCCTAACCAATAACCTAAAATACCTACGCCGAATAACGCGAAGATAATGTACATAGCGTTCACTTTTTTACGTAATAGATACATACAGAAGAAAGTGAGAAGCAAAGCGGCAAGGCCCGGCAACAAATCGTTTAATACGCTTTGTACGGTAGTGACTACTTCTTCGCCCATGGCATTGTGGTAACGGGACAATTCCAACGGAATATTAATACTCGTCCATTTGGAAACTAAAGACCCCATAACAAAGAGACCGAGGATTGACGCTCCCTGAGTCAGTTTTTGTAAACGACCGCCGCCCATATCGGAAACAATTTCAGTCCCTTTTGCGTAGCCGTATTTAAAACCGTACCAACGGGTTAATGCACGGCAGATATTGATACCGATAAAGAATAATAATGGACCGAGAAGGCTGCCGCTAATAGCAAGACCCGCACCAAGAGCGGCAAGAACCGGACGTAACGTACCCCAGAAAATCGGGTCGCCCACACCGGCTAACGGCCCCATAAGACCGACTTTAACCCCGCTGATTGCCGCATCGTCAATGTCTGTGGCACCGTTGGCTCGTTCCTGTTCCATAGCGGCGGTCACACCCATAATGGCGGAACCCACCCAAGGTTGAGTATTGAAGAATTCCAGATGGCGTTTTAATGCCGCCGCCTGGTCTTCTTTTTGGCTGTATAAACGTTTGATTGTCGGGATCATGGATACGCAGAAACCCATAGCTTGCATACGTTCGAAGTTAAATGAACCTAATAAGAAGGTTGAACGCCAGTAAGTTGCGCGAATATCACGTGCGGTTAATTGTTTTTTATTTTCTGACATAATGTTATTCCTTCTTATAGACCTTCAAGTTCATCATCGGCAAGCTGTTTTTGTGAGGTGCTTGAAGCCGGCAATTGCGCTTGGTTGAAACGCGGATTTAATTGGATATAAATTAAGGCGAGACACGCACCTAGCATACCAAGACCCACTAAGTTGTAGTTAGAGAATGAAGCGATAACGAAACCGATAAAGAAGAACGGCATTAACGCACCCGCACGCATCATATTGATAACCATCGCATAACCAACAACAACGATGAAACCACCGGCAATTTGTAAACCGCGGGTAACCACTTCCGGAATAGCATGTAATGCGGCGGTAACCGTATCCGTACCTGCAACTAAAGCTACGGCTAAAGTCGGAATGGCAACACGTAGCGCTTGTAATGAAAGACCGGCAAAATGGCAAAGTTCAATGCCGCGGAAGTTTGCCTGTGCGGCATAATCATCGGCTTTGTGTTGTAGGAAGATGGTTAATGTACGGACGAAAATGGTCAATACCTGACCGGCTGCCGCAACAGGAATCGCGATGGCAATCGCCGTACCTTTATCCTGACCACCTTTAATTACAAGAATTGCAGCGATAACGGAGGCAAGTGCCGCATCAGGTGCCATTGCCGCACCTACGTTCATCCAGCCCAGCGCCAGCATTTCAAGCGTACCGCCTACAATAATACCGGTTTGCAGGTCGCCTAAAACCAAACCGATTAATGTACAAGCCACTAACGGACGGTGCGTTTGACGTTCGTCAAGAACGGAACCCATACCGCAAATTGCGGCGACAAGGGTTACAAGGATAATTTCCATTGTAGTCATAGTGTTTTCCTTTTAATTAGAACTTAATTTCATCAAGACGTTTTTTATCAAGTGGTTCCTTTTTATTCGCCGCAACTTGTTGAAGCGACATATCCACGCCTAACTCCAATAATTTGTAGAATGCAGCCAGGTCGGTTTGGTTAATTGCGACGGCTTGTGAGATTAATTGATCCCCTTCATTAAAGGTCATCCCGCCCACATTCACATTTCGAATTTTTACACCGCCTTCAATCAAGCGCACGATATCGGAAGGATTGGTAACCAACCAAATGATGTTTTTGCCCGCATATTTTGGGTTGTGCCATACTTTGATCGCTTTATCTACGGTGATGACATAGCCTTTCAAATGTTCAGGCACGATTTGCAGCAGTAATTCGCGGCGGATAGCGTCATTGGCAACTTCGTCGCTAATGGCAAAAATAGCCTCGCATTTCACCGCTTTCGCCCATGAGGTCATTACCTGTCCGTGGATCAGACGGCTGTCGATACGCAATAATGAAATATTCATATTGCCTTTTAAGTTCGGATCTCGAGGTGCGGGTGCCGCCGCCGGTGCGACTTCGGCTTTTACCGCCGGTTTCGTCTCTTCTTTTGGCTGACGAAAAGATTTTACCGCAGCCAAGCCCACTTCTTTCGCCGTTTCGACTAATTCCGGCAGGCTTGCGCCGTCTTTAGCATCCAATACTTCTAATAACATCGGTAAGCTGATACCGGTTACGATATCCGAATTTTCATATTCTGCGGCAACGCGGGCGGCGGCGTTATAAGGGCTGCCGCCGAATAAATCCACAAGGAATAGTACGGGTTCGTTTTCAGGCAAAGTAGCGATAATAGCTTTATATTTCGCGACTAAATCGTCACCGCCTTCACCGGGAAGGAAAGTAACGACATGGGTGTTTTCATCTTCACCGAAAACCATCGCCGCTGAGTTGACGATTTCTTGTGAAAATTTACCATGCGTCGCAACGATAAGATGGGTCATTTTTGCATCTCCATTCGATTAATCATGAGGAATTTTTTAGGTAAAACGTTTCAGCTTGCATTTCAAAAAAAAGCAAACGTTTGCTGGTAGAACTAAGTTTATTCTGATTAAAATTATTAGCAATTGGAATAATATAAAAACATGATCTTGATCACGCTTTTGAGGTAGAAAATTAAGCAAAAAAGTGCGGTTAAAAAATGAAAATTTTTATAATGAGGAAGATTGCCTGATATTCTTAATAAAAATTCCCGATTTTCGACCGCACTTTGTAAAAATTAGCCGTTAAATATATTTAAGCATTCTTTTAATAGCAAAGGAAATTCTGTAAAACCCTGGCGGGCCAGAAAATGCCCGGCATTTTCTACAGTTAAATAAGAGGCTTGTAAATTTGCCGCTAATTTTTGCGTGTATTTGGGGGCGACCACTTCATCATTGGAGGAGCCAATCACAATACGTTGCGGAATATTGGCGATTAATTCCGGGTAATAAATCCGTTGCAGGGTAAAAGATGTGAGCTCGGGCAGATTGTCTAAAGGCTCATCAAAACCGGCCACCAGGATCAAACCTTTAATTTTCTTTTTTTGCCGCTGCAAATAGCGCAAGGTAGCGATACAGCCTAAGCTGTGCCCGATAAACACCGTATTTTCATCACATTGGTTGATATACGTTTGATGGTGAGCCAACCAAATTTGCAGATTCGGCTTAGATGAATCTGGCATATCAAAAATATTCGTATGGATTTGATGAGGAATAAGCTGATTTTTTAACCATTGAAACCAGTGGGACTGCGAATTTGCCGTGTAACCATGGGTAATATAAAGTTGTTTCCGCATAAAAATGTTCCTTTTTTGCTGTTATTTTAGGCGGAGGACGGTGAAATTCCAATAAAATTTCTTTCCAGTATTTTATTCCGTAATTATTGTTCGATTTAGAGCTATAAATTAAAGTTTTTATTAAATTAGATTTAATCTCTACATTTTTTGTTTTATTTAAAATAAAAAACTATAAAAATTATAAAAAATAAATAAAAATAATTCATTTTATAAAAAATTAGCCCGATTATGCTATTGACTAGATGATAGATTGGTTTATATTTCCATTTTCATATTATTCAAATTTTAAATTAAAAGGGCTGTGAGAATGACAAAGTCAAATTCTACACGTGAAACATTTTCGGGGCGTCGCGCCTTTATTTTTGCCGCAATCGGTTCGGCTGTCGGTCTTGGAAACATTTGGCGTTTTCCATATACCACTTATGAAAACGGCGGCGGCGCCTTTATTATTCCTTACTTAATCGCCTTATTAACAGCGGGTATTCCATTATTATTCCTTGATTATGCTATTGGTCATCGCCATCGCGGCGGTGCGCCTTTATCTTACCGCCGTTTCAGTAAACATTTTGAAGCTTTCGGTTGGTGGCAGGTGATGGTGAATGTTATCATTGGCCTGTATTACGCAGTAGTTTTAGGTTGGGCGGCAACTTACACCTATTTCTCATTTACTATGGCGTGGGGTGACAAGCCTATCGATTTCTTTATCGGCGAATTTCTGAAAATGGGCGATATTACACAAGGTGTTAGTTTAGAATTCGTGGGAATGGTAGTCGGTCCGTTAATCGCCGTATGGCTGGTAGCGCTTGGCGTGCTGGCTTTAGGCGTGCAAAAAGGAATTGCCAGAACATCCTCGATTTTAATGCCTGTTTTAGTCATTATGTTCTTAATTTTAGTGATCTCATCCTTATTTTTACCGGGCGCGGCAAAAGGTTTAGATGCGCTATTTACACCGGACTGGTCAAAACTCTCCAACCCGAGCGTTTGGATTGCGGCTTACGGGCAAATCTTCTTCTCGTTATCAATCTGTTTCGGGATTATGATCACTTATGCTTCTTATTTAAAGAAAGAATTTGATTTGACCGGTTCGGGCTTAGTAGTCGGTTTTGCTAACAGTAGCTTTGAATTATTGGCTGGCATTGGCGTATTTGCGGCACTTGGTTTTATGGCTGCGGCATCCGGACACGAAGTGAGCGAAGTGGCGAAAGGCGGTATCGGTTTAGCGTTCTTTGCTTTCCCTACTATTATTAACGAAGCGCCGTTCGGTCAGATTCTTGGCGTGTTATTCTTCGGTTCTTTAACTTTTGCCGCGTTAACTTCATTTATTTCGGTAATCGAAGTTATTATTTCGGCAGTACAGGACAAACTTCGAATTCGTCGGGCTAAAGTGACATTTATTGTGGGTGTACCGATGATGATCGTTTCAACCCTATTATTCGGCACAACAACAGGTCTGCCGATGCTTGATGTGATGGATAAATTCGTCAACTATTTCGGTATTGTCGCGGTCGCCTTTGTTTCGTTAATTGCGATTGTTGCCAATGAAAAATTAGGTTTACTGGGCGATCACCTAAATGAAACCTCTTCCTTTAAAGTCGGTTTTATTTGGCGCTTATGTATCGTTATCACAACGGGTATTCTGGCATTTATGCTATTCAGCGAAGGCGCGAAAGTATTCGCCGAAGGATATGAAGGCTACCCTAGTTGGTTTGTTAACAGCTTTGGTTGGGGAATGGCTGTTATGCTGGTTATCGTCGCCGTGCTGCTTTCACGCTTAAAATGGAAAAACGAAGTTCAGGTTTCGGGGGAATAAAATGAGTACGACAGCAATTATTATGATGATTATTTCCTTAATCGTTATCTGGGGCGGGCTTGCGCTTGCAGTTTTGCGTTTACCAAAGGAATAAAAAAATCAGGAAATTCAGACCGCACTTTTAAAGTGCGGTTTGTTTTTTGATGTTTTTTTGACTGAAAAATAAAAGAATTGCTGAAGTTTTCAGCTAATAGTTAAAAATTTAAATTTTTTGACAAAAAAAGCTTGCAAAGGGAGTCGAAATCCCTATAATACGCCTCACACAACGACGCACCGTTGTGAAAACTAACAACAATCCGGTGCGTCGTTCTTTTTTGCTCTTTAACAACTTATCAGACAATCTGTGTGGGCACTTGAAAGATTCGTTTAAACAAAAAATTTAAACAAGACTTAGAGTGCTGAACAAAGTTAATTTAATTAATGATTTATAGTCAGTATTTTGAGTGATTGAACTTTTTAAATTGAAGAGTTTGATCATGGCTCAGATTGAACGCTGGCGGCAGGCTTAACACATGCAAGTCGAACGGTAGCGGGAGGAAAGCTTGCTTTCTTTGCCGACGAGTGGCGGACGGGTGAGTAATGCTTGGGGATCTGGCTTATGGAGGGGGATAACGACGGGAAACTGTCGCTAATACCGCGTAATATCTTCGGATTAAAGGGTGGGACTTTCGGGCCACCCGCCATAAGATGAGCCCAAGTGGGATTAGGTAGTTGGTGGGGTAAAGGCCTACCAAGCCGACGATCTCTAGCTGGTCTGAGAGGATGACCAGCCACACTGGAACTGAGACACGGTCCAGACTCCTACGGGAGGCAGCAGTGGGGAATATTGCACAATGGGGGGAACCCTGATGCAGCCATGCCGCGTGAATGAAGAAGGCCTTCGGGTTGTAAAGTTCTTTCGGTGACGAGGAAGGTGTTTGTTTTAATAGGACAAGCAATTGACGTTAATCACAGAAGAAGCACCGGCTAACTCCGTGCCAGCAGCCGCGGTAATACGGAGGGTGCGAGCGTTAATCGGAATAACTGGGCGTAAAGGGCATGCAGGCGGACTTTTAAGTGAGATGTGAAAGCCCCGGGCTTAACCTGGGAATTGCATTTCAGACTGGGAGTCTAGAGTACTTTAGGGAGGGGTAGAATTCCACGTGTAGCGGTGAAATGCGTAGAGATGTGGAGGAATACCGAAGGCGAAGGCAGCCCCTTGGGAAGATACTGACGCTCATATGCGAAAGCGTGGGGAGCAAACAGGATTAGATACCCTGGTAGTCCACGCGGTAAACGCTGTCGATTTGGGGATTGGGCTTTAGGCCTGGTGCTCGTAGCTAACGTGATAAATCGACCGCCTGGGGAGTACGGCCGCAAGGTTAAAACTCAAATGAATTGACGGGGGCCCGCACAAGCGGTGGAGCATGTGGTTTAATTCGATGCAACGCGAAGAACCTTACCTACTCTTGACATCCAGAGAATCCTGTAGAGATACGGGAGTGCCTTCGGGAGCTCTGAGACAGGTGCTGCATGGCTGTCGTCAGCTCGTGTTGTGAAATGTTGGGTTAAGTCCCGCAACGAGCGCAACCCTTATCCTTTGTTGCCAGCATGTAAAGATGGGAACTCAAAGGAGACTGCCGGTGACAAACCGGAGGAAGGTGGGGATGACGTCAAGTCATCATGGCCCTTACGAGTAGGGCTACACACGTGCTACAATGGTGCATACAGAGGGCGGCGATACCGCGAGGTAGAGCGAATCTCAGAAAGTGCATCGTAGTCCGGATTGGAGTCTGCAACTCGACTCCATGAAGTCGGAATCGCTAGTAATCGCAAATCAGAATGTTGCGGTGAATACGTTCCCGGGCCTTGTACACACCGCCCGTCACACCATGGGAGTGGGTTGTACCAGAAGTAGATAGCTTAACCTTCGGGGGGGCGTTTACCACGGTATGATTCATGACTGGGGTGAAGTCGTAACAAGGTAACCGTAGGGGAACCTGCGGTTGGATCACCTCCTTACTAAGTTTTAGGCGACTGGCAAGTGTTCACACAGATTGTTTGATAGAAAGAGACAAACCAACATCCTTTTGGGTCTGTAGCTCAGGTGGTTAGAGCGCACCCCTGATAAGGGTGAGGTCGGTGGTTCAAGTCCACTCAGACCCACCACTCAAGCGCGGCGAGGCCGGCTGGACGAGTGAAAGCTAAAAGGAAAGGTTGCACTGTAAGGTGCAAACGGATTGGGGATATAGCTCAGCTGGGAGAGCGCCTGCCTTGCACGCAGGAGGTCAGCGGTTCGATCCCGCTTATCTCCACCAATCATCATGACTAAGTGAATCGAGGGTCAGGCAATGTTCTTGCCGGAATTGACCGGACTTTGTTTATTTAGTCATGATGATAGCCGAAAGGCGTTATCTTTTTGTTCTTTAAAAAATTGGAAACAAGCTGAAAAACTGAGAGATTTTCTGAAAAGAAAGTCTGAGTATAAAAAAATCTTGGCCGAGCAAAAGCGGTCAAGTGTTTAGTAATAACGAACGACACAGGTATAAGAATACTTGAGGTTGTATGGTTAAGTGACTAAGCGTACAAGGTGGATGCCTTGGCAATCAGAGGCGAAGAAGGACGTGCTAATCTGCGAAAAGCTTGGGTGAGTTGATAAGAAGCGTCTAACCCAAGATATCCGAATGGGGAAACCCAGTAGATGAAGAATCTACTATCAATAACCGAATCCATAGGTTATTGAGGCAAACCGGGAGAACTGAAACATCTAAGTACCCCGAGGAAAAGAAATCAACCGAGATTACGTAAGTAGCGGCGAGCGAAAGCGTAAGAGCCTGCAAGTGATAGCATGAGGATTAGAGGAACCGGCTGGGAAGCCGGGCGGCACAGGGTGATAGCCCCGTACTTGAAAATCATTGTGTGGTACTGAGCTTGCGAGAAGTAGGGCGGGACACGAGAAATCCTGTTTGAAGAAGGGGGGACCATCCTCCAAGGCTAAATACTCCTGATTGACCGATAGTGAACCAGTACTGTGAAGGAAAGGCGAAAAGAACCCCGGTGAGGGGAGTGAAATAGAACCTGAAACCTTGTACGTACAAGCAGTGGGAGCCCGCGAGGGTGACTGCGTACCTTTTGTATAATGGGTCAGCGACTTATATTATGTAGCGAGGTTAACCGAATAGGGGAGCCGAAGGGAAACCGAGTCTTAACTGGGCGTCGAGTTGCATGATATAGACCCGAAACCCGGTGATCTAGCCATGGGCAGGTTGAAGGTTGGGTAACACTAACTGGAGGACCGAACCGACTAATGTTGAAAAATTAGCGGATGACCTGTGGCTGGGGGTGAAAGGCCAATCAAACCGGGAGATAGCTGGTTCTCCCCGAAATCTATTTAGGTAGAGCCTTATGTGAATACCTTCGGGGGTAGAGCACTGTTTCGGCTAGGGGGCCATCCCGGCTTACCAACCCGATGCAAACTGCGAATACCGAAGAGTAATGCATAGGAGACACACGGCGGGTGCTAACGTTCGTCGTGGAGAGGGAAACAACCCAGACCGCCAGCTAAGGTCCCAAAGTTTATATTAAGTGGGAAACGAAGTGGGAAGGCTTAGACAGCTAGGATGTTGGCTTAGAAGCAGCCATCATTTAAAGAAAGCGTAATAGCTCACTAGTCGAGTCGGCCTGCGCGGAAGATGTAACGGGGCTCAAATATAGCACCGAAGCTGCGGCATCAGTGGAAACACTGTTGGGTAGGGGAGCGTCGTGTAAGCGGAAGAAGGTGGTTCGAGAGGGCTGCTGGACGTATCACGAGTGCGAATGCTGACATAAGTAACGATAAAACGGGTGAAAAACCCGTTCGCCGGAAGACCAAGGGTTCCTGTCCAACGTTAATCGGGGCAGGGTGAGTCGGCCCCTAAGGCGAGGCTGAAGAGCGTAGTCGATGGGAAACGGGTTAATATTCCCGTACTTGTTATAATTGCGATGTGGGGACGGAGTAGGTTAGGTTATCGACCTGTTGGAAATGGTCGTTTAAGTTGGTAGGTGGAGCGTTTAGGCAAATCCGGACGCTTATCAACACCGAGAGATGATGACGAGGCGCTAAGGTGCCGAAGTAACCGATACCACACTTCCAGGAAAAGCCACTAAGCGTCAGATTATAATAAACCGTACTATAAACCGACACAGGTGGTCAGGTAGAGAATACTCAGGCGCTTGAGAGAACTCGGGTGAAGGAACTAGGCAAAATAGCACCGTAACTTCGGGAGAAGGTGCGCCGGCGTAGATTGTAGAGGTATACCCTTGAAGGTTGAACCGGTCGAAGATACCAGCTGGCTGCAACTGTTTATTAAAAACACAGCACTCTGCAAACACGAAAGTGGACGTATAGGGTGTGATGCCTGCCCGGTGCTGGAAGGTTAATTGATGGCGTTATCGCAAGAGAAGCGCCTGATCGAAGCCCCAGTAAACGGCGGCCGTAACTATAACGGTCCTAAGGTAGCGAAATTCCTTGTCGGGTAAGTTCCGACCTGCACGAATGGCATAATGATGGCCAGGCTGTCTCCACCCGAGACTCAGTGAAATTGAAATCGCCGTGAAGATGCGGTGTACCCGCGGCTAGACGGAAAGACCCCGTGAACCTTTACTATAGCTTGACACTGAACCTTGAATTTTGATGTGTAGGATAGGTGGGAGGCTTTGAAGCGGTAACGCCAGTTATCGTGGAGCCATCCTTGAAATACCACCCTTTAACGTTTGATGTTCTAACGAAGTGCCTGGAACGGGTACTCGGACAGTGTCTGGTGGGTAGTTTGACTGGGGCGGTCTCCTCCCAAAGAGTAACGGAGGAGCACGAAGGTTTGCTAATGACGGTCGGACATCGTCAGGTTAGTGCAATGGTATAAGCAAGCTTAACTGCGAGACGGACAAGTCGAGCAGGTGCGAAAGCAGGTCATAGTGATCCGGTGGTTCTGAATGGAAGGGCCATCGCTCAACGGATAAAAGGTACTCCGGGGATAACAGGCTGATACCGCCCAAGAGTTCATATCGACGGCGGTGTTTGGCACCTCGATGTCGGCTCATCACATCCTGGGGCTGAAGTAGGTCCCAAGGGTATGGCTGTTCGCCATTTAAAGTGGTACGCGAGCTGGGTTTAAAACGTCGTGAGACAGTTTGGTCCCTATCTGCCGTGGGCGTTGGAGAATTGAGAGGGACTGCTCCTAGTACGAGAGGACCGGAGTGGACGCATCACTGGTGTTCCGGTTGTGTCGCCAGACGCATTGCCGGGTAGCTACATGCGGAAGAGATAAGTGCTGAAAGCATCTAAGCACGAAACTTGCCTCGAGATGAGTTCTCCCAGTATTTAATACTGTAAGGGTTGTTGGAGACGACGACGTAGATAGGCCGGGTGTGTAAGCGTTGCGAGACGTTGAGCTAACCGGTACTAATTGCCCGAGAGGCTTAGCCATACAACGCTCAAGTGTTTTTGGTAGTGAAAGTTATTACGGAATAAGTAAGTAGTCAGGGAATCGGCTTGTTTTTAATTTTAGAGAATAGAAGAGTAGAAGACTAGAAGTAGGCTAGTGATAGCGGAGAGAAGAATCCGCGGTCAGTATCTGAAACGGAATTATCCTGGCGGCGATAGTGCAGTGGTCCCACCTGAATCCATGCCGAACTCAGAAGTGAAACGCTGTTATGCCGATGGTAGTGTGGGGTATCCCCATGTGAGAGTAGGTCACCGCCAGGTTGTTATGAAGAGAGGCCCCCATCGAGAGATGAGGGCTTTTTTTTGTGCTTGTGCTCACACCCATACCTACTAACTGAACCGGCGCGTCATCACCGCCATTGACGCGCGTAGGCGCAAAACTGTAGGAAAATTTACCGCACTTTTTATGTAATTTTGGCTATCAAAAAACAACTTAATTAAGGTAAGCAATAGGTATACCTGCTATCCTGTCCGCTTTCCAATCATCTAAATGTTCTTGAGCATCACTTTATGAGTGATATTCGTAAGTAGTGATTAATCGAAATCTTTCCACTTCTCTCTAACTTATGATGCCGCAATTTTCGCATTACTTTTGTTGAGCTATGTGATAAGCCCTTTTTCATCAAATAATTCTGCTAGTCCCGCATAAATTTCCCGATAGATAACAGTACCAATAAAATATTGCTTTTTCTCTTATTTCAAACGGTTTAAAATTTTCTCGGGAGACTAATATTCCGCGCAGAATTTTTATAAAATAGTCAATGTGTTTAAAAAAATATAAAAAATATTTCCTGCCTTTTATGCAAGATACCAAAACGCTAAAAAATTTAATGTATTAATTGATCATTTTATGATCAATTTTTTTCAGGATTTACCTAAATAAATTTTAATTTTGCGATACGGATCGCAAAATTAAACGTAAAACTACACTATTTTTATAAGTTTATGGTATAACTCTATTCAGGTAATAAACCTAAATCAAAATCACTATCTTTTTTATCTTTTTTATCAACAGATTAAAGGAAATAATCGAGTTATGAATAGAACAAACAAAGATACACAATGGATAAGAACCATTCTGAATAGTTTTCTTGAAAATGAAGTGACCGCTAAACATCTGTTTGTAGGATATGGTCTGTTTTATAGAAAAGTAATGTTTGGTATTGTTATAGATGACAATTTCTTTTTAAAAGCTGAAAACCAGCTTGTAGAATATGTGGAGAAGCTTGGAGCTGTATCCTGGGATATATTCAACAAAAATACCAATTTAGCAATTTCAAGTTATTATCGTTTACCTAGAGCTTTGGTTGATAATGAAGAAGAATTTAAAACTTTAGTAATTTTATCTATTAAACAGCAGCAAAGAAAAATTTTAGATTTAAATATTGCTAAAAAAGAAAGAATAAAGGAGTTACCCAATTTATCCATTAAGCATGAAAGGTTATTGGCAAAAATAGGGATTAATAATGTCAAAGAATTTAAATCAGCAGGAATTTCTAATTGTTTTGTAAAATTAAAAGTTCACGGGTTTTCGGTTAATGTTGAGTTATTTTGGCTATTTCAAGCGGCATTGAAAAATAAGCATGTAAGTTTATTAACTAAATCCGAAAAAAAGAGTGCTTTATTAGTTTTGAACAGAAAATTAGTTGAAGCCGGTTTTAGAGAAATTAAACATGAATGTTTAATTTAAGTATTTAATAAGACCATAAATTTGGTTACAACTAACTAACAACTTGTTGTAAAAAATGAGAGTTTCCGCTAGGGAACTCTCATTTTTATTACAACCAGATATAAAGTTTAGCATACAGTAATTATATAACTATGCTCGTTTATACAAGTTTATTCCTGTAGATCTGTGATCAGATGAAAAATCCGAAAATTTTACCGCACTTTTATTTAATTAAATATCTAATGGACTCCAAGGTTTTCCTTTTACCGGTGGCAACCATGCCTGTGTGGCACTCATGGTTGCATTCCATAGGAAGTCCGGGAAACCATAATGATCCACTTGATTTTCATCCACTTCTGTAATTAATTGATTTTCCTGTCCGTTTAAGATCATAGTAGCGATTTTCGGGTTAACCATTACGGTTTTACCCAAGGCAATGAATTCAGCCCAACCGGTTTGATAAGCTTCTAAAATTTGCTGGGCGGTAAATAAGTTACCCACACCAATTAGCGGCAATTTTCCGCCGATACGTTCATGTACCAACTGTAAACGAGCCGTGTTGGAATCTGCACCTCGACGGGCTTTTTTGTAGAAATCCCAAAGTGATATGTGTAAATATTGTAACGGTTTTTCTTTTAAGACATCAACTAATGCAAGGGTATCTTCCATAGTTAAACCTAATTCTTCAGGTTCTTCCGGAGAAAAACGATAGCCGATAATAAAATCGTCACGTTGATGCTTTATTTTAGCCGCAATTACCGCATCAATTACCGCTAACGGGAAACGCATACGATTTTCACGCGAACCGCCCCATTCATCGGTACGGCGATTTGAATGACCCGAGTAGAATTGCTGAATTAGGTAATTGTTTGCGCCGTGAATTTCTACACCGTCAAAACCTGCTTGAATGGCAAGATCTGCAGCATTGCCGAAAGCGTCAATTAAAGTGTGGATTTCTTCAATAGTTGCGGCTCGAGTACCGGATTCTTCGTCGGCGCTGGCTGAAATTTTATCTTTGCCGTTTAATAATTCGGTAATTGCCTGTTTACCACCGTGATGAATTTGTAAAATTGCTTTTGCACCTTGCGCTTTAATAATATCCGCAGTGGCTTTCAAACTTGGTAATTGGCTTGTGTGAATAGCTTCCGGTTGACCGTGGAATGCTTTACCGCCATTTTGGACTAAGGTTGCGGCAAGAATAAACATTCCCATGTCACCGGCACGATTTGATATAAAGCGATGTTCTTGCTCGCCCAATGTACCGTCCGTATTTGAACCGAAGTGGGTCATCGGGGCAACCACTAAGCGGTTTTTAATTTCTACACCGTTATTTAAGGTGTAAGGTTGAAATAATGGACTGAAAATAGGATTCATAAAGGATTTCCTTGTTAAATTAATTTAGGGAGTAATAAGCCGGCTTTCGATGCCACTTTTAATAAATCATCTTTACTTGTACCGGCTTGAGCTTGTATGGCAATACCATATAAATAAGTTTGTAAAGCTAGCGCTAATGCTGGAATATCGGTTTGCGACGGTAATTGTTTATCCACAATCGCTCGTTTCAAGCGGTTCTCAAAACGTTTTAAAATATCGGACTTTAACTGTTTCATGTGTTGTTGAATTTTAGTTTCTTCCGCCGATAAATTTAATGTAGCAACAGCACTTAAACAGCCGCCGGGCGTATTTGCTACTGTCACTACGTTAACAGAGTCCCGGAAGAATATATGAATCGCCCGATGAATATCTTTTTCAACATCCATTTTGGCATAGATAACATCCCAATAAACCCGACGATAGTAATCTAATATTTCAATAAAAAATTGTGATTTATTACCAAAGGCAGCATATAAACTTGGCGGATTTATGTTAATTGCATTACATAAATCCGCAATCGAGGTATTTGTATAACCTTGATTCCAAAAAACAAAAAGCGCCGATTCTAACGCTTTTTCTCTATCAAAAGTTCTAGGTCTACCTTTTTGCTTCGGTGATAATTTCTGTTCCATGTTTTAGAGTTATCTTAATTATTTATGTATTAATTATTACATAAATAGTGACGGATAACAATATATTGATTTTTATGAAAAATACCAATATCGTTCACTTTTTAAACAAAAATTATTTTCATATATTTTCCAATAATTTGATCTAGATAACATTTTTTAGGTATCTTTTGTCCTATAATGCGAAACATTAGTTTTTATTATTTTTAATTTATTTTATGAGGTGATGTATGACAGATCTTAATCAATTAACTCAAGAACTTGGTGCTTTAGGTATTCATGATGTACAAGAAGTTGTGTATAACCCGAGTTATGAACTTCTTTTTGCGGAAGAAACCAAACCAGGTTTAGAAGGTTATGAAAAAGGTACTGTGACTAATCAAGGAGCGGTTGCTGTAAATACCGGTATTTTCACCGGTCGTTCTCCGAAAGATAAATATATCGTTTTAGACGACAAAACTAAAGATACCGTATGGTGGACCAGCGAAAAAGTTAAAAACGATAACAAACCAATGAGCCAAGATACCTGGAACAGTTTGAAAGGTTTGGTTGCCGATCAACTTTCCGGTAAACGTTTATTTGTTGTTGACGCATTCTGCGGCGCGAATAAAGATACGCGTTTAGCTGTTCGTGTGGTTACTGAAGTTGCATGGCAGGCGCATTTTGTAACAAATATGTTTATCCGTCCTTCAGCGGAAGAATTAAAAGGTTTCAAACCTGATTTCGTGGTAATGAACGGTGCAAAATGTACAAATCCTAACTGGAAAGAACAAGGGTTAAATTCCGAAAACTTCGTTGCGTTCAACATTACAGAAGGCGTTCAATTAATCGGCGGTACTTGGTACGGCGGTGAAATGAAAAAAGGTATGTTCTCAATGATGAACTACTTCTTACCGCTTCGTGGTATTGCATCAATGCACTGTTCCGCAAACGTTGGTAAAGACGGCGATACCGCAATTTTCTTCGGTTTGTCAGGCACAGGTAAAACGACATTATCAACAGATCCTAAACGTCAACTAATCGGTGATGACGAACACGGTTGGGACGATGAAGGCGTATTTAACTTCGAAGGTGGTTGCTACGCGAAAACCATTAACTTATCCGCTGAAAACGAGCCGGATATCTATGGCGCTATCAAACGTGACGCATTATTGGAAAACGTGGTTGTTTTAGATAACGGTGACGTTGACTATGCAGACGGTTCCAAAACAGAAAATACACGTGTTTCTTATCCGATTTATCACATTCAAAATATCGTTAAACCTGTTTCTAAAGCTGGTCCGGCAACTAAAGTTATCTTCTTGTCTGCCGATGCATTCGGTGTATTACCGCCGGTGTCTAAATTAACTCCGGAACAAACCAAATACTATTTCTTATCCGGTTTCACTGCGAAATTAGCGGGTACGGAACGCGGTATTACAGAGCCTACACCAACATTCTCTGCATGTTTTGGTGCGGCTTTCTTAAGCTTGCATCCGACACAATATGCCGAAGTGTTAGTAAAACGTATGCAAGAATCAGGTGCGGAAGCGTATCTTGTTAATACAGGTTGGAACGGCACCGGCAAACGTGTTTCAATTAAAGATACGCGTGGTATTATTGATGCAATTTTAGACGGCTCAATTGATAAAGCGGAAATGGGTTCATTACCAATCTTCGATTTCTCAATTCCTAAAGCATTACCTGGTGTTAACCCTGCAATCTTAGACCCGCGCGATACTTATGCGGATAAAGCGCAATGGGAAGAAAAAGCTCAAGATCTTGCAGGTCGCTTTGTGAAAAACTTTGAAAAATATACCGGTACGGCGGAAGGTCAGGCATTAGTTGCTGCCGGTCCTAAAGCATAATCGGTTAATTTGATTCAATCCTAAGCCCTCTTTTCAGAGGGCTTATTTTTATGTCGGAAATAATAGCCGAAAAGACCGTGGGAAAATCGGCAAAAATTATTTAATCTGTATAACAAATTGTTTTCTACTTTAGGACGGTTGACTTCACCTTTTACTTATACGGATTTAAATAAAAAACTTGTTGTTTTTCACCGCTCTTTTTAAAGTAAAAGTGCGGTAAAAAAATAGTTATTTTTGAAGGTTGGTGAAGTTATCAGGCTTTAAAGTGAGTAAGCGTTTAGTTGGTTTTCAGTTTATTCCAATATTTTTCATAAATGTCGGTTGCATCGCCTACGTCTGCCTGAAATACGCCTTTTTTCACTTCATCTTCCGGCGGGAACAGTAATGGGTTTACGCGGTCTTCAGGTTTTAGCAATACTTTCACACCTTCATTAGGCATGGAAAATCCCATGCGTTCGATAATGATTTTGGCGTGTTCCGGACGAAGCATAAAGTCGATAAATTTATGGGCTCCCTCTATGTTGCGGGCATTTTTAGGAATCGCATAATTATCCATCCAGAAAATGGCGCCTTCTTTCGGATAAATAAATTTAATAGCCGGATTTTCTTTTTCCGCCATATAAGCCGAACCGTTCCAAATCATACCGAGTTCTACTTCGCCCTGAATGTATGGTAGTTCCGGTGTATCGGAGTTAAATGCCGCTACATTTGGCAGTATTTTTGTTAAACGTTGGTAGGCGTTACGGATTTCTTCTTCATTTTGAGTGTTTGGTGATTTTCCGTCTAATAATAGTGCAATATGGAATACTTCCCGGGAATCGGCGGTTAATAACACTTTGCCTTTGAATTTTTCTTTCCATAAATCGCCCCAACCGGTGACTTCGTCAGGATTTACGAAAGAGGTATTAATGCCAATTCCTGTTAAACCGTAAACATAAGGCAAAGAAAATTTATTTGCCGGGTCAAAATCTTTATTCAATAAATTAGACGGGATTTGTTTTAAATTCGTCAATTTACTGTGATTGATGGGGGTTAGCATATTTTCTTTCACCATCTTGCTGATGTAATAACTCGACGGAAAAACAAGGTCATAGCCCGGTTTATTAATGGTTAATTTCAATTTGGAAAACATTTCTTCATTGCTTTCGAAGGTGGAATAATTCACCTTAATGCCGGTTTCTCTAGTAAATTTAGAAATTAAATCCGAAGGAATGTAATCGGTCCAGTTGTAGATATACAACTGTTTGGGCGCTGCAAATGAAGCGGTTGAGAAGAATGCGGTTGCCGTTACAAGCAATGTTTGGATGGAGCGGGTGAAATGTTTTTTCATTTAAATACCTCAAAAGTGCGGTTACAAAAGTGCTACTTTTTGAATGTTGGCGTTTTCCAACAACCCGAAAGGGAGAACAATCTTTTTAGGGATTGAGCATAATAAAATCGAAAATTTCTCCTACTCTCTGTTCTCTAAAACATGGATGTATCGGATTTTTACCGACCCAGAGTAAAACCTCTTTAAACTATATCACATTTTAACCGGTTATGTTCCGTTTTCCGCTTATCCGTTGACATCTTAGTACGGCGGAGTAAGATTTCCTTCAATTAAATTTCGTTGCCGTTGTTGATGAAAATAAACGGCGGCTGTTATTAAAAGAACCGGTTATGCTGAAATTTTCTTATCAAGAACATATCAAAACTTATTATTACGACACTCGAAACCAGGATTTTACCCAACCGACGCTAACGGGCAGCCAATCCGCCGATGTATGTGTGGTGGGAGCCGGATTCGGCGGTCTTTCCGCAGCGCTTGAACTGGCTGAACGGGGAAAAAGCGTGATTGTACTGGAAGGAGCGCGAATTGGGTTTGGTGCCTCGGGGCGTAACGGCGGGCAGGCAATTAACGGTTTCGAAGACGGTATGGACGCATACATTGATGATATGGGGTTGGAAAAGGCGCGTAAATTATGGGAAATGTCCCTGGAAGCCATTGATATCATTGAGCAGCGTATAGCCAAATACAATATTCAGTGCGATTGGCGAAAAGGTTACGCTACCCTTGCGTTGAATCATCGTCGCATGGATGATCTCGTCACAATTGAACAAACAAGTCGCGAGATTTTTGCTTACGACTATATGCAATTATGGAATAAAGCGGAACTCAAACAATATCTAGGTAGTGATATTTATGTAGGCGGTTTATATGACGGTAATTCCGGCCATCTTCACCCGTTAAACTATTGTTTAGGTTTGGCAAAAGCCTGTCTGGACTTAGGCGTACGGATTTTTGAACAATCACCGGTAATAGATTTAGATGTAGGAAAAAGCAAAGTTATAGCGGAAACCGCCGAAGGTTCGGTGACTGCAGAAAATGTGGTATTAGCCACCAATGCTTATGTGACGAGTCTGCCTAAACGTATTCAGCGCGGCACGGCGCGTAAAATTTTGCCGATAGACAGCTTTATTATCGTCACGGAACCCTTGGATCAGGAAACGGCAAATGCGGTGATTAACAATGGAATGTCCGTTTGCGACAACAATTTATTATTGGATTATTATCGTTTAAGTGCGGATAACCGCCTGTTATTCGGTAGCGATTCGAGTTCCAATAAAGATATGGTGCAGGTAATGCGTAACAATATGCTGCATGTTTTTCCTCAATTGGAGAATGTGAAAATTGATTATGGCTGGGCGGGGCCTATCGACATGACCATTAATGCGAAGCCTTGTTTAGGGCGTATTGCCTCCAATGTTTTTTATGCCCACGGTTATTCGGGGCATGGAGTGGCGTTAACCGGTTTGGCGGGTCGCTTGATTGCGGAAGTCATTGAAGGCGATGACGAACGATTCGCCATTTTCGAGAGTCTCAAAAGCCCGTCGGTTTATGGCGGTCGAATTGTGAAAAATCTCGCCACCAAAATCGGCGTAAAATATTACAAATGGCTGGATAAATACCGTTAATTATCCTTAAAATTTAAGCCCTTTACTTTGGGGGTATCGGGCTTAAAAGTGTGGTCAAAATTTGGAAAATTTTTCCGAATACGGGTTAAACATAAAAAAGTTATGAATTTTTAATTCCGCTTTGGTAACCATACATCAAAAAGGTTTGATAACAATCGCCCATGTTGGCAATATTAGGATAACGCCCCCAAAGTTTAAACCCTTGTTTTTCAAAAGCTTTTCTGCTTATATTGTTTTCTTCGATCACATAAGCCATTAAAGTATTGATGTCACGGCACATCATTTGCTCTTTCATGAATTGTAGAATTTTGGAGCCGTATCCGTTTCCTTTCGCTTTATTATCTAAATAGATACTGATTTCTACCGTGTTATCGAACGCCGCACGGGGATAAAATGGCGAAAACGTGCACCAGCCTAAAATTTGCTTTTCTTCCTGATTATTTTTAATAATGCTGTTTTCCAGTACCCAAATCGGGTGCCGTTCGCTATGCAGATGAAATTCAAACCAGTCTTTGCGGCTTTCCATTGTTACCGGCTCTAAATCCGCCGTAATTCTGCGACTCGGGATGGCTTGGTTATAAATATCAATGATTTGCGGATAATCCTGTTTTTTTGCTATTCTGATAATCATGTTATTCGTTAGGCTAAAGTATTTGGTAGTGTAATTTTGACTTCAGTACCACCGGTCGCCCGGTTACTAATGGTTAATTTGGCATTTAATTGCTGGCTGCGTTCTTGCATGATATTCAAACCGTAATGGCCGTCCGGTTCGTTCAGACTGGCGATACCCACGCCGTTATCACGCACTATTAATTCCTGCTCCCCTTCTTCATTTGTATGGGCGATCACTTCAATCAAATCGGCTTTTGAGTGTTTAATTGCATTGAGGGTTGATTCGCGAACAATTTGCAATGCATGAATGAGTTGCTGAGGATTAAAGGTCTGCGACGGTAATGAACAATCGACGGTCATTTGAATATCGGTTTGATTACGTAAAGAGTCAACAACTTGCTCAAGAGCTAATTTTAAATTAGCTTCTTGTACCGTCAAGCGAAAAGTGGCTAATAATTCGCGTAACTGAATGTAACCGTCGCTTAACGCCTGTTCGAAGTCTTTAATAATCAGTAAGCTTTGCCGTTTTGCTTTATCGTCGTCTTTATTTAAGTTGTGTTTTAACAGGGTCAGCTGAATTTGTAAAAAAGCCAATACTTGCGCCAGCGAATCATGCAGTTCCCGGGCAATAATGGAACGTTCTTCCATCAGTAATAATTGTTGTTGCTGGCGTTGTGTTTGGTTGAAATAAAGGGTTCTGCCTAAAAGTTGTGCGATGTTTTCCATGGTTCTCGTATCCGGACAAGGCAAGCCTGCCTGCCAACGAAGACTGCCTAGCTTGTTATCTTCCGAACCAATGGTTTGTTCCTGCCAACTTAGCGCCGCTGAAGGTTCGCCTAAAGTAATATTCCATTGGCGCAATTCAATCAGATCCAACTCAAAAGCGCGCAAATGTTCCGTCGCCATTACGTGTTTTAAAACATGCAGCAGTTTGTTACGGTTAAGGTCGCTGGCACTTAATTCCTGCGAACAATAATAAAGCATGGCTAGCGATCGATTGACCTGATTGATTTTTTGCGTTTTTTCCGTAACCTTTTCTTCTAAGTTGGCATAGAGTTTATGTAACTCGTTAGACATGTGGGTAAAGGATTTCGCCAGACGTCCTAGCTCGTCGTCACGCTTGGTATCTAAAAGAATATGCTGAAACTGGCGCATTTCAATCTGTGTGCTGGCACGCATAAGTTGATTCAGCGGTTTGACAATTTCCTGATGGGTATGCCAGATTAAATAAGAAGCGATCCCCACAATCAGCAGCATAGAAAGAATAATTACCAACACGGCAATAATCACTTTCTTTTCGGCAAAACGCTGCAGGCTGTAAACGAATTGATCCAGCTGATTCACATAACTGGTAATTTGATTACGATATTGTTCCTGTTGGTTAGTACGGGCAAGATTTTCCATTTCCTGCCAACGGCGCACTAAATCCGAATAACTCTGTTTTACATCGCCGGGAGTTAAAAGATGATGGTGAATGGTCACGAGTGGATTGGAATGCAAACTTATTCGATATTGGCGAAGACCGATATCCACTTTTTCCGGCTCATATTCCATCGTATAGATTAAACGGTAACTTTGCATACGCAAGGAGCCGGCAACATTAATTAGCTCCGCATCAGATTTGTTGCTTCCCATAATAGCGAAAGAAAAGGTCGTAATAATGCCCGCTAAGATAATGATCAACGAGAGATAATGGGCGATAAATGTGGTTACCGAATGTTTTGTCAGTCGTTTAAAACTCAGTAAACTTTTCATGAGTAAACCTTTCTTGCTTGAGCTTTTCATTAGTTTTGCGCCTTTAAAAACGGAAGCAGCAACAGAGCAATACCGGAAGCCGAACAGGCAATGAAGACAAAAAAGCCCGTCCAGTGGAAATGCTGCATAATAAGCGCCAGCGGATAGCCTGCAATGGCAGCGCCTAAATAGGCGAACAGACCAACAAAGCCGGTTGCTGAACCCGGTGTTTTTTTATGGGAACATTCTGCCGCCGCCATACCTATTAACATTTGCGGACCGAATACGAAAAAACCGACTACGAAAAAAAGTGCGGTCTGCAAAATGTAATTTTCTGTCGGTAACAGCCAAAGAGCGGTAATTGAAAAGAAAATCCCAATAGCGAAAATTAGCGCCATCGGCCCGCGATTGCTGGAGAAAAGACGATCGGAGCCCCAACCCGCAACCAGAGAGCCAAAGAAACCGCCGATTTCAAAAACCGCTAAAGCACTGTTGGCGGACACCAAATCATAATGATATTTTTCGGTGAGATAAATATTACCCCAGTCATTAATGGCGGTACGTACAATATAAACCAAGGTATAGCTTAATGCGAGTAACCAGATATATTTATTTAAGAATACATAACGGTTTAAGGTTTCACGCCAGCTTAAATTTGGTGCTTCCGCCTCTTGAGCAAGCTCTAATTCGTCATTTCGCCAATGCCCGATGCTGGGTAAACCGAGGGATTCGGGCGTATTACGCAATCGCCAGAATAAAAACAAACCGATAGAAATGGCCACAATGCCGGCAATAGCAAAGCCGTAACGCCAGCTGTAATGAATAGTTACATAACCTATAAGCAGCGGAATCAGCGCCCCGCCCGCATTATGGGCGGTGTTCCAAATAGACCACCAACGTCCGCGCTCGTTACGGGAATACCAGGTGGTTAATAATTTTGAACAAGCGGGCCAGCCCCAACCTTGGAACCAGGCATTGATAATCCACACGGCGGTAAATATCAATACGGAGCTGGATAAACCGAAGAAAATATTCGCCACCCCGGTCATAATCAGCCCGACAGCCATAAAATGGCGCGGATTGGATTTGTCGGAAAAAATTCCCGAAAAGAATTTTGACACTCCATAGGTGATATAAAACAGCGTCGCCATCATACCGATGTCATTTTTATCAATGCCGAGATTATTGATCATTTCCGGCACGGCAAAGTTAAAGCTTTTACGGGTTAAGTAAAAACCGGCATAGCCGATATACATAGCGATCATCAGGTGAATACGCCAATAGCGATAAGTGCGGTTAATTTCGGGCGAAAATGTTGTATTCATAATTATAATCTAGGTAAAGTGATTTTGATGGTTGTGCCGTGTTGTTGCGGCGAAACCGACCGCTCTTTGGAAATCAGTTGAAATTTACCGCACAGAATATCGACGCGTTCTTTCATTCCCTGCAAGCCAAATCCGCTTTTCACCGTTTCCGGATTAAATCCGTCACCGTTGTCCTGAATAATAAGCTCAATGTCTTTACGAATTAAAACGGAAATAATCACTTGGCTTGCATGAGAGTATTTGACAATATTGTTTAATCCTTCCTGACATAGACGATAAAGGGTGATTTCCTGAATATGATCCAGGGGCTCGTTTTGTTTGTTTTCCCAAAAAAGTGCGGTGGAAATTCCGTGATTTTCTAAATCCAGTTCAAGAAACAGATTCTGTAATGCCTGCTGAAGCTCTAAATCATCCAGCATTTTAGGGCGGATCCGGTTTAGCAGCCCTTTGGTGGTATCGTAAATATTTAACGACAATTGCTCAATCATACTGCCGACTTTCTCGATCTTAGGCGAAGTTTCCAACCTTTTCATTATTGAAGCCTGAGTACGGATTGCGGTAATGTTTTGCCCGATTTCGTCATGCAATTCACGGGAAATTTCTTTACGGATCGATTCCTCCGTATTAATTAATTGTCGGGTTAGCGTGCGGTTGCGGTTTAATTCCACCATTAAACTGTTGTTTAAATCCCGTTGCCGCTGAATGGCAAGCCCTAGGAAAATTCCGGTGACTGTTTGGGCGGAAATAGAAAGAAACAGGTCGGTTAATTCGCCCCGTGAGAAACTGCCGGTAGAAGCGATTAAGGCGATACTGTTTAGTAAAGTGCCCAATAAAGCCCCTTGCCAGCCGTAATGGTAAGCGAGCAGAATGATGGGAATTGCTAAAAAGAATAAGGCAAAGCGGTGGAATTCCTCGGGAATATCAACTTGAATAAAAATATTCAATAAAAACAATAGGATATAAATTAAAATGTGTTTTGCCCGCAACGAAATGGGTTTGTGTACCAAACTTGCGGTAAGGGGAATCCATTTACGTTTGAAAAGATAATCGTAGCCCAAAAAACAGGCAGGCATAATAAGCAACATACCCGTTAAGCTGGTTAAAAACGTATAAAAAAACGAAATGGATAAGCTAAAACTGACAATGCCGTTAAGCAGACTGACAAAAACGGCGATAACACCTTGAACGGCAAGCTTTCTCGCTTCATTGCCCTGATAATATTTTTGCCCGATAAAGGTAACGGGAAGGCTTGCGATACTCAAAATAATCGCCGGCAAATAATATTCGTTGGGCGAGGCGTACATTAGCAAACTTAGAATGCAGAATTCCGCGCAATAACTCACCAGCCAAAAAATCTTCGGCGTATGAAGGTTAATGCCTAACCTTAGGGCAAAAGGGAGAAATAGCAAAGCGAGTAAGGAATTACCGAGCAGATAATCGGAAATCGCCCATACGGAAAAATATGCGCAAAGCATGATAAACCAGCTATAAATTAACGTGATTATCGCATTCATAAGGATTAATTTAGCTGTATTGATGGAATAAATTGGCTAATTCTACGTTATTTTTGACGTCTAATTTACTCATAGCATTCGCGCGGTGGGCATGAACGGTTTTGAAACTCAAGCCAAGCTGTTCGCCGATTTCTTTCGCCCCCAAACCCCGGATTAGCAATTCACAGATTTCCAGCTCCCGTTTAGTTAATTGTTGAATCGGATTGTTGTTTTTGTTGGTTACCAGTTTTACGGTTAATTCCGGCATTAAATAGACGCCGCCTGTATAGACGGTTCGCACCGCCTGAACCAGTTCTTCCGGGCTGCAACGTTTGCTTAAATAGCCTTTTGCACCAAGTTCCAGCGCTTTTTTTACAATCATTTCGCTGTCATTTACGCTTAGCATAATGCAATGAATGCCGGAAGGAATGCTTTTCAGCAAATCCAGACCGCTTTCGTCAGGCATGGAAATGTCGATAATACATACATCCGCTTTTATGCGAGGCAGGTTTTGACGGGTTTCTTTTGCGGAACCGAATTCCCCCACCACTTCAATGTCTTCTTCTAATGAGAGTAATTGTGCGAATCCCGAACGTACAATTACATGATCGTCAATAAGAGCAACTTTTATCATTGTTATTTCTCCCGGATATGCTTTTGAACGACGAATTGTAGCATTTTGAAAAAAAGCGCGGTAAAACTTTCGCAATTTCTACCGCACTTTTAAATTTTAAATTATTAAGCTTCCGCTTTTTTTAAGCGACGGATTTTTTTCTCTTCGGCAATCGCAACAAAAGCAAGTAATCCCATGCAGATTAAGGCGGATGAGTTTAAGGCCGCGAAGGTGCCGTCCCAACCTGTCAAACCGAAAATCGGCGTACCGTCAGCAATCATACCTAAACCGAGTTTAGCAAAGCTGTCACCGATTAAGTAAGCGAAGGTGCCTTTCACACCGTCCGCTACGGCGATGGCTTTTTTTGGCACGAAACCTACTGCCGCCACACCAATCAATAATTGCGGACCGAACACTAAGAAACCTAAAGCGAATAACGCCACTAAATACATGGTTTCGTTGTTGGCAAATTGATAAAACTCAAGAGTGAAGACGATTAATACTAATGCCACACAAGCTAATAAACCGCGGCGGCCGTTTGCCAGATCGGATAAATAACCCCACAGGAAAGTTCCCACTAAGGCGCCCACTTCAAATAAGGCAAAGCCCGATATTGCCGCATCTTTAGAGAAGCCTAATTCTTGGTAGGCATAAACCGGCGACCATTGGTCGATACCGATACGCACAATGTAAAGGAAGATGTTGGCAAAACATAACAACCAGATTACTTTGTTTTTCAAAACATATTGCACAAAAATTTGTTTTTTCGTTAATTGATTTTGTTCGGCGTCTTTGTCCTCTTCCGAAATTTCTTCACCGAATAATTCTTCCGCTTTGCCTAAACCGTAAGCTTCGGGCGAATCGCTGCCGTAACGCAAACCGATAAAGCCGATAATCAAGGCAATAATAGAAGGGAAAATAAACATACCGATAACATGACCGTTAAAGAATACGTGCGCACCGAATAGCGCTACACCGGCTGCCGCCGCTCCGCCTACATTATGAGACAGATTCCAGAAACCGAGGAAAGTACCGCGTTTTTTACGCGGCGTCCATTTGGTAATGGTGGAATAACTTGAAGAACCACCGGTACTTTGGAAGAAACCGCTCAAGGCATAGAACGCCACCATTAAGAACAAGGCAATGCTACTGCCACCCATGCTTGCGCTAAAACCAAGCATACAAAGTGCGGAAAGAATCAGCATAAACGGCACGAATTGTTTGGTGTTTTTGCCGTCGGCATAGTAAGAAACGATAGTTTTACCCAAGCCGTAGGTGATGGAAAATCCAAGACCGATCATCCCAAGTTGGGTTTTGGTCAAACCGTAGGTTTCAATCATATCGTTTTGCGCGATATTGAAATTTTTACGCACTAAATACATCGCCATATAACCGAAAAACACAACCAAATAAGATTGCATAAAGGGTTTAAACCACATTTTACGACGTTCTTCCACCGGCAAATCAAGTGTCGGTTTTCTCACTTCATTTAAAAAACTAAGCATAGTTTATTTCGCTCCAATTAGATTATTAATTTTACGCCGGGAATATTAGAACAAAACAAACTAAATCCCTTGCGAATCCGGCGGGAAAGCTATAGGAATATTTCTTATTCTGTTTGAATTAGAATAAAAATGTGAGCCTGATCACAAAAAATAATAAAAAGTGCGGTTGTTTTTTTGCGAATTTTATTTGCGGGGAAAGTACTGATATATCACAAAATGTGATTTGGCTCACATTAATTGTTAACAGATTGTAAGCAAAGGGAAATATTGAAATTGATTTAGGTCAAATATTCTACTTTATTTGCTGAAATACCCCTTTCGGGTTGTTCTTAATTGACAAGCAAGAGCCGATAATTCCAAACTGTAAAAGTAGTGTTGCAAGTTTAATAGGATAATATGCAATGATGGATCGGGAATTGCCGCGGCGCCAATTTTTGCGCGGAGGATTTTTAAAGTCATTACAGTCCGAAACGGTAAAGCAGCAGGGGTTTCTTGGCGTGAGACCGCCTTGGACGGTAGCAGAAGCCCAATTCGTGGCGGATTGTACCAGATGCGGCGATTGCATCGCTGTCTGTGAAACGCAGATTCTGGTAAAAGGCGTCGGTGATTTTCCCGAAGTACGGTTCAGTCGCGGTGAATGCACCTTCTGTATGAAATGTGTTGAGGTTTGCCGGCAACCCGTTTTCAGGCCGACGGAAGAAGCTGCCTGGCAGCATAAGGTTGAGATTCAAACCGGTTGTCTGGCGAATAATCAGGTGGAATGCCGTAGTTGTGAGGATAATTGCGAGCGTCGCGCCATTCGGTTCAAACGGGAAATCGGCTCGGTCGCCAAACCGCAAATTGATTTAGAGCTTTGTAACGGCTGCGGCGCTTGTTTAAGTGTTTGTCCGGTACTGGCAATCAAGGTTTTGATGACGTCAGCCGGCGAATAGGTTGAGATAAAACAAAAGAACGGGCGTATCAACCCCTTATTTAAAGAAGTTTATGAGTAATTTTAATTTAAACGAAAACTGGTATGTGTGTAGTCTTGTAGTTCAAGCCAGACCGGAAAAACTTTCACAGGTGAAAGCGGATATTTTAGCTATTCCGACCGCTGAAATTCACGGTGAAAAGCCGGAAGAAGGTAAACTTGTGGTTACCTTGGAAAGTAGCAGACAGCTTGCCTTAGCTGATTTAATCGATGAAGTTAAAGATATAAGCGGAGTGATCGTGGTGTCTTTAATTTCAAATTATCTTGATGAAAAATAGTGCGTTTTACCTCTTATCCGAGAGGGGGGAACAATAGGTTTTATTTTTAATTCAAACGTGGGAAACATTATGGAACTCAATCGTAGAGATTTTATGAAAGCTAACGCTGCGGTTGCAGCAGCCGCGGCGGCAGGAATCACGATTCCTGTAAAAAACGTTCATGCTGCAGATGATGACATGGGTATCAGATGGGATAAAGCGCCTTGTCGTTACTGCGGTACGGGTTGTAGTGTTCTGGTCGGTACAAAAGACGGCCGTGTGGTGGCAACCCAAGGCGACCCGGATGCGGAAGTAAACCGCGGCTTGAATTGTATCAAAGGTTATTTCCTGTCAAAAATTATGTACGGCGCCGACCGTGTACAAACTCCGTTATTGCGTATGAAGGACGGTAAATTCCATAAAGAAGGGGATTTCACGCCGGTTTCCTGGGATCAGGCTTTCACTGTGATGGCGGATAAAATCAAAGCCATTTTAAAAGAGAAAAAAGATCCGAATGCAATCGGGATGTTCTCTTCCGGTCAAACGACGATTTTCGAAGGTTATGCAAAAGTAAAACTTTGGAAAGCCGGTCTTCGTTCCAATACCATCGACCCGAATGCCCGCCACTGTATGGCGTCCGCTGCCGTTGCGTTTTTACGTACCTTCGGTATGGACGAACCTATGGGCTGCTATAACGATATTGAGAAAACCGACGCATTCGTGCTTTGGGGCTCAAATATGGCGGAAATGCATCCGATTTTATGGAGCCGTATTTCAGATCGGCGTCTTTCAAGCGATAAAGTAAAAGTAGTGGTAATGTCGACATTTGAACACCGTTCCTTTGAGCTTGCCGATACGCCGATTATTTTTAAACCGCATTCCGATTTGGCTATTTTAAACTATATCGCTAACTACATTATCCAAAACGATAAAGTCAACTGGGATTTTGTTAATAAACACACTAAATTTAAACGTGGTGAAACGGATATCGGTTACGGTTTACGTCCGGAGCATCCGCTGGAAGTGGCGGCGAAAAACCGTAAAACAGCTGGCAAAATGTATGATTCCGATTTTGAGGAATTTAAGAAAATCGTTGCGCCCTACACATTGGAAGAAGCGCATCGCATTTCCGGCGTACCGAAAGATCAGTTGGAAACGCTGGCAAAAATGTATGCGGATCCACAACAAAATCTTGTGTCTTTCTGGACTATGGGCTTTAACCAGCATACCCGCGGCGTGTGGGTAAACCACATGGTTTATAACGTGCATTTATTAACGGGTAAAATTTCTAAACCGGGTTGCGGGCCGTTCTCCTTAACCGGTCAGCCTTCGGCTTGCGGTACGGCGCGTGAAGTAGGTACTTTCGTCCACCGTTTACCGGCGGATATGGTGGTGACTAATCCGAAACACGTTGAAATCGCGGAAAACATCTGGAAATTGCCAAAAGGCACTATTTCTAATAAACCGGGATTCCCTGCGGTTCAGCAAAGCCGTGCCTTGAAAGACGGTAAGCTTAATTTCTTATGGCAACTATGTACCAATAATATGCAAGGCGGTCCGAATATTAATGAAGAAATTTTCCCGGGCTGGCGTAATCCGGACAACTTAATCGTTGTTTCCGATCCGTATCCTTCGGCTTCTGCGGTTGCCGCGGACTTAATTTTACCGACTTGTATGTGGGTGGAAAAAGAAGGCGCTTACGGTAATGCGGAACGTCGCACTCAATTCTGGCGCCAACAGGTGAAAGGCCCGGGTCAGTCCCGTTCCGACTTATGGCAGATTGTCGAGTTCTCTAAATATTTCAAAACGGAAGAAGTCTGGAGTGAGGAATTATTGGCTCAAATGCCGGAATACCGCGGTAAAACCCTATATGAAGTGCTTTATCTGAACGGCGAAGTAAATAAATTCCAAACTCCGACTAACGTACCTGGCTACATCAATGATGAAGCGGAAGATTTCGGTTTCTATTTACAAAAAGGTTTATTTGAAGAATATGCGAGTTTTGGTCGCGGCCATGGTCATGACTTAGCGGATTTCGATACTTATCATCAGGTTCGCGGTTTACGCTGGCCGGTGGTTGACGGCAAAGAAACCCTGTGGCGTTATCGCGAAGGTTACGACCCGTATGTAAAAGCCGGCGAAGAAGTGTCTTTCTACGGTTATCCGGATAAAAAAGCGATTATCTTGGGTGTACCTTATGAGGCGCCGGCGGAAAGTCCGGACGAAGAATACGATTTATGGTTATGTACCGGTCGTGTACTTGAACACTGGCATACGGGTACCATGACGCGTCGCGTTCCCGAGTTACACAAAGCGTTTCCGAACAACCTTTGCTGGATGCATCCGACCGATGCGAAAAAACGCGGCTTACGTCACGGTGACAAAGTGAAATTAATTACCCGCCGCGGAGAAATGATTTCTCACTTAGATACCCGTGGTCGAAACAAATGTCCGGAAGGTTTGATTTATACAACCTTCTTTGATGCCGGTCAGTTAGCCAATAAATTAACTTTAGACGCGACAGACCCGATTTCAGGCGAAACCGATTACAAAAAATGTGCGGTTAAAGTGGTTAAGGCATAATTTAACCCTTCCCTCCCACCGCTTGCGGGGGAGGTGTCGAAGGTGGAGGGGGCAAGCGGTCGAATTTTTCCCCAAATTTGTAAATTTATCCCCCTCAGCCCTACGGACAATTCCCTCACAAGTGGAGGGAACGAAGGATAGAGGAAAATAACATGAAATTGGATCCGAATCGTCGTCAATTTTTAAAGAACGCCACAAGAACTGCGGCGGGTGTTTGCGGTATTGGTGTGATTCTGGGATTACAGCAACATCAGGCTAACGCTAAAGAAGGTGTGGCTTTGCGTCCGCCCGGCGCTCTAGCTGAGAAGGATTTTCTTGCCGCTTGTACCCGTTGCGGTCAGTGCGTGCAGGCTTGTCCTTACGATATGCTGCATTTGGCTTCGCTATTATCGCCGATGGAAGCTGGTACGCCTTATTTTGTCGCGCGTGACAAACCTTGTGAAATGTGTCCCGATATTCCTTGTATGAATGCCTGCCCGAGTGGCGCATTAAGTGAGGAATTAACGGATATTAATGACGCAAGAATGGGACTGGCGGTTTTATTAGATCACGAAACCTGTCTGAACTGGCAAGGTTTGCGTTGCGATGTGTGTTATCGGGTATGCCCTTTAATTGATAAAGCCATTACCTTGGACCGCATTCATAACGACCGGACCGGCATTCACGCAAAACTTATTCCAACCGTACATTCGGATGCTTGTACCGGGTGCGGTAAATGCGAACAGGCCTGCGTATTGGAGGAGGCGGCGATTAAAGTGCTGCCGATGGATTTGGCAAAAGGCTTGTTGGGACGTCATTATCGTTTAGGCTGGCAGGAAAAACAAAATGCCGGTAAAGCCTTACTTGAGGAACAACATCCGGACGGATTACGTCCTGCCTTTGACGCGCGTATGCCGGAAGGTCAGGTGGAACCGGTTTATCAGCATATGAAGGTTCAACCGGATGTGAAAGTGGCGACCCCGAACCGCGCAACTTATGATTATGTGCCGAATCCGACTACGGTGGACGCGCCCGAACATTATCCTAATTTGGATTTAAATATTAAAGGGGTGAAATAATGGCAACAGTAAAAACAACCCCAAATAAACCAAAAGATGCGGGTTTGGAAGCCCGTCAAAAACTCGGTTGGTGGCATGCCTATCGTTTTTTGATTTTACGTCGGTTAAGCCAGTTAAGCATTATTCTGATGTTTCTGAGCGGCCCGCTTTGGAACGTCTGGATTTTAAAAGGCAATTACAGTTCCAGTATGTTGTTTGACGTTGTGCCGTTGACGGATCCGCTGATTACCGCAGAAAGTTTAGCAACAGGTTATTTGCCGGAATGGACGACGATTGTCGGCGCATTAATTATTGTTGCTTTTTATGCGGTTTTTGCAAGCAAAGCTTTTTGTAGCTGGGTTTGCCCGATGAATATCGTCACCGATGCGGCGGCCTGGTTGCGGCGTAAATTAGGTATCCGTCAAAGTGCGAAATTACCGCGTAATCTGCGCTATGTGATTTTAGTGATGATTCTGTTGGGAAGCGCGGTTTCCGGTACCTTATTATGGGAATGGATTAACCCCGTTGCCGCATTAGGCAGAGTTTTTGTATTCGGATTAGGCGCAACGCTTTGGTTAGTCGCCGTAGTGTTCTTGTTTGATTTATTGGTGGTAGAACACGGCTGGTGCGGACATCTCTGTCCGATCGGTGCGGCTTACGGGTTAATCGGTGCAAAAAGTTTAATCAAAATCAATGTTGTAGATAGAGAACGTTGCGACCGTTGTATGGACTGTTACAATGTGTGCCCGGAACCTCAGGTATTGCGTTTACCGCTGCACGGCTCGGAATCCGACAGCCCGATTGTGCTTGATAAAGATTGTATAACTTGCGGTCGTTGTATTGACGTTTGCCCTGAAAATGTTTTTGCCTTTGGTTCTCGTTTTGAGAAACAGGTGCAAGTTAAAAATATTTAAAAATCCTTTGCTTCTTTGAAGAACGGGAAATAAAAAATTCTAAATTTAATGGAGTGACTTAAGATGAGAAAATATCTCACCCTGATTTTAGCCGCCTTTGCAGGATTTGCGGTTGCCGAAGCGCCGTCTTCATCCTTAACGATGGAGCAAATTCCTGAAAACATTGCGCCGGCTTATACAAATCCGCAAAAGGATGCGGGCAATATTCCGACTACCTTTCCGTTCCAACCGCCATTGGTGCCGCATAGCGTGCGCGGATTACAGGTAACAAAAAATGCTAACCAGTGTTTAAGCTGCCATTCGCCGGAAGTGTCGCCGACTACGGGGGCGCCTCGTGTGCCGGAAAGCCATTTCTTAGATCGTGACGGAAAACCGACGGAAGGCACGTCGCCGCGTCGTTATTTCTGTCTGCAATGTCATGTTCAGCAAACCGACGTAAATCCGATTATTCAAAATAAATTTGAATCCATTCGTGCAAGACAAGGTAAATAAGGAGCAAGGCAATGATTAAGAAATTCTGGAACTGGTTCCGTAGCCCGAGTAAAATTGCGATTGGCGCCGTAGTGCTTTTGTCGGCTCTGGGCGGGATTTTGGCATGGGGCGGATTTAACGCCGGATTGGAATATACTAATACGGAAGAGTTCTGTTCGAGCTGTCACATGAATGACGTGGTGCCCGAATACCGTCAAACCATTCACTATTCAAACCGTAGCGGGGTGAAAGCCATTTGTGCGGACTGTCACTTACCTCATGAATTTATTCCGAAATGGACCCGTAAAATTCAGGCAAGTCGCGAAGTGTTCGCCCATTTTACCGGTAAAGTGGATACCAAAGAAAAATTCGAAGCGCATCGCCTGGAAATGGCGGAACGCGAATGGGCGCGTATGAAAGCCAATAATTCACAGGAATGCCGTAACTGCCATAATTTTGAAGATATGGACTTTACCCAACAGAAAACGGTAGCGCAGGAAATGCACGCCGCCGCAGAACAACAGGGTAAAACCTGTATCGACTGTCACAAAGGTATCGCGCATAATCTGCCGCATATGGAAAAAGTACAAAAAACCTTTATTCCCGAAGATATGATTAAACCGCAAGAACCAGCTGCCCAATAAGGGTAAAATGGAAAAATATGAAAAAACCGACCGCACTTTTTTAAGCGCGGTCTTTTTTTATCCTGCTTTTTCCCCTACACTATAGATTCTTTCTCAAATTTAACGAAAACAATGAAATGCGTTTATTTATTTTAATTCTCTCGGCAATTCTCTTACTGTTCCAATATGATTTATGGTTCGGTAAAAACGGTTATTTGGACTACAAAGAAACCGCCGAAGAAATTGCCATGCATAAAGCCGAAAATACAAAACTTTCGCAGCGTAATCAGGTGGTCGCCGCCGAAATCAGAGATTTAAAAGACGGGGTTGAAGCAATTCAGGAACGGGCTCGTTTACAATATGAATTGGTTAAGCCTAACGAAACCTTTTACCGCATTGCGAAAGAAAATAAAGATAACAGATAATGACTCGTCACTCTCGCCCAATCATTGCGGTCGTGCCGGCAGCCGGTGTCGGTAGCCGTATGCAAGCCGATAAACCGAAACAATATTTAACCTTGTTGGGTAAAACCTTATTGGAACATACCTTAGAGGTTTTATTGAGCTATACGCCTATTCAGCAGATTATTCTGGCGGTGGCGGAAAACGACCCTTATTTAGACCGACTGGATGTAATTCGCCAACCTAAAATCAAAATTGTTCAAGGGGGCAAGGACCGGGCAGGATCGGTGTTTAACGGGCTTAAGGCCATTACCCAGCCTCATGCCTGGGTAATGGTACACGATGCGGCGCGTCCTTGTCTGACCCATGAAGATTTGGATAAATTACTGCAAATTGAAGATGATAACGGCGGCATTTTAGCTATTCCGGCGGTAGATACCATAAAGCGCGCCTCGGCGGAAAAACAGATTATACAAACGGAAGATCGCAGCCAGTTATGGCAGGCGCAAACGCCGCAATTTTTCCGCGCGGATTTGTTATATCGCGCCTTACAGCAGGCGTTTGAACACGGCTTAGCTGTGACCGATGAAGCCTCCGCCATGGAATTTGCCGGATTTCGACCGCACTTGGTTGCCGGAAGAAGCGATAATCTGAAAGTCACCCGCCCGGAAGACTTAAAATTAGCCGAATTTTATTTGTCACGAAAGTAGGGTCGTTTATAAAAGATAAACAGACCCGAAGTCTTTTACATAAACAGGATAATAATATGATTCGTATTGGTCATGGTTTTGACGTGCATGCTTTTGGCGAAGCCCGCCCGCTGATTATCGGCGGGGTTGAAGTTCCTTATCATACGGGCTTTATCGCTCATTCGGACGGTGATGTGGCGCTCCATGCGTTAACAGATGCCTTATTAGGCGCCCTGGCGTTGGGCGATATCGGCAAGCTGTTCCCGGATACGGATATGCAATTTAAAAATATCGACAGCCGTATTCTGTTGCGCGAAGCTTTTCGCCGGGTGCAGGAAAAGGGTTATAAAATCGGTAATGTGGATGTCACCATTATCGCTCAGGCGCCCAAAATGCGCCCTCATATTGATGCCATGCGCGCAGTAATCGCGGAAGATCTGCAATGTTCTGTGGAACAGGTGAACGTGAAGGCCACCACCACGGAAAAACTCGGCTTTACCGGGCGAAGCGAAGGCATTGCCACGGAAGCGGTGGCTCTGTTGGTAAAATCATGTTAGAACTTGCTTACTTGCAAACGTTGCCTCAACAGCGCGCGCTGTTAAAAGCCGACTATGCCGATTTTATCGTGAAAGAAGATTTAGGTTATGCCATGACCGGCGAAGGGGAATTTGTTGCGCTATATGTGCGCAAAACCGATGCAAATACGTTGTTTGTCGGTGAACAGTTGGCGAAATTTGTCGGACTTTCCCCTCGCAATATGGGTTATGCCGGTCTGAAAGACCGTAAAGCCGTGACGGAACAATGGTTCTGCTTGCAAATGCCGGGCAAAGCGATGCCGGATTTCAGCCGCTTTAATATGGCGGGCGTAGAAATCTTACAAGTAACCCGCCACAGCAGAAAGATTCGCACGGGTAGTTTGAACGGTAATCATTTTGAAATTTTATTGCGTAATGCCGTCGAAACCGACGAGTTAAAAGTGCGGTTGGAAAATATCAAAAATTTTGGTTTTCCGAATTATTTTATGGAACAACGCTTCGGTAAAGACGTGCATAATCTTACGCAGGCAATGCGTTGGGCGAACGGCGAGATTAAGGTCAAAGACCGCAAAAAGCGCAGTTTTTATTTGTCTGCGGCGCGCAGTGAAGTGTTTAATCTGGTGGTTTCGGAGCGAATCCGTCAAGGCCTGGCAAATCAAGTATTAGCCCATGATATTCTTCAGTTAGCGGGCACACACAGTTGGTTTACGGCGGATGAAAAAGAGGATTTAGCTCTTTTGCAGACGCGTTTAGAGAATCATGATTTACAGCTTACCGCCCCTTTAATCGGCGAAACTCAGCAACTTGCCTGCGAGCTGGAAAATAAACTGGTTGAGCGGCATCAGTCGCTTATCAGCCTGATGAAACGGGAACGTATGAAGCCGGCGCGGCGTCCGTTGCTGATGCAGGCACGGGATTTTCACTGGGAATTTGTGGAAAACGGTTTAAAACTCAAGTTCTATTTACCCGCCGGCAGTTATGCTACCGCATTGGTGCGGGAATTAGTAAATATTGATGAAAATGAATAAATAATAACGAATCGCCCGATTGCTCAAAGTGCGGTCGATTTTATGCTGTTTTTTATGGGGTTTATGCAGAATATACCGCATAAAATACTAATAATTATAAAAGAAAAAACAGGAAAATAATGAACATTCTTCTTTCTAACGACGACGGTTATCATGCCGAAGGTATTCAAATTCTCGCCAGAGAGTTACGTAAATTCGCCGATGTGACCATTGTGGCGCCCGATCGTAACCGTAGCGCCGCCTCCGGCTCGTTAACTTTGGTTGAACCGTTGCGACCCCGCCACCTGGACGATGGCGATTATTGCGTAAACGGCACGCCGGCGGACTGTGTGCATTTGGCGTTAAACGGCTTTTTATCCGGGCGCATGGATCTTGTGGTTTCGGGCATTAATGCCGGTGTTAATTTAGGCGACGATGTTCTTTATTCCGGCACCGTTGCGGCGGCGCTGGAAGGGCGCCATTTAGGCCTGCCTTCAATTGCCGTCTCATTAGACGGGCGCCGATATTATGAAACTGCGGCACGGGTGGTTTGCGATTTAATTCCTAAATTGCACACCCGTTTATTGAATCCGCGGGAAATTATCAATATCAATGTGCCGGATATTCCTTATGATCAAATAAAAGGCATTAAGGTTTGCCGGCTGGGGCATCGAGCCGCTTCGGCGGAAGTGATAAAACAGCAAGACCCCCGGGGCGAAAGCATTTATTGGATTGGTCCTGCCGCGTTACCGGAAGATGATGAAGAGGGCACGGATTTTCACGCGGTGAATAACGGTTATGTGGCGATTACCCCGATTCAGGTGGATATGACCTCTTATAATTCAATGAGTGCTTTACAAGATTGGTTAGAAAGTGAATAATTACGCATTTCTGTTCGAATTTATTTAAGGACACGTATTTTGAAAATTTTCGGGGCAATGTATGACAAAACCATGCAGTGGTCAAAACACCGCTTTGCAGCGTTTTGGTTATGTTTAGTGAGCTTTATTGAGGCTATCTTCTTCCCAATCCCGCCGGATGTAATGTTGATTCCAATGTCAATGTCCAAACCGAAAAGTGCGGTTAGATTGGCGCTTTATACAGCGGTTTCATCGGTTGTCGGCGGCATGATTGGTTATGCCGTCGGGTATTATGCCTTTGATTTTGTACAGGGTTATATTACTCAATGGGGTTATCAGCAGCATTGGGATACGGCAATTTCCTGGTTTCAACAATGGGGAATTTTAGTGGTATTCGTTGCCGGTTTTTCTCCTATTCCTTATAAAGTATTCACTATTGCCGCAGGGGTGATGCAAATGGCGTTTATTCCGTTTGTCATCACCGCCTTTATTTCCCGTGCCGCACGTTTTCTGCTGGTAGCGAAATTGGCGGCCTGGGGCGGCGAAAAATTTGCTGCGAAATTGCGGAAATCTATTGAGGTTATCGGCTGGGCGGTAGTGGTTCTGGCGATAATTGCATATTTAATTTTAAAGTAGGATAAAGGCATGAAAAAAATTGTCTTATTATTAGCCGTCATAACGACCTTAACGGCTTGTTCATCGGCTGACACACCAACACCCCGTGATGAAAACCAATTAGCGGACGGTATTATGATTCCTGTGGAAGGTACCGGAGCGATTGCAGGCGGCAGTTTTATGCCTGAAATCGAACAACAAAGTATGCCGGATAGTATGAAATAATTTTTTAAGAGAATTCAGAATGAAAAAGTCATTTTTATTATTACCTATTGCCGTCGCCGTATTATCGGCTTGTAGTTCAAGCACTTCTCCCGCACCGGTAGAGAATGCGGACGGTACGTTAAGTCCGGGAATTATGCAACCTGTGGATAATACCGGCAGCAGCGGTTCATGGCAGCCTGAAATCCAGCAAAGTTCCATGCCTGCGGGGATGGATAATCCGGTAGCAAGCCAGCCTACTATGCCGGCGGCAACCGCACCGGCTACTGCAGTGGGAAATACGGCGACAACACCGGCGGTAAATACACAGCCTGCAGTCCAAACGCCGGCGGCTCCGCAAACTAAAACTGTTTGTAAAACGGTAACCAAACCGAAACCGACCGCGGCACAAGGCAGCCAGAATATCAATATTCCTCGCAATGCTACCACCAATGCGCCGGATTACAGCAAAATCGATAAAGGTTTCTACAAAGGAAGCACTTATACGGTAAATAAAGGCGATACTATGTTCCTGATTGCCTATATTTCCGGTATGGACGTAAAAGAATTGGCCGCATTAAACGGTATGACTTCCGAGCCTTATAATCTGAAAGTCGGACAAACCCTAAAAGTGGCTAACCGTGTAGGCGGCGGAGCGGAAACGGAAACTATCACCGAACAACAATGTACAGAAGTACCGGTAGAACAACCTGCCGTTACCTATACGGCCGGTGCTAACGGCACGCAATACGGCTCGGACGGCACAATTACCGGTCCGGTGAAAGCGGGAGCCGGCACAGCGGGGGCAGCCTCCGCAGTTGCGGGACCGGTGGTAGCGAGTGCGGCGACCAGTGCGCCAAGCCCGGCTTATAACAGCGGTGTAACGGCGGGCGTCGGTACGGTTGCACCGGCAACAACAGGCGTTGTAGCGGGTACGGCAAGTTCAGCCGTACAAACGCCGGCATCCAATATTTCTTGGAAATGGCCGACATCGGGCAGAGTCGTACAAGGCTTCTCTAACTCCGACGGCGGTAATAAAGGTATCGATATTAGCGGCTCCAAAGGGCAACCTGTTTATGCCGCGGCAGCCGGTCGGGTTGTGTATGCGGGTAACGCATTACGGGGTTACGGTAATTTAATCATTATTAAACATAATGACGACTTCCTAAGCGCCTATGCGCATAACGACAGTATTTCCGTTAATGATCAACAGGAAGTCAAAGCCGGTCAACAAATTGCCAAAATGGGTAGTTCGGGTACAAACAGTACTAAACTCCACTTTGAAATTCGTTACAAAGGTAAATCCGTCGATCCGACAAGCTATTTGCCTCGGCGTTAATTTAATTTGATAAAAAGCTGATCGACATGATCGGCTTTTTTTATCAATGCAATACTAATTAAATTTTCACTGCTTTATAAAAGTGCGGTCAAAAAAATACGATTTTTATAAACCGTTTTTTTTTTTATTCCTTTTAGCTGAAGCCGTTTTGCTGAAAATATTAGCCTGATACCGTATAAATTTTGCTAATTTAGCCCGCCAAGATCTAGCTTTATTCCTCATGCTTTATTATATTAGCGTACAAATGTAAACTAAAATAAAAATGAATAAAGGGATTGTATGAATCGGTCAGAATTAGACTTTCATTTTGTGAATCGAGTGCGTCAGCAGGCAAAAATGCTGAAACAAGCCACTGCTTTGCGCCATAAAGTTAATGGCGGTTGGGTTGATATTTCATGGGAAGAATTTCAATTTCAGATTGATCGGGTTTCGCTTGCTTTGCTTGCCCATGGTATTGATGTACAAGATAAAATCGGCATTTTTTCGCACAATATGCCGCAATGGACGATTGCCGATCTCGGCGCGTTGCAAATTCGCGCCGTCACCGTACCTATTTATGCCACAAATACGGCTAATCAGGCTGAATTCATTATTAATAATGCGGAAATTAAAATTCTGTTTGTGGGAGAACAAGAGCAATTAGATACTATTTTAGAAATTAAGAATAATTGCCCGACACTTGAAAAAATCATCCTGATGAAATCTACGGCGGAATTCAGTCCTAATGAATCTCTATTAAGTTGGCACTCATTTATGGGAAAAAGCGCCGATACGGATCCTAATCGGTTACTTGAACGTTTAAATGACGCGCGGTTAACGGATTTATTTACATTAATCTATACCTCGGGTACTACCGGCGATCCTAAAGGTGTGATGCTTGATTTTTCCAACCTTGCCCACCAGTTGAAATCCCATGATTTGGCGCTGCCGGATGTGGTGGGGCGTGAAGACGTCTCGCTATCGTTTTTGCCGCTTTCGCATATTTTTGAACGGGCGTGGGTCGCCTATGTGCTGCATCGCGGTGCGGTGGTGTGTTATCTGGAAAGTACCAATGAAGTGCGCAATGCTTTAACGGAGCTTAAACCTTCGTTAATGTGTGCGGTGCCTCGCTTGTATGAAAAAATGTATAGCGCCATTCAGGATAAAGTCATTCATGCGCCTTTGCACCGCCGAATGCTGTTCCAATGGGCAATCAAGCAGGGGCAAAAATTCGCACATACGCAAAAATCCACTTGGCGTCATAAAATTGCCGATAAATTGGTCTTATCGAAATTAAGAAATCTGTTAGGCGGCAATATAAAAATGATGCCTTGCGGCGGGGCGAAGCTTGAAGGCAAAATCGGGGAATTTTTCCATGCTATCGGCATCAACGTAAAACTGGGTTACGGTATGACGGAAACCACGGCGACGGTTTCCTGCTGGGCGGATAAACATTTCAACGCCGCTTCAATCGGGCGACTTATGCCGAATGCCGAGGTAAAAATCGGAGAGAATAATGAGATTTTAGTGCGTGGCGGCATGGTGATGAAAGGTTATTACAATAATTCTGCCGAAACGGCTAAAGCCTTTACCGAAGACGGTTTCTTCAAAACGGGCGATGCCGGCGAATTTGATGAAAATGGCAACCTTTATATTACGGATCGTATTAAAGAGTTAATGAAAACTTCCAACGGCAAATATATTGCGCCTCAATATATTGAAGGCAAATTGGGCAAAGATAAATTTATCGAACAAATCGCCGTTATTGCCGATGCCAAAAAATACGTATCTGCGTTAATCGTCCCTTCTTTTGAAGCGTTGGAAGACTATGCGAAGCAGTTGAATATTAAATATCAGGATCGTTTGGAATTAATCAAACATTCCGAAATTATTAAGCTGTTTGAAAAACGTCTTGAGGAATTGCAGCAAGAACTCGCTCATTTTGAGCAGGTGAAAAAATTTACCCTTTTGCCGCAGGCTTTCAGTATCAAGATGGAAGAAATTACGCCGACCTTAAAATTGCGCCGTAAAGTGATTTTAGAGCGTTATCGCCGGCAGATTGAAGCCATGTATAGTTAATTAGCAGCCCGCCGCCTTGGCGGGCTTAAATATTCGGGCGTTTGATTATCGACGGTGGACGTTTTAACCGGCTCGCCATAAAATATAACCTAACAAGTAGCATAAGGACGGATTATGGCAAAAAAACCAATCAAAGCGGATGAAAAGGACGAAGATGTCACCCGTTTGGACAAATGGCTTTGGGCGGCACGTTTTTATAAAACCCGCACTATCGCAAAAGAAATGATCGACGGCGGTAAAGTGCATTATAACGGGCAACGTACCAAACCGAATAAAACCGTAGAAATCGGCGCTACCATTAAATTACGCCAAGGCAATGATGAAAAAGAGATAAAAGTGACCGCACTTTCCACTCAACGCCGGGGCGCGCCGCAGGCGCAATTGCTGTATGCGGAAACCGAACAAAGCATTGAAAACAGAGAAAAAAATGCATTAGCGCGGAAAATGAACGCCATGCCTCATCCTGATCATCGGCCGAATAAAAAAGAGCGACGGGATTTAATTAAATTTAAAAATCAAGGCTAAAAAGTGCGGTCATTTTTTTCGGAGTTTTGCAATATATTGAAATTCCGATAATTATCCCAATATAGCAACAATAGTCGAACGGCGGACAATTCGGTTCGCTTGAGCAAACAAGGAAAATTATGAATTATATGCAAGATAACGACAAACTCTACCGCTATTTATTCCAGGACAGAGCGGTGCGCGGCGAGTGGGTTCGTTTAAATCAAACCTTTATCGATACGTTAAATACGCATCATTACCCGAATGTGGTGCGTAACCTGTTAGGCGAAATGATGGTGGCAACCAATTTACTGACGGCAACCCTAAAATTTAACGGCGATATTACCGTACAGATTCAGGGCGACGGCCCGCTGCGCTTGGCGTTGGTAAACGGCAATCACCGGCAGCAAATTCGTGCGTTGGCGCGTATCGACGGCGAAATCCGCGATGATATGAGTTTGCATCAATTGATCGGCAAAGGCGTATTGGTGATTACTATCGCACCGCAAGAAGGCGAACGTTATCAAGGTATTATTGCTTTGGATAAGCCGACCGTCACCGAATGCCTGGAAGAATATTTCCAACGATCCGAACAGTTGCAAACTCAATTATTAATTCGCGTGGGCGAATATAAAGGAAAACCCGTAGCCGCCGGTATGTTATTGCAGATTATGCCGGACGGTTCAGGTTCGCCGGATGATTTCGACCATTTGGCAACCTTAACGGCGACGGTAAAAGACGAAGAAATTTTCGGTTTGCCGGCGGAAGAACTGCTTTATCGTCTATATCATGAAGAAACCGTTGAATTATATGAACCGCAAGCTATACAGTTCCATTGCGGTTGCTCGCAGGAACGTTCCGGTTCGGCATTGTTATTAATTAATGACGATGAAATTGATGAGATTCTGGAAGAGCATAACGGCAGCATTGATATGCAATGCGAATGTTGCGGAACCCATTATTTTTTCAATAAAGAAGCCATTGAAAAACTGAAAAAAAGCGGCGAAGAACCGGTAACCACCCATTAATGGTAATAAAAAAGTGGAATTTTTTAATTCCACTTTTTTGCTTTTTGCTTGCCTATACCTATATTAGAAACTTCTTGTTCCTAACTGGAAGATAACCACTTCAGCCTGGCAGCTGAATTCAAAGCTTGCCGTTAATTTATAACCGCCGTCCACAGGGGTAATTTCACTGCTGATTTTGCAAGGTTCGCTTTCTATGTCGCGTGCTTTTGCGGTTAAGGCAGCTAAACCTTGTTCGGCTTCTTCTTTGCCGGCAAATACTTTTTCAATTTTTGCTTCAAGTTCGTCGTTATTTAAAATTGAACCGACGTCAAAAGTGTTGCAACCTACGCATTCAATGGGTTTGTCTGATTTCATCATAGTTCCTCAAGTTAATTGAATTTGGCTTTACTTTAATACTAAATGCCTTTTTGATCAATGTTGAGGAGAAAAGTCCCGTGTAAAAAGGACAAAATTTAGTTAAAATTAAACAAATTTTCACCGCACTTTGCGTGCATATTTATCAGGAAAATTATGAATATTCTAGTTATTGGGCCTTCCTGGGTCGGCGATATGATGATGTCGCACAGTTTGTATCAAACCCTTAAAAAACAATATCCCGATTGCGCAATTGATGTGCTGGCCCCTAATTGGTGCAAGCCTTTATTGGCGAGAATGCCGGAAGTGCGCCGGGCGTTAACCATGCCTATCGGTCATGGTGCGTTTAATCTTACCGAGCGTTTTCGTATCGGAAAATCTTTGCGTAATCAATATGATATGGCGATTGTGTTACCTAATTCGCTGAAATCCGCCTTTATTCCGTTGTTTGCCAAAATTGCCGTCCGCCGGGGCTGGAAAGGGGAAAGCCGTTATTTCTTTTTGAACGATTTGCGTTCCAATAAAAATGATTATCCGATGATGGTACAACGCTACGCAGCCCTGGGTTATGAGAAAAGTGCGGTGCCTGATGCACAGAATTTACCGATTCCGACCCCTTACTTAACGGTGGAAAAAAGTGCGGTGGAAAAAACTAAAGAAAAATTCAGCGCACAGCTTGCCTTAGCGGAAAACCGGCCTGCTATCGGATTTTGCCCGGGTGCAGAGTTTGGGCCGGCTAAAAGATACCCGCATTATCATTATGCGAAACTTGCCGAAATGTTAATTGAAAAAGGCTATTCCGTTCGTTTGTTCGGATCGGCAAAAGATAATGAAGTATGCCAACAAATCCGTGGCGGTTTACCGGAATTGCTGCAAGCCTATTGTGTGGATTTGAGCGGTCAGACGGAATTAAACCAAGCGGTGGATTTAATTAGCGATTGTGTGGCGATGGTGACGAATGACAGCGGATTAATGCATATTGCCGCCGCACTGAAGCGGCCGCTTGTCGCTCTTTACGGACCGACCAGCCCGCAATATACACCGCCGTTGTCGGATAAGGCGGTAATTATCCGTCTGATTGAAGGCGGGCTGATAAAAATCCGTAAAGGTGCCGACAGCGCGGAAGGGTACCATCAAAGCCTGATTGATATTCAGCCGGAAATGGTGATGGAAAAATTAGCCCAATTGTTAAATTAAGATAACTTTCGTAAACAGAATTTTATTTGTCGGCGCTATTTTGTTGATGGAAATCGCCCTTTGTTTAGTGCGTTATTCGGATAAATTAAAGAATTTTTAATGGTAAAAATGAAAGTCCTCATTGTAAAAACCTCCTCCATGGGAGATGTTCTCCACACTTTGCCGGCGCTCACCGACGCGCAGAAAGCATTGCCCGATGTTCGCTTCGATTGGGTGGTGGAAGAAAATTTTGCCGAAATTCCCCATTGGCATTGCGCAGTAGATAAAGTGATTCCGGTGGCGATTCGTCGTTGGCGCAAGCAGCCTTTTTCCGCAGAAACAAAAAATCAATGGAAAAATTACCGCACTTTTTTACAGACGGAACAATATGATGCGGTGATTGATGCGCAGGGTTTATTAAAAAGCGCGCTATTGGTTACCCGCCCGGCCCGGGGTGAAAAATACGGTTATAGTTTTTCCTGTGCAAGAGAAGGGCTTGCCGCTTTTTTTTATGATCATAAATTTAATATTCCTTACCAACAGCATGCGGTGGAACGCATTCGCCGCCTGTTTGCACAGAGTCTGAGTTATGCTTTGCCGGATGAAAAAGGCGATTATGGTATTGCCAGTCATTTTCGGCACGCCGCTAAAGCAATAGATAATCCCTATATTATGTTTATTCACGCGACCACCAGAGCCGATAAGTTTTGGATAAACCCCGAATGGACAAAGCTCGCCCGGCTGTTAGCGGCAAAAGGCTACCATATTCACTTGCCTTGGGGAAACGAACGGGAATACGAGCAAGCGCAACAGATTGCCCAAAATATCCCTCAGGTGAAAATCCTGCCGAAACTTTCCCTTTCGGCGCTCGCCGAAGAAATAGCACAAAGCAGTGCCGTGGTTTCCGTCGATACGGGGCTCGCCCATCTAACCGCCGCTTTGGATATCCCCAACATCACTCTCTACGGCGCAACAGACCCTAAATTAATCGGTACATACGGCAAAAACCAACATCACCTAACAAAAGAAACAATGCGCGCAATCAGCGCAGAAGAAGTGTTTGAGAGATTTTTGGGTGTTGTTTAGGTAAAGAGGAATTCCGTATAGCTAAACGTTTTCAGACGGCTTTTTAAAATTCAAAGTAAAATTGCATTGATTGCCTTAGCTGAAATAGGTACCAATTCCAACCGTTCAACCAATTTTGGGGGCGATAACACCGGATTCCTACTTAAGAATGATATTAAAAAGCTTGTAATCCTGGTATCCCAACATGATAAAAAAATAGAAAACCGACCGCACTTTTGAGTAAGTACGGTCGGTAAGAATCGAAGGGACGAATGTTGTTAAAACAATTCGAAACTATTATTTTTTACGATCCGCTTCAATAGAGGCGTTGATTTTTTTCAGCCAATCGTCACCGTTTTTCTCAACATAAGGTTTCTCAACTAACGGGCGCATTTTGGCTTTAAACGGTGTAGTGTCCACGTTGTTAACTAACATCCCTTTGTTTTTCATATCATCGATGAATTTAGCGGCATTTTCATTTGAGAACTGACGCATTTTAACCGCGCCCGCGTAAGAAGCTTTCAATAAAATATCCTGAGTTTCTTTCGGTAATGCATTAAATTTTTCCAGATTCATCACCTGAATCAACGGGCCGTACATATGTTGGGTTAAAGACAGATATTTTTGAACCTCATAGAATTTACCGGTATAAATTGGTGCAATCGGATGCTCCTGCGCATCTAATTCACCGCTTTTCAATTTACCGTAAATTTCACCGTAAGGCAGCGGTTCCGGTTTTGCGCCGACGCCTTGCCATAAATCAACATGAACCTGGTTGGCCGGCATCACCCGGATTTTTAAACCGACCAGATCTTCCGGTGTATTAATCGGTTTTACATTACTGGTGACCGAACGGATACCGTTTTCCCAGAAGGACAGGCCTTTAAGATTAGCGGGTTCCAATGTTGCCAGTATTTCTTTACCGAAATCGCTGTCCAATACTTTGTAAGCCTGTTCTACGGAATCAAATAAGTACGGAATATCAAACACATTTAGGCGCGGTTCTATTGAGGAATATAATCCGGCACCGCCTTGGAAAATATCCAATTCGCCTTTTTTGACCATCTCGATCATCTGAGGTCCGGTTCCTAATTGCTGATCGGGAAAGAACTCAATCGCAATTTTTCCTTTGGAAAGCTCATCGGCCACCTTTGCCATTTCCTTCGCGCCGACGCCTTGCGGGCTATCGATAGAAGGTTCAAGACCCAGGCGTAATGTCATTTCCGCTTTCGCCAGCACCGAGTTACTAAAAACACTGAGTGCGGCAGTTAAAGATAGTAGTGCAAATTTAAGTTTCATAGGATACCTCTTGGATAATTTTTGACAAAAATATGTTTAAATAATAGCCAATATGAATGGTATTGCACTAATTGTTCTAGTACAACGGTTTCTCCCGCCAATCGGAACGTATTTTTCATTATTGAGGCAAATGTCTCATAATGAAAAAATAAATTGAACTATATCGCTTTTTTGTAAGGGTAAGGTTGTCGAGTATTTTTGAAAGTAGCGCCATAGACATATGTAGAAATCTATTGGCGTCCGAAGGGATTATAAGCCTTACCGGTTTTAAGGCGCGGGTTGGTAGCTGGATGGAATAAATCCCGCCCGATAAATGCTACGCCCTTTGTTAAACCGGGACGAAGAGCGGGAATAATATTGTTTTTAGTGGAAAAACTCTACAATTCGCCCAATCGCCAGATCCATTAATTGCGGGTTGGAGAAGGGGTGGTCGGCGCCTTCTACGGCAATTAATTCGATGACGTTATTTTCGGCGAAAGTTTGGGATGTGGCGATGTCCACCATTTCATCGGCAGTGCCGTGGAGAATCAGCATGTCGTCGGCGTAGTCCAAATAGTCGTATTGATGAATATCGCCTTGTTCCAGTTCGTCCAGGAATTCTTTACCGATTTTCATTTTTCGTTCAAAACCAAGCATGATTTCTTTTCCTTTCGCGACTTTATGGCGTTCGTCGTCAGTCATATTGGCTGTAAGTGTGTGAAACATTTGGATTGCCGGCGCTCTCAGAGCGATTTTTCGGAACGGATTTTCCCGCTCGGCGATATATTTCAGCGTTAGATAGCCACCAAAGCTGGTGGCGTAGGCATAGAGGTTTTGGGCGTTAAGTTTTTCTTTGGCGTAATTGACGACCAATTGAATGTAGGTGAGGCATTCCGCTACGGATAATTTTTTACGGGCGTCTGCGCCGTGGCAAGGCAGATCGAAAGCGATGGCACCGTAGTTTTTGTATTTTGTGATTAAGCGCTCGCCGAATTTGGCATTGGATTTTACTTCTTTAGATGAGCCGAAACCGTGTAAAATCAATACGATATTTTCAATGCTGTGTACATCTTTTTCGTAAAATAGCTTGCATCGTACGCTCAAGCCCTGTTCATTAATATCAAATAGTTTTTCCATTAGATTGCGTTCTCTTTTTATCTAAATTCTACAAAAATCGGAAAATTTTACCGCACTTTAGGCTTTCGTTGTTTTACTTTTTCCGCCAAGAGCCGATTAATATTTGTCGCCGTTTTTCGGATAGCCGGATAATGAGGTCGTAATCTTTTATAAGGCGATTAAGCGAGAGTTGCCTATAAGTCAGGTAAAAGTGCGGTAAAATTTCGGGAATTTTTACCGCACTTTTTAAGATATTTCCAATTCGGAAATGATCAGGGTAAATTATAAAGCGATGGATTTATATAAATCCGGGTCTTTGCCGTCTAAATAGTGCATGGATTGAATGCGACGGATAGTGTGAGATTGTCCCCGAATCATCAGGGTTTCCGTTGTTGCGAAGTTGCCTTTAATCTGGATGCCTTTTAATAAATCGCCGTTTGTAATGCCCGTTGCTACGAACACCAAATTATCATCATGAGCCAGTTCGTTTAATGATAAAACCTGGTTCACCGCCACGCCCATTTCCTGACAACGGCGCATTTCTTCTTGTGCGATTTGTTGATTTTCCGGCGTATCGTCTTTCACCTCATTACGAGGTAATAAGCGCGCCTGCATATCTCCGCCTAAGGCCCGTACCGCCGCTGCAGTAATCACACCTTCGGGCGCACCGCCGATACCGTACAGCACGTCCGCTTCCGCATCCGGCAGGCACACTTGCACGGAAGCAGCGACATCACCGTCCGGAATAGCTAATACTTTTGCTCCAAGTGATTGAATTTGTTTAATAATTTCATTATGACGGGGTTTTGCCAGCACCATGACGACCAGTTCCGACATCAGTTTCCCTTTTCTTGATGCTACCCGACGCAGATTTTGTTCGATAGGTAAATTTAAATCAATCATGCCTTTTGCTTCGGCGGAAACCACTAATTTTTCCATATACATATCCGGCGCTTTTAAAAAGGTATTTTTTCCGCCGGCGGCAAGTACCGCCAATGCACCGGATTGCCCCATGGCGGTCATTCTGGTGCCGTCAATGGGATCTACCGCGATAGATACTTGTTCGCCCATGCTGGAACCTACTTTTTCACCGATATAGAGCATTGGCGCATCGTCAATTTCACCTTCGCCAATCACAATTTCGCCGTCCATATGAATACGATTCAACATATAACGCATGGCTTTTACCGCTGCTTCATCCGCCGCGTTTTTATCGCCGCGACCAATCCAACTGTGAGCGGAAATTGCCGCCGCTTCAGTTACTCTTGAAAACTCAATGGATAATGATCTGTTCATCTGTTTAATCCTTTATTAATTAACGAAATTGCTATTTATTTTAGCATTCGGCAAACGATTGCGATATAAAATTGTCTGAATACTTGTAAAAATTGAACAAATATACAGGAAATTTTTATTTCACCCTTTAATCTCAAGGCGATTCTAAGGTAGAATAACGTCATATTTTATACAATATTCAGAAGAGGAATTTTTCATGTCTTTAGAAATTTTAGACCAACTAGAAGATAAAATTAAGCAAGCGGTTGAAACTATTCAATTACTTCAATTAGAAGTGGAAGAGTTAAAAGAAAAAAATCAACAAGCGCAACAAGCGAATGACGAATTACGTAGTGAAAACGAACAGCTTAAAGGCGAACATAACAACTGGCAGGAACGTTTGCGTTCATTATTAGGTCAGATTGACAACGTTTAATTGCAATTTTTAAGAAAATAAAAGCTGAATCCCAAAGGTTCAGCTTTTTTATGGATATTCATTAAGCCAATTGATAGGCGTATTTGGCTAAACCGAAGGCGATTAACCACATCACACTTCCGATTACAAAATCTAAAATGCGCCAGGTAATCGGGCGTTTGAATAATGGAATGAGCAGTCTGGCGCCGTAGCCTAAACTGAAAAACCATAAAAATGACGTGCAAAGTGCGCCGCATAAAAACAGGATTTTCTGATCCGGTGTCAATGTACCTGCGATACCGCCGATAATTGCAAAGCAATCCAAATAAACATGCGGATTCAGTAAGGTGATGGCAAGGGTAGCCAGTACCGCCTTCCAGGCGGACGATGTATTATCTTGACGTTGGCTTTGTATTTCTAAGCTGGAATTGCCTAAGTAAGCCGAGCGAAACGCTCTTGCGCCGTAAACCGTTAAAAATAAGGCGCCGACAATGCCCAGCGCCACCGTTGCCTCCCGACTTTCGCTGATTAAACTGCCTAAGCCTAAAACACCAAGAGAAATCAATACGATATCGCAGATAAAACAGGTGAGAATCACGGCTAAAATATGATTTTTTAGTAATCCCTGTTTTAATACAAAGGCATTTTGCGCGCCAATGGCAATAATTAAGCCGCCGCAAACTAAAAAGCCGTGGATAAAGGTTTCCATTCTATTGCTCCGAAAATATAATTTAATAACTGATGTTGGCAGGCTAAATTAAAAAATTTTGTTTTTTTGACCGCACTTTTCATCAAAATTATAACGCCGCAACGAAATTCGGCAGCCAGTTTTCCGCGCATTGCTCGTGATCATCCGTCGTTAATACGTCAATCCGCAGGGAATCGCAAAGCCGTGCGGCGCCTTGCGCGGTGAGTGCGTTTTCCACTTTATCCACCGCATGGCAGAAGGTATCGTAATCGGAATTGCCTAAACCCACCACAGCGAACCGCACTTGGGTTAAATCTTCAGTGTTAATTTGCCGAATGAACGGTTTTAAGTTGTCCGGCAAATCGCCCGCGCCGTGAGTTGAGGTTACAATCAGCCACAAATTTTGTTCCGCTACATCGGCGAATGCCGCATTATTCTCAACCTGTACGGAAAATCCCCGATTTTCTAATAATTCTGCTAAATGATCCGCCACATATTCCGCACCGCCAAGGGTACTGCCCGTGATAATAGCGATTGATTTTTCCATAACGTTTTCTCAAACTGATGTATAAAAAAGGGCGTACGCTGTACGCCCCGGTTATAACTTAATAATTAAATATCTAAATTTGCGCGTAACGCATTGCTTTCGATGAAATCGCGACGAGGCTCGACTTCGTCACCCATTAAGGTGGTGAAGAGCTGGTCTGCCGCCACCGCGTCTTTAATGGTTACTTTCAGCATATGACGGGCATCCGGATCCATAGTGGTTTCCCAAAGTTGTTCCGGATTCATTTCGCCTAACCCTTTATAACGCTGAACAGTTAACCCTTTACGGGATTCTTTCACAAACCATTCGATCGCCTGTTCAAAGGAGCTTATTTCAAGTTTACCGTTGCCTCGGGTAACGTATGCGCCGTCTTCCAATAGGCCTTTTAATTGATTACCCAGATTGACGATACGGGCGTATTCATTGCCTGTTGCGAATTGATAATTCAACGTATAATTGGTATCCACGCCGTGGGTGCGAACCGTTAAAATAATATCGTTGACCTGGCGTTCCGTATCATATTGAAGCCGGAACGAATAGCTATTGCCTTGCGTATCTTTTTCCGTTAAGACGGCAATTAAATTTTTTGTCCATTCTTCCGTTGCGCCCGTATCTTTCATTAACTCTGTGGTCAATTGCGGATAATAAATTAATTCTTTTAACAGGGCTTCAGGATAACGACGGTGTAAACGTTCGATCATTTGATGCGTGTTATTATAATCCGCCACCAGTTTTTCCAACGGCAAGCCTGTCATTGCCGGCGCATTCGCATTTACGTAAAGCGCCGCGTCTTCCAGGGCAATCGCCAATTCGTATTGAGTCATTGCCGGCTCGTCTTTGATATATTGCTCCTGTTTGCCTTTTTTCACTTTATACAGCGGCGGCTGCGCAATATACACATATCCTCGCTCAATGATTTCCGGCATTTGGCGATAGAAGAAGGTTAATAAAAGGGTGCGGATATGTGAACCGTCCACATCCGCATCGGTCATGATAATCACTTTGTGATAGCGCATTTTATCCGGGTTATATTCGTCGCGACCGATCCCGCAACCAAGCGCGGTAATTAAGGTACCGACTTCTTGAGAGGAAAGCATTTTGTCGAAACGCGCTTTTTCCACATTTAGGATTTTCCCTTTTAACGGCAAAATTGCCTGGTTTTTACGGTTGCGGCCCTGTTTGGCAGAACCGCCCGCGGAGTCCCCTTCCACTAAGTATAATTCGGAAAATGCCGGATCACGTTCCTGACAGTCTGCCAGTTTACCCGGCAACCCCGCGATATCCAACGCACCTTTACGGCGGGTCATTTCGCGTGCTTTGCGCGCCGCTTCTCGGGCACGCGCCGCGTCAACGATTTTGGTGGCAATGATTTTGGCGTCGTTCGGATTTTCTTCCAGATATTCCTGCAGGCGTTCGTTCATCGCCGATTCCACCGCACCTTTTACTTCGGATGAAACCAGTTTGTCTTTTGTTTGTGACGAGAATTTCGGGTCAGGCACTTTAACGGAAATTACCGCGACTAAACCCTCACGAGCGTCATCTCCGGAGGTTTCGACTTTATCTTTATCGTTTTTGCCTTTTTTGTTTAAACCCGCTTTATCCATGTAGCTGTTTAAAGTACGGGTTAACGCGCCCCTGAAACCGGCCAAATGGGTACCGCCGTCGCGCTGCGGAATATTATTGGTAAAGCAGTAAATGTTTTCGTTATAACCGTCATTCCATTGCAATGCGACTTCAACGCCGATCCCTTCTTTTTCAATAGAAAAATAAAAGGGTTTCGGATGAATGGTCGTTTTGTTCTGATTCAAATATTCTACAAACGCCTGAATACCGCCTTCGTAATGGAAGTGGTCGTTTGCGCCGTCTCGTTCATCAAATAATTTAATTGAAACGCCCGAATTTAAGAATGACAGTTCACGTAAACGTTTTTTTAATATTTCATACTCAAAAACGGTGTTAGAGAAGATTGTCGGACTTGGCCAAAAACGAACGGTTGTCCCTGTTTTATCGGTTTCACCGATATTTTTTAATTGTTCATTCGGTTCGCCAAGGCTATAGAATTGTTCGTAAACGTGCCCTTGACGACGAATGGTTAACTGTAATTTATCGGAAAGCGCATTAACGACGGATACGCCCACGCCGTGCAAACCGCCCGATACTTTATAAGAGTTATCGTCGAATTTACCGCCGGCATGTAATACGGTCATAATAACCTGTGCCGCCGAAACGCCTTCTTCCGGATGAATATCGACAGGAATACCACGGCCGTCATCTTGTACGGATACCGAATTATCTTCGTGAATAGTGACGATAATGTCTTTACAATACCCCGCTAACGCTTCATCAATGGCGTTATCCACAACCTCAAACACCATATGGTGCAAGCCCGTGCCGTCATCCGTATCACCAATGTACATACCCGGACGTTTACGTACCGCATCTAATCCCTTTAAGACTTTAATGCTACTTGCGCCATAATTTTCTTGTGTATTTTCTGACATAGTATTTCTCTGTTTTATTCATGAAAAAATTGTTCGAATTATAGCAAATTATTGGCTGAATAGCACGTTTTAATAGCGATAAGGATATTGGAGCCAATCATAAATAATTACTGCTTTGCGGTTATGAATTAAAGTTTGAAGAGATTCTAGGGTTTTATTATTTGAAGTATCTTTAATCCGATTCGGAAAAAATCTATTATAGTGTTTCCAGTTGTTAGTTATTTATCTATTATTTTGATGATAAAGGAATTTATGATGAACATAACCAAAATCACCGCTCGGCAATTACAAGAGAAACTTGCTCAAGGCGCGTTATTAATTGATATTCGTGATGCCGATGAATACTCGCATGAATGTATTGAACAGGCGGTTTCCCAACCTTTAACCGGTTTAAAACCGGAAATCTGCAACAACTCGCCTTGTGTGATTTTTCATTGCCAATCCGGTATGCGTACTCAGGCGAATATGGCGTTATTAGCGAAAGCCTCTGCCGCCGCAGCGGAGGTGTATATTTTAGACGGCGGTTTAAATGCCTGGAAAAAAGCGGGTTTTGCCACGGTCGTGAATAAAGCGCAACCTCTTCCTTTAATGCGTCAGGTACAAATTGCCGCAGGAAGTTTGGTGTTATTGGGGGTTATTTTGGGTTACTCGGTTTCCCCTTGGTGTTTTTTATTAAGCGGATTTGTCGGTGCCGGATTGATTTTTGCCGGCGTCTCGGGTTTTTGCGGTATGGCGGTATTGTTATCGAAATGCCCGTGGAATAAATAGAGTCCGCAGGTATTATCGGCACAATTATTAGATTATTTATGTTACTCGGTTAAATCATTTAAAGTGCCGAAGCCCTGACAGATCTTTACAGAGATTTTATTTCAACCGCTCGCCTTTCGTTGATAATTTTTGTACAATGAGCAACTTTTTCTTATAGGCTGCTCATTGAATAAAAGAGCAGCCTCTTTACTTCCGTTATTGTGAGATATTTTATGAGTTATTCAGCACCGAATATTGGTTTTGTGAGTTTAGGCTGTCCTAAAAATCTAGTGGATTCCGAACGTATTTTGACCGAGTTACGTACCGACGGTTACAACATTATTCCGACTTATGAAAATGCGGATTTAGTTATTGTCAATACCTGCGGTTTTATTGACAGTGCGGTACAAGAATCTTTAGAAGCGATCGGTGAAGCGCTGGAAGAAAACGGTAAAGTGATAGTGACGGGCTGTTTAGGGGCAAAAGAAAACCAAATTCGTGAGGTGCATCCGAAAGTTTTGGAAATCACCGGTCCTCATAGTTATGAAGCGGTGATGGAACACGTGCATAAATACGTGCCGCGACCCGAACGCAACCCATACACCAGTTTGGTGCCTGCGCAAGGGGTGAAATTAACGCCGAAACATTATGCCTATTTAAAAATTTCGGAAGGTTGCGATCACAAGTGTACATTCTGTATTATTCCTTCCTTGCGCGGCGATTTGGATAGTCGTCCGATTACTCAAGTGTTAGACGAAGCGAAACGCCTGGTGGATTCGGGTGTGAAAGAATTGTTGGTGGTGTCGCAGGATACTTCCGCATACGCGCTGGATCAAAGCAAAGAAAATCAGAATAAAACCGTTTTCTGGAACGGTGCGCCGATCAAAAATAATTTAATCACCTTGTGTCGACAATTAGGTACGCTAGGTGCCTGGATTCGCTTGCATTACGTTTATCCTTATCCGCATGTGGACGATCTGATTCCCTTAATGGCGGAAGGTAAAATTCTGCCTTATCTGGATATTCCGCTTCAACACGCCAGCCCGAAAGTATTAAAAGCGATGAAGCGCCCCGGTTCGGTAGAGCGTGTGTTGGAACGTATTAAAAAATGGCGTGAAATTTGCCCCGAATTAACTCTGCGTTCAACCTTTATCGTAGGCTTCCCGGGCGAAACGGAAGAAGATTTCCAAATGTTGTTAGACTTCTTACAAGAAGCGCAGTTAGACCGCGTGGGCTGTTTTAAATTCAGCCCGGTGGAAGGCGCGGTTGCCACCGATATGGCGGATCAGGTGCCGGAAGAGGTAAAAGAACAGCGTTTCCAACGTTTTATGGAGCTGCAGCAACAAATCTCCGCGCAACGTTTACAGCAAAAAATCGGAAAAACATTGCCGGTTATTATTGATGATATTGACGAAGACGGTATTATCGGCCGTTCAATGGCGGATGCGCCGGAAATTGACGGCGTGGTTTATGTTGATAATCTGAGTGAAAGCGCGGTGAAAATCGGGGATATTATTCAGGTCGCTATTACCAATGCGGACGAATACGATCTGTGGGGAACTTGTTAAAAAACGGTGGGGCTTGTTATTCTTGGGGTAACAAGCCTTAATTTGAATTTAGGGAGAAGTTATGTCGGAAAATAAAACTCAAGTAAATCCTAGTGTTGAGCGTTTTGAACAAGCGGTGGCGGATAAATCCTACGAATCGGCTTGTACGGAACTGCTAAGTATTCTGGGCAAACTGGACAGCAATTTTGGCAACATCAATGATATTGAATTCCAAATGCCAAAACAGTTGGCGGAGGCGAATTTACAGCAGGATAAAATAGTTTATTTTTGTACCCGCATGGCAACGGCAATTACAACTTTGTTCAGCGACAAAGAGTTAAATATTTCTGAATCCGGTGCGCAGCGTTTCTTTTTATTTCAACGCTGGATGTCGTTAATCTTCGCCAGTTCTCCTTATATCAATGCGGATCACGTATTACAGGTGTATAACCAAAATCCTGACCGTATTTCGTCGGAAGTTCATTTAGAAGCCAACAGATCGGCATTATTAAAATTCTGTATTCTCTATTTTCCTGAATCCAATCTGAATATTAATTTGGATACATTATGGAATGTAGATGCGAATATCTGCGTTTCCCTTTGTTTTGCTCTGCAATCGCCGCGTTTTATCGGTACCGCAACGGCCTTTTCCAAACGGGCGTTAATTTTGCAATGGCTGCCGGAAAAATTGGCGCAGCTGCCGAATTTAAATAATGTACCGAGCAGTATTACTCATGATGTGTATATGCATTGCAGTTATGATGTGGCGGAAAATAAACATTGGGTGAAAAACGCCCTAAACCAAGTGATTCGCCGCCATGTTTTAGAAGCAGGTTTGCAGGATCGCGATGTGAAAAAATTGGGTTATCGTAACGGCAAGCCGGTTATGGTGGTATTGCTTGAACATTTCCATGCCGCCCATTCGATTTATCGGACTCATTCCACATCAATGATTGCCGCCCGCGAACATTTTTATTTAATCGGCTTGGGTAATGAATCCGTGGATCAAAAAGGTCGCGAGGTATTTGATGAATTTCATGAGGTCGCCGGCAATAATCTGATTGAGAAATTAGCCTTTTTGCGCAATCTTTGTGAAGAAAACGGTGCGGCGGTATTCTATATGCCGAGTATCGGCATGGATTTATTACCTATTTTTGCCAGCAATATACGTTATGCGCCGATTCAGGTTATCGCTTTAGGACATCCGGCGACAACCCATTCTCCGTTTATTGACTATGTGATTGTGGAAGACGATTACGTGGGTTCGGAGCAATGTTTCAGCGAGAAATTGTTGCGTTTGCCGAAAGACGCCCTGCCTTATGTGCCTTCCGCATTGGCGCCGGAAAAAGTCGATTATAATCTGCGTGAAAACCCGGACGTGGTCAATATAGGCATTGCTTCGACCACTATGAAGCTAAATCCTTATTTCTTAGAAGCGTTAAAAGCCATTCGTGACCGGGCTAAAGTTAAAGTGCATTTTCATTTTGCTTTAGGTCAATCGCAAGGAATTACGCATCCTTACGTGGAACGTTTTGTTAAAACTTATCTCGGTGATTCGGCCACGGCGCATCCGCATTCGCCATACCACCAATATCTCGAAATCTTACGTGGCTGCGATATGATGGTAAACCCGTTCCCGTTCGGCAATACCAACGGCATTATCGATATGGTTACTCTGGGGCTGGTGGGCGTGTGTAAAACCGGACCTGAAGTGCACGAACATATCGATGAAGGGCTGTTCAAACGTCTTGGGCTGCCGGAATGGCTGATCGCCAATACGGTCGACGAATATGTTGAGCGGGCGATTCGTTTGGCGGAAAATCATCGGGAGCGTTTAGCATTACGTCGTCATATTATTGAAAATAACGGTCTGAAAACGCTGTTTACCGGTGATCCGCGACCAATGGGCACTGTCTTACTGGCGAAGTTAAAAGAATGGGCAAGCGAAAATCAGGTACAACTTGAGATCGCCGAATAAATAACGGGAAAAGTGCGGTAGAAAAATCTCGTTTTTTGTGATTTCAATATTTCTTAATTAAGGCTTGTAGCAGTAACGTTACAAGCCTTATTTTTTGTTTACGCCTTGTCAGCGCTTGTTTATTAGCGTCGCCCGCAGATGATCGTAACCCCGGTTAAAAAAAATAGCCGTACAGCATAATTGTGATGGAAATCCCGACATCCATCAAAAAGGCGGTAAACCAATCCACCGCTAAAAAATAAGCGATAACGGGAATGGTAAAAATTAATAAGCCCGTTTCAAATGCGATGGTATGAAATAAACGTAATTTTGCCGTGCGGTATTGCTTTGGAAAGGTGAAAAATTTATCAAAAATCCAGTTAAAAATCATATTCCAAACCATGGCGATAAAGGAAATCAGAATCATAGAGGCGGATTCGACCATTCCCGATTTGCCGGTAGTCAGCCAAATAAATAAAACGGAAAGGATAATTGCGCCGGCTTCAAACAAAACGGCATGAAATAAGCGTTCTTTAACGGTCATCATATAGCTTGCAAACAAAATAACGGATTAAAAATCCGGAAAAAAAGACCACACTTTTAAAAGTGCGGTGCAAATCAGAGTAATTTTTTCAACTGATACAAATAAGCCAGCGCCTGTTTCGGACTGAGATCGTCGGGGTCAAGCTGAGCCAGCATTTCAAGGGCGGCATTTTTGCCGTCTTCTTCTTCCATCAGATTCAGTTCGCCCTGATTTTGGTTTATGGCGCGCAAATCCTGTAATTTTTGATCCGCACTTTGCTGCGATAATTTTTCTAAATTCGCTAATTTCTGTTTTGCCAGTTTTACTACATTTTTTGGTACACCTGCCAGTGCGGCAACCGCCAAACCGTAGCTTTTGCTAGCCGCTCCGTCTTGTACGGCGTGCATAAAAGCAATGCTGTCACCGTGCTCCAAAGCGTCTAAATGCACGTTTGCGGTCCCCGCAAGTTGCTCCGGTAACACGGTTAATTCGAAATAATGGGTGGCGAACAAAGTTAAAGAACGCAGTTTTTTGGCTAACCATTCCGCACAGGCCCAGGCGAGCGACAAACCGTCATAGGTTGAAGTTCCCCGCCCGATTTCATCAATTAACACTAAACTGTTTGCGCCGGCCTGGTGCAGAATATTTGCCATCTCCGTCATTTCCACCATAAAGGTTGAGCGGCCCGAAGCCAAATCGTCGGAGGCGCCGATACGGGTGAATATGCGATCAATAGGGCCTATCAAAGCGCTTTCCGCCGGCACGAAACTGCCGATATAGGCCATTAACGTAATGAGAGCGGTTTGCCGCATATAGGTGCTCTTACCGCCCATATTCGGACCGGTAATAATCAATAAATGGCGCTGCTGATTTAAATCTACCGGATTGGCAATAAAGGGTTCTTTTAACACTTGCTCTACAACAGGATGACGACCGTTTTCGATTTTAACCCCGATTTCATCGCTGAAATCCGGCGCAACATAATTCAGGGTTTCCGCCCGTTCCGCCAGATTCGTTAATACGTCTAGTGCCGATAAGGTCAAACTCGCCAGTTGTAATGCGCCCAAGTGCGGTAACAATCGGTCGAAAAGTGCGTCATAGAGTTGTTTTTCCAGAGCAAGCGAAGCGCCTTTTGCCTTTAATACTTTATCTTCATAGGTTTTTAATTCGGGAATAATAAAACGTTCCGCGTTTTTTAAGGTTTGCCGCCGAACGTAATGAATCGGCGCTTTATGAGCCTGCCCCTGGCTGATTTGAATATAATAACCGTGTACGGCATTAAAACCGACTTTCAGCGTATCAATACCGGTGGATTCGCGTTCGCGGATTTCCAAATCTTCTAAATATTTAGTGGCGCCGTCAGACAGCGCCCGCCATTCGTCCAACTCCGCATTATAACCTTCGGCAATTACGCCGCCGTCACGGATGAGTAACGGCGGATTGTCGATAATCGCCTGCTGCAATAATGCAAAAAGTTCGTCAAAATCGCCGATTTGCTGCAAAAGTGCGGTAAATTTTGGCGAATTTTTGAGAATGTCTTTAATTGCCGGAATTTGTTCCAGCGCCGTACGTAAACGGGTTAAATCGCGGGGGCGGGCCGTACGTAACGCTACGCGGGCGAGAATACGTTCCATATCGCCGACTTGCTGCAAGTAAGGTTGCAGCTCGCCGATTAAATCCAATTGGATAATTTCGCTAATGATTTGCTGGCGTTGCCGTAATTTCTGTATATGGCGGATAGGCTGATGAATCCAGCGTTTCAACAAGCGGCTGCCCATGGGGGTAACGCATTTATCAAGCACGGATGCCAATGTGTTTTCCGTACCGCCGGCCAGATTTTGAGTCAATTCCAGATTACGTCGGGTTGCCGCATCCAGCTGAATATTTTCGTTATTCTGAATTAATGTAATGCTCTGAATATGAGGCAATGCGGTGCGCTGGGTTTCTTTCGCATATTGTAGTAAACAACCTGCCGCGCACAAGCCTAAAATCGCTTTTTCAACCCCGAAACCGCGTAAATCTTTTGTGCCGAACTGACGGTTAAGCAACTGTACCGCCGTACCTAATTCGAATTCCCAAATCGGGCGCCGGCGTAAGCCTTTGTAATGTTCAATAAGTTGCATATCCGCAAAGTCTTCGCAGTAGAGCAATTCGGCGGGCGCAAGGCGCTGTAATTCGGCTTTCAGGCTCTCCGCGCTTTCAGGCTCGCTGATTTGGAAGCGGCCGGAGGCCATATCTAAGGTCGCCAGCCCGAATTTATCTTTTTCCTGATAAACGGCGACGATTAAGTTGTCTTGTCGTTCCGGCAGCAGATTTTCATCACTGACGGTACCGGGCGTAACAATTCGAACGATTTTGCGTTCTACCGGACCCTTACTGAGCGCCGGATCGCCGATTTGTTCGCAAATAGCCACCGATTCGCCCAACTGGACCAGCTTAGCGAGATAACCTTCCACCGCATGATAAGGCACACCCGCCATAGGGATCGGCTGTCCGGCGGACTGACCTCGTTTGGTCAGGGAAATATCCAGCAATGCCGCCGCTTTTTTTGCGTCGTCATAAAAAAGCTCATAAAAATCCCCCATTCGGTAGAATAACAAAATATCCGGATTTTCCGCTTTTAAGGCGAGATATTGACGCATCATGGGCGTATGTTGATCGAGGTTTTCCATTACGTTCACTCAGTTGGTTAATTAACTTGACGGGTTATTATACTGAATTGCACGGCGGATTTCGAATATCCGCCTTTTATTTTATTTTTGCGCGCAGGATCGCAAAATTTAATAAACGCATGAAAAAGATCAAAATTTCTCTTGATACTGTATATTATACCAGTTATTATACACCACAAATTTTGAGAATGACTTTATTTGACAGAGGTTATACATGGCAACGAATGATGAAAAATCCAAAGCGCTGGCTGCCGCTTTAGGTCAAATTGAAAAACAATTTGGTAAAGGCGCAATTATGAAATTAGGCGATACGCAAGCGCTTGACGTAGAGTCAATTTCAACCGGCTCAATCGGTTTGGATGTGGCGCTTGGTATCGGCGGCTTGCCAATGGGGCGTGTCGTTGAAATTTTCGGGCCGGAATCTTCAGGTAAAACCACATTAACTCTGTCCGTTATCGCGCAGGCGCAAAAAGCAGGCAAGGTTTGTGCATTTATTGATGCTGAACATGCGTTAGATCCGATTTATGCCGCAAAATTAGGTGTTGACGTTAAAGAATTATTAGTTTCTCAACCCGATAACGGAGAACAGGCATTGGAAATTTGCGATGCGTTGGTTCGTTCCGGCGCAGTGGATGTGATTATTGTGGACTCGGTGGCCGCCTTAACCCCGAAAGCGGAAATTGAAGGTGACATGGGCGATTCGCATGTTGGTTTGCAAGCCCGTTTAATGTCTCAGGCTTTGCGTAAATTAACCGGTCAGATTAAAAACGCCAATTGTTTAGTGGTATTTATCAACCAAATCCGTATGAAGATTGGTGTTATGTTCGGTAACCCGGAAACCACTACCGGCGGTAATGCGTTGAAATTCTATTCGTCCGTACGTTTAGATATTCGCCGCGTAGGCGCGGTAAAAGACGGTGATGAAATCATCGGTAATGAAACCCGTGTGAAAGTAGTGAAAAACAAATTAGCGCCGCCGTTCCGCCAAGTGGATTTCCAGATTCTTTATGGCGAAGGTATCTCTAAAAACGGCGAATTAATCGAACTTGGGGTAAAACACAAACTGGTTGATAAATCCGGTGCGTGGTATGCCTACAACGGCGATAAAATAGGTCAGGGTAAAGCGAATGCCATGAAATGGTTAGCGGAAAATCCTACCGTTGCCGCCGAGTTGGAAAATAAAATCCGCGCCGAATTGCTGGCAAATCCGGAACAGGCATTGTTAGCCGATATCGAAACCAATAGCGAAGAAAAAGAAGATTTCGAATAAATTTCGTTCAAAAGTGCGGTAAAAAATACCGCACTTTTTCTATCATTTTTCTTTCCCGTCTTACTTGATTATTTTGTTCAATACAGCGATAGATTTCAAATTTATCTGTTAAATAATAAGGATTTCATTATGACAACATTGGCATTCAGTTATGCGGTAAATTTATTGTCCCGCCGTGAATACAGTGAATTTGAAATTCGTTGCAAAATGCAGGAAAAGGCCTTTTCCGAACAGGAAATTGAGGACACGCTGGCTCAACTGCAACAGAAAAACTGGCAAAGTGACAAACGTTTTACGGAGAATTATTTAAGGGCGAGAGCTCAACGGGGTTATGGTGTTAACCGTATTAAGCAGGAACTTCGGCAGTTAAAAGGCATTTTGCCCGAAACCGTTGATGAAGCCCTGATGGAATGTGATATTGACTGGTCGGAAATCGCGCTTAATGTGTTGGCAAAAAAATTTCCGGATTACGAGATCCGGCAGGATGCAAAAAACAAACAAAAAATCTGGCGTTATATGCTTTCTCACGGATTTTTTGCGGAAGACTTTGCCGATTTTATCGGCAACGGCACAGAAGATGAGTTTTATTAATTCGGTGTTTGTGAGAGATTGATATTAAAAAATAAGCCGTGATTTTATCACGGCTTATTGTCTTTATAATAGCATAAACTTTGCAACATCAACGCATTGCAGAATTAACGACATTCAAAGCTTGAAGCTTTATTTTTGTCGCCGCCTTTATAGGTTGCTACTTGTGGATACGGGCATAAAGGCATTTCTTTTTCTTTATTCGGAAATTCTTCGCCCGCTTTTGCAAGAATAAAGTCCGGCGCTTTGTTTTCATCCGTCCATTGTTCTAATGCGGTTAAGGGGTCAAAATTTTCTAAAGTCGGACCGCCGCCGCAATGAGTCATGCCGGGAACCATAAAGACACGGGCAAATTGATTGGCATCTTTCATATCCTGATTCAGCTTGTTATACCAGTCACGCAAATCATGGGCGGAAAATACCGGATCCGAAACTCCTTCAAAAATAATCATCTTGCCGCCGCGCGCTTGGAAAGTTGTCAGTTCGGTTTCATCGGCGTCATTCATACCGGCAATTTGCGCCACTTTTTGGGTATCTTTATCGAAATCGAATTGCATAGGATCAAAATCAGGGCTAATCGGCATCATAAAATAATTGGTTAAGCTTTCTACGCCCATTGTAAAGTTACGTCCGTTAGGAACCGCAGTTTGTGAATCGCCTATTTTCCATGCTCGCCAACCTTTGCTGTTAATGCCGGCGTCATAAGGCCAGGAAGCATAAACATTTTCTCCACGGCTGTTTTTCGCTCCGCCAAAAACAGCGTTTAACAATGCGACTTTATCTTTACCTATTTCTTTTTCCACCATTTCCGGTTTGAAATCACAGGCTTCCCAGGCGTTGATCACGCCGTCCGCCAGACCGTCTTTTGCATCGCAACGTTTCAGCACTGCTTTAGATACAATATCTAAATCCTCTTGAGTTAAACTGTTTGCGACGATCTTCTCACCTTGTTCATTAGTCGGTGCATATTTCATAAACTGTTGATTATCCCAGGCTTCGCCCACGGCGGCGTAAGATAAACGGAATCCCGGATTGCCGGCAACCACGCCGTCGAATTCAAGGGGATAACGCATTGCCGCGTGCATGGCTTCGCGACCACCGTTTGAACAGCCCATAAAATAGCTGTGTTTCGGTTGTTCTTTATACATTTGCTCGATTAATTGTTTTGCCACGGTGGTGACTTTGCCCGTAGAGGCGTAAGCAAAATTCAAGCGAGCCTGTTGGTCTTTCGCGAAAGAAGGATCTCTTGCGCCGGTATGTCCGCTATCCATACTGACAACCGCATATCCCCTCATTAGCGCAGGTGTTGCCGTTGAACCGTGAGCGGGAATGGAGCCGATCGCCGGTGCGATAAAGCCGTCCAAACCGCCGCCGCCCTGGAATAAAAATTTATTATTCCAGTTTGAGGGCAGGCGCAGCTGAAAACCGATGGCGTATTCTTTGCCGTCGGCACCAATACGTTTTTCAATTTCACCGTTTACCACGCAATGCGGCGCGGCTTCAATGTTGCTGTTGCTTGCGCCGGTGAAACTGGCCTGTTCATCGGGCGGCAGATTACCGCCGGCAAACCATTTCACCGATTTGATTGAAGTATTCAGAATGTTACTGTCTTTAAGGGCATTACATTGCTGTTCTAGTTTTTGTAGCGCTTCGGTTTTGCTGTCGTCGGGAGCTGAAAGGGCGAGAGGGCTGGTACAGACGAAGGAAATAAATAATGCGCTTTTTGTCAGATTTTTCATATATTCTCCAAAATTCTCCTAAAATTAACCGCACTTTTTAAAAGTGCGGCCGATTTAACGTTGATTTCTAAGCATTCAGAATATTTTGAATTTCAACTAAACTTAAATGATATTGATGTGGGCAGGCTTTCCACACGTCTAACATTTTATTGTATTTATCCCACATCGGTGTTTGTGAATCACAGCCGTGGGCGCAGCGCATAAACTCTTGGTATTTACCTTCTATACCGGTAATAAAACGTAAATAATTCAAATATTTGCGTTCACGGATTGCATCGTAACCGATAAATTGTAAACGGTGAGCGGTTAAATCGGATTTATCCGCCAGATTTTCATAGGAAACCTGTAACGCATGATACATTTCAAGAGTTTCTAAAACGGTTTGGCATTCAGCTTCGGAAATTGCCAAAAACTCGTTATCCAATTCTTTTAATTCTAATGAGAATCCGCCTTTAACGATGGTTTCAAGACGGGCGTATTTTTGTGCATTGGCGGGATCCAGCAAGCCCATGAGTTTATACTGGTTGGCTAAAATTAAACGTTGTGTGGATGTCATTTCCATAGAGGGGTCCTCATATTAGGTCTGTTTATAAAAGATAAACAGTACCTAGTCGATACTGTTTAAATCATCTTGAGACAAACCGCTGTCTTTGGCTTTTACATTGCCGTCGGTTGCCCGGTATTCTAAATTCTGATAATAGGCTTCGCGGAAGGTGATATACGGATCCTGAGCTTGGTTGAGCAATTCCTCTTTATCCATGGCTTTGGCTCGTTTATCCACCGCTTTCACGACGGTCGGTACCAGAGACCAGGCGCCGCCCACCCAATGCCAGAACGGATAGGTATAAGCGGTATCGACGGCAGTACCGGTGAGCTCGCGAGGCGAACTTGCACCGTAGGCCGGCAACATCACATAAGCGCCGGGTTCAACGCCATAACTGCCCAGCGTATCACCAAAGGTTCGGTCGCTTTCGATTTTTAACGGGTCGCTATAACTTGCCCAGTCGATTAAACCGCCTAAGCCGAAGGTGGAGTTAATAAAGAAGCGGTCAAAGTGAACAAAGGCTTTTTTCACTTCGCCTTCCAATAAACGGTTCACAAAACTGACGGGTTCTTCTAAGTTTTTCGCAACGTTGGATAAACCTGTGGTCAACGGTGACGGCAATGCCTGCCAGCCTTTTGCCGCCGGTTTTAATACATACGGATCTAATACGTCATAGTTAAAGCTCCACATTGTGCGGTTGAAACCCTCCAACGGATCCTGACGTTCTCCCGTTGCGGGGTCAATGGTTGCACAACCCGTAAGTATTGAACCGGCGAAAAGTGCGGTGGCAATCAGAGTAATTTTCTTCATCGTTATTTCCTCAAAGCAAACGCTATTTGAATTTCATTGTAAATGAGTTATCGATGATCTACAAAATAAATCCGTTCGGAATGAAAAAACTTGCCTTAAAATGAATTTTTATGCAGAATAAAAGCATAAATAATCATTTAAACGTTTGCGAATTTAGCTTGAATAGCGTTGTATTGTCCTTTAGAATAGGCAGAATTTAGCTCGCTAAAGCTAAAAACAATCAGCGATTTCGTCGGATTTATTAACGGGCGCACAAAATTTCTCTAAAAAAGTGCGGTCATTTTTCGATGAATTTCGTGGTTAATGAACATTCGCAAGTGTTCGACCGAATAATAGTCTGTTTATGAAAAATAAACAGACCTGATTTATAGGAGATATTTTATGTCTGAACCTGCAATTCTTGTATTGGCAGATGGCAGTATTTTTCGCGGCACCTCTATCGGCGCTGCGGGGCACACGATCGGCGAAGTGGTATTTAATACCTCAATGACCGGTTATCAGGAAATTCTTACCGACCCTTCTTATTTTAAACAAATCGTCACTCTGACTTATCCGCATATCGGCAACACCGGTACAAATTCCGAAGATCTCGAAAGCAACGGCGTGTATGCCGCAGGCTTAATTATTCGCGACTTACCGATGATTCACAGCAATTTCCGCGCCAATCAAAGTCTGTCGGATTATTTAAAAGACAATAACGTAGTTGCCATTGCGGATATCGATACCCGTCGCTTAACCCGTTTATTGCGGGATAAAGGCGCCATGGCGGGCTGCATTATGAGCGGCGAAGTTGACGAGCAAAAAGCTCTCAAACTAGCCTTGAGTTTCGGCTCTATGGCGGGTAAAGATTTAGCCCGGGAAGTCACGGCACAGCAAAGTTACCGTTGGACACAAGGCGAATGGGTGTTGGGCAAAGGTTATGCGGAACAACAAAACGCATCGTTCAATGTGGTGGCCTATGACTTCGGAGTGAAACATAATATTTTACGAATGCTTGCCGAACGCGGCTGTAAATTAACCGTAGTGCCGGCAAAAACATCCGCTGAAGAAGTGCTTGCGCTGAATCCGGACGGTATTTTCTTATCTAACGGCCCCGGCGATCCGGAACCCTGCGATTATGCAATCAGTGCCATTCAAACCTTATTAGCCACTAAAAAACCGATTTTCGGTATTTGTTTAGGCCATCAATTGTTAGGTTTAGCAAGCGGCGGCAAAACCAAAAAAATGGCATTCGGACACCATGGCGCCAACCATCCGGTACAGGATTTAGATACGCAAAAAGTGATGATCACCAGCCAAAACCATGGGTTTGAAGTGGATGAACACAGTTTGCCCGCCAATGTACGCGTCACTCATCGTTCGTTATTCGACAATTCCGTGCAAGGTATCGAACTGACCGACCAACCGGCATTCAGTTTCCAGGGCCACCCTGAAGCCAGCCCGGGGCCGCATGATGTGGCTTATTTATTTGATAAATTTATCGATGCCATGAAACAGAGCAAGGCTTAATGTCAACCGCAGGGGTGTATCGCATACGACTGATGAATAAAGTGCGGTGGAATTTTAAGTATGTTTTTAATAATGGTGCGGGTTTCTTAACATGCGCCGGATAACAACAAATTAAATCGGGAGTATTTTGCGGGGTATTAGGACAAATCTCCCCTAACCCCTCTTTGCTAAAGAGGGGAATCGATCTTGATGAGGCGTTGAGATCTTTATATTACCCTCAACTCAGTCCCCCTCTTTAGTAAAGAGGGGCTAGAGGAGATTTGAAAACCGACAACAAAAAGTGCGGTCATAAAAAGCGAAATTTTTTGAACGTTGGCTATGTCAACGGAGCCGTCAGGAGCGAGCAAATTTGTTTACAAAACTGCGAATAATTTTTTAAAAGTTTTATCAAGAGAAAATAATATGCCAAAACGTAACGACATAAATACAATCCTTATTATCGGCGCCGGTCCGATTGTTATCGGTCAGGCCTGTGAGTTTGACTATTCGGGGGCGCAGGCCTGTAAAGCTTTGCGTGAGGAAGGTTATAAAGTGGTGTTGGTGAACTCCAACCCGGCTACCATTATGACCGACCCGAATATGGCGGATGTGACCTACATCGAGCCTATTCACTGGCAAACCGTGGAAAAAATTATCGAAAAAGAACGTCCGGATGCGATTTTGCCGACCATGGGCGGACAGACTGCGCTGAACTGTGCGTTGGATTTATCAAAAAACGGCGTATTGAAAAAATACGGCGTAGAGTTGATCGGGGCGACGGAAGACGCCATTGATAAAGCGGAAGACCGCGGGCGTTTTAAAGAAGCGATGGCGAAAATCGGTTTAAATACGCCGAAATCTTTCGTTTGCCATAGCTTTGACGAAGCCTGGAAAGCGCAAGAAGAAGTCGGTTTTCCGACCTTAATTCGTCCTTCATTCACCATGGGCGGTTCCGGCGGCGGTATCGCCTATAACCGCGATGAATTCCAGGCCATTTGCGAACGCGGTTTCGAGGCCTCGCCAACTCATGAATTATTAATCGAACAATCGGTCTTGGGCTGGAAAGAATACGAAATGGAAGTGGTGCGCGATAAAGCGGATAACTGCATTATCGTGTGTTCCATCGAAAACTTCGACCCAATGGGCGTACACACCGGCGATTCAATCACCGTGGCACCGGCGCAAACTTTAACCGATAAAGAATATCAAATCATGCGTAACGCATCGTTGGCGGTATTGCGTGAAATCGGTGTGGATACCGGCGGTTCCAACGTGCAGTTTGCCATCAACCCGGAAAACGGCGAGATGATTGTCATCGAAATGAACCCGCGTGTGAGCCGTTCGTCGGCCCTTGCTTCCAAAGCCACCGGTTTCCCGATTGCCAAAGTAGCGGCAAAATTAGCGGTGGGCTATACCTTAAACGAATTACGCAACGACATCACCGGCGGCTTAATCCCGGCCTCTTTCGAGCCTTCAATCGACTATGTAGTCACCAAAGTGCCGCGTTTTGCCTTTGAAAAATTCCCGAAAGCCGATGATCGCTTAACCACTCAAATGAAGTCAGTGGGCGAAGTGATGGCCATGGGACGTACTTTCCAGGAATCAATTCAAAAAGCCTTACGCGGTTTGGAAACCGGGATTTGCGGTTTTAACTTAAAAACCGAAGATATGGAAAAACTGCGCCATGAAATTTCCAATCCGGGCCCTGAACGCCTGCTTTATGTGGCGGATGCTTTCGGTATCGGCTGGTCAATTGAAGACGTCCATCATTACAGTAAAATTGATCCCTGGTTTTTAATTCAAATTCAAGACTTAGTGCTTGAAGAATTAGCCCTTGAGAAGAAAACGCTGGCTGATTTAAACAAAGACGAAATTTATCGACTAAAACGTAAAGGTTTCTCCGATAAACGTATTGCGCAATTGGTGAAATCCGACGAAACCTCGGTACGCAGCTTACGTAACGCATTCAATATTCACCCCGTTTATAAACGTGTGGATACCTGTGCGGGCGAGTTTAAGTCCGATACCGCTTATTTGTATTCCACCTATGAAGAAGAATGCGAAGCTGCACCGTCCAATCGCAAAAAAGTGATGATTTTAGGCGGCGGTCCGAACCGTATCGGTCAGGGTATCGAATTTGACTATTGCTGCGTGCATGCGGCATTGGCGTTACGCGAATCCGGTTTTGAAACCATTATGGTGAACTGCAACCCGGAAACCGTTTCTACCGATTTCGATACCTCCGACCGTTTATATTTCGAGCCGTTAACCCTTGAAGACGTCCTAGAAATTATTCACGTGGAAAAACCTTGGGGCGTGATTGTGCATTACGGCGGTCAAACGCCGTTGAAATTGGCAAACGCGTTACATGCAAACGGCGTGAACATTATCGGCACATCGGCGGACAGCATTGATGCGGCGGAAGACCGCGAACGTTTCCAAAAAATCTTACATGATTTGAATTTAAAACAACCGGCGAACCGCACGGCGCGTAACGCACAGGAAGCGGTAGGTCTGGCAAACGAAGTGGGTTATCCGCTGGTAGTTCGCCCGTCTTACGTATTAGGTGGCCGTGCAATGCAGATTGTATATAACGATGAAGAATTGAACCGTTATATGCGTGAAGCGGTGTCCGTTTCCAACGACAGCCCGATTTTATTAGACCATTTCTTAAATAACGCTATTGAAGTGGACGTGGACTGCATTTGTGACGACGAACAAGTAATTATCGGCGGGATTATGCAGCATATCGAACAAGCCGGCATTCACTCGGGCGACTCCGCCTGTTCATTGCCGCCTTATTCGTTAAGTATGGAAATTCAGGATGAAATCCGTCGCCAAACGGCAGCGATGGCGCGTGCCTTAAACGTAGTCGGTTTAATGAACGTGCAATTTGCGGTACAAAATGATGTGATTTATGTGCTTGAAGTGAATCCGCGCGCCAGCCGTACCGTACCTTTCGTGAGCAAAGCCACCGGTCAGCCATTGGCGAAAATTGCCGCCCGTGTAATGGCGGGGATAAGCTTGAAAGAACAAGGCATTCAAGGCGAAGTGGTGCCGCAGGATTTCTATGCGGTGAAAGAAGCGGTATTCCCGTTCATTAAATTCCCCGGCGTAGATACTATTTTAGGACCGGAAATGCGTTCCACCGGCGAAGTGATGGGGGTGGGCTCAACCTTTGCGGAAGCATTCCTTAAAGCGCAAATCGGTGCCGGCGAGCGGATTCCGCGCACGGGCAAAGTATTTGTATCTGTAGATAACAACGATAAACCTCGTTTATTGCCAATCGTAAAACGCTTACAGGAACAGGGCTATGGCTTATGCGCGACCTTTGGCACTTCAAAATTCCTGCGCGAAAACGGTATTGCCGTGCAAACCGTGAATAAAGTACGTGAAGGCAGACCGCATATTGTTGATGCCATTAAAAATGATGAAATTGCGCTTATTATCAATACTGCCGGAGGAATGGCGGAAAGCGTGGCGGACAGCGCATCAATCCGCGCCAGCGCATTAAAACAACGCGTGCCGCTTTATACTACCATTGCAGGTGCCGATGCCATTAGCCTTAGCGTAGCAAATTTGGATATTCACGATGTGTATTCCGTACAGGGTTTACATGCAGGTTTAACTAAATAACAAAATAGGCTCGAACGAGCCTATTCTTTTTCTTTAATAAAGTAATAAAGTGCGGTGAAAATTCTTGAAATTTTGACCGCACTTTTACTTAAGTTTAATCTTCGATTAATCCGGCTTTGACTAAGAAGTTGTAAATGCCGTGATCTTCAATACGATCGGTAACGAAATCAGCGACTTTTTTCAGTTCGTCGCGGGCGTTGCCCATCGCTACGCCGACCCCTACGGTACTTAGCATTTCAAGGTCGTTTAAACCGTCACCGAATGCCATCACGTTTTCCATTTCAAAGCCTAACCGTTTGATTGCGGAAGCAATTCCGCGCGCTTTTGAACCTTCGGCATCAAATAAATCCACAGAATCTTTATCCCAGCGGACCACTCGCAAACCGTCCAAGATATTTGCATTTTTTACAAGTTCGTCCTGACTTTGGTCATAGAAGGGCAATAATTGGAAAACTTCGTTATGTTTAAAATAATCTTTATCGACAATATAATCCGTTAAAATCGGATCCAGTGCGGATTTTTGTTTAGCGGTGATTTTGGATACCGCAACGTTATTATCGGATACAAAGGCATAATCAATTTGTTGGGCATCAAAGAAATCAACTAAGTGTTGCACTTTTTCAGTAGGAATCGGATGTTTTTCAATCACCTTATTTTGAAATACGGAAAATTGGCCGTTCATGGTAACGAACAGTTCGATGGGTTCTTCAGCAATCAACGCTTTGATTTTAGTCGGTAAACTGCAACGAGAGCGTCCGGTGGCGATGGCGGGAATAATGCCGTTTTGTTTGAGTTTGCGAATGACCGGAAGAACGGAGTCAGGCAGAATATCTTCAAATTTCATGATGAGAGTTTCATCAATATCAAAAAAAACGATTTTAATTTTGTCGCGGAGATTTGGAATTGTCATTAGCGCTCCTTAAAAGTAAGAAAATATATAAAATAATTTTAACATTATTGCGATAAAGATCGAAAAATTTTCCTGTGATTAGGGCGGAAAAGGTTAGATTTTATTATGTTGTTCTCTTCGTTGTCTTTTTAGGAGAATAACATGAATTGGTTTGCTTTCCGCTGCATTTATTGTCAAAAAAAACTAGCCATTGGCTCGCATGGTCTGTGTTGCAGCTGCAATAAACAGATCCGCCGTTTTAATTATTGCGGCGTTTGCGGATCGGAATTGGCGGAAAACACTTTAGGTTGCGGAAACTGTTTGCAAAACCGGCCCGCTTGGCATCGTATGGTGATTATCGGCGCTTATAAGATGCCGCTTTCAAGTCTGATTCATCGTTTTAAATTTCAAAATTCCTTTTATTTTGACCGCACTTTGGCGCGTTTGCTTTATCTGGCAATTCGAGACGCCCGCAGAACTCACGGGCTTATGTTGCCGGAAGTGATTATTCCCGTTCCGTTGCATCATTTTCGCCACTGGCGGCGAGGGTATAATCAGGCGGATTTATTGGCCGGACAGTTAGCCAAATGGTTAAATATTCCTTGTAATAATCGGCTGATTAAGCGGGTTAAACATACAAGAACGCAACGGGGATTAAGCGCCGCCGCCCGACGGGTTAATTTGCGAAAAGCATTTCGATTCGCCGACAAAAAACAAGCTTGTCCGTATAAATCCGTTGCTTTAGTGGATGATGTGATTACTACGGGTTCGACATTAAATGCCCTTGCCGGTTTATTTGTTCAACAAGGTGTGGAACAAATTCAGGTGTGGGGTTTGGCGCGCGCATAAAAATTTGCATAAAAGGTAATCTAAGCGTATCATTTCCGACTATGTTAGTCAGTTATCAGACGCTTTTTAGTTATATTTTAGGATTATTTTATGCAACAAATTCAAATTTCTGACGCCGCACAAGGGCATTTTCGTAAGCTGCTGGATCAACAGGAAGAAGGCACGAATATCCGTATTTTCGTAGTGAATCCGGGGACGCCGAATGCCGAATGCGGCGTTTCTTATTGCCCCTCTAATGCTGTGGAAGCAACGGATACGGAAATGAAATATGCTACGTTTTCCGCCTTTGTGGATGAAGTGAGTTTGCCGTTTTTGGAAGATGCGGAAATTGATTATGTGACGGAAGAACTCGGTACGCAGTTAACGCTAAAGGCGCCTAATGCCAAAATGCGTAAAGTTGCGGATGACGCACCTTTAATCGAACGAGTGGATTATGTTATTCAAACTCAGATTAACCCTCAATTAGCAAGCCACGGAGGTCGTATTACCTTAGTTGAAATTACTGATGAGGGCTATGCGATTCTCCAATTCGGCGGCGGTTGTAACGGTTGCTCAATGGTGGATGTTACCCTGAAAGACGGCGTAGAAAAACAATTAGTGGAATTATTTGCCGGCGAATTAAAAGGCGCGAAAGACATCACAGAGCACCAACGCGGCGAACATTCTTATTATTAAAGTCCGTTTATAAAAGATAAACAGACCTTAATTTAATACTCTCAATAAAATCGGCTCAAATGCCGATTTTTTATTGAGTTTTTTGGCATAAAACCGTACGGCAAGAAAGGAAAGTGCGGTGGAAATAAAGATGAATGCGGCGCTAATTAATTCATTTGAAAAAATTGCGGTGGCGACAAACGTGCCGATTAATAATGTCATCAGCGGAATCACATAGGCAAGAAAAGCGGAAAATAAAAGGGATTGTTCCTGTAGACCGATTTCCACTTGTTGACCGATTTTTAACGGAGTGATGGTGGAAATAATCAGAATATGTTCTCCCGGTTCTCCGGTAAGTTCCGAAAGTGCCGCCGAGCCGCAAGCGTTTTTAGCCGCACAACTGCCGCAGGCGGTTTTTGATTGGCATTTTACTTTGGCGATTCCGTCTCGGTAATCAATTACGACGGCACTTTCGGTTAACATATTTTTTCTCTAGTTGGATTTAATTTCTTGTACGATACGTTTTGCCGTGGTGAGCGGTATTTGCCCGATAATCGTAACTTCCTTATCTTTCATGCTTTCACTGTAAATAGTGAACGAGCCTTGTTTCCATACATTTTCTTGGTTTTCCGGCAGGATATTATTGGAAACATAAATAGTAAAAGAAAATAATCCGTCACTATATAAGCGGCTTTCTATCGTATCTTCATCGGTTTTGGTGAGATAGTTATTCAATACCGCAAATCCTTGCGGAAGCCAACCGGCTTGCCAGCTTAATTTGTTTTTTGGTGGCGTTGCTTTATCTAAAACGGGAGGCGTTGGCAATTTGCTTAATGCATCGGTTAGCGGTTGTGTCATTTGGTCGTCAATATAAAAATTCACTACACGGAAACGCTCTAACAGATTGCCGTCCTGATCTAACATATCCGAGCCTAATAATAGATGAGTTTTTTCTTCAATAAAAACGACGTATTGATAACGGAAGTTATCTTTCGGCAAAATTCTAACCGTTTGAACTAAACGATCGGCAATGCGATTACGCCCCATATTAATGAAATCATAATGTTTTTCAATACGGGAAAAATCCGCGTTAACGATGTTAGGTAAATTGTCGATAATTTGCGAACCGCTAATTGAGAAAGGGCTGTAATTGGAATGAAAATAACTGATTAAGTTATCGCGTTGTATAATTTCCTGTTTACCACCCTCTAAGGTTGCAAGTTGAGCGTAAGATTTGCCTTCGTTATACACATGGCGATAGCGAAAAGTATCAATCTCGGCACCCGCGATTTGAACATAGGAAATTTCATAATTAAGCTTATTTTGGGCAGCGAGCATTTCTGTGAGTAGTTGCTTAGGCGAAAGATTGTCTTGCCCGAATACGGAAAAAGAGAAGGGCAAGATAAAGAAAAGTGCGGTAAGTTTTTTAAACATTTTTGAAGTCCCTTCATCAACCGGAAACAAATTCACCACCCATTAAGGTGGTGAATTAAAATAATGTTAACTAATTAATGTTGTTGATTTTGTACTGAGTCCGCATAAACACGGCGTTGCAATTCGTAACTTTGCAACATTGCGCCGATACGTTTATTTTTTTGTTCAAGTTGTTCTTGTGTCACCGCATCTTTCGTTGGAGCGTTATAGCTTACTTCCTGAACATTGTTGCTAAACGGTAAGGTTTGCAATACTGGCGTATCCGCTGTGGTTTGCGCATTATTATTAGCATTAAAAGACTGAACGCCCAGTACGGCAACTAAACACACACCGGCGGCAACACCGACTTGAACCATTGGTGCAAATAACGCTTTGAGTTTTTGCATAAACGGCAAGTTTTCAACTTCGTCCGGAGTCGGTTGAGATAGGGTAATCGCATCTTCCTGATCAATCAATGTTGCCATTTTTGCGGTGAAATCGGCGCCTAGAAATACCTCGCTTTCATCGCGCATAACGGAACGAATTACATGATAATTTGACCAACTTTGTTGCAACTCGGCATCGTTACATAATTCGAGGGTGATGTCGTTACCGACTTGTTCACCGTCAATGTATGCTGAAAGTAACTCTTTTTGCATTGTAAACTCCAACTCTTTTGTTATTCGTTTAACGTTGAATGAGCGGTCGAATTTTGCTTTCTATAATTTCCCTTGCCCGGAATATACGCGAACGTACCGTTCCTACGGGGCAATCCATTATATCGGCAATCTCTTCGTAACTTAACCCTTCCATTTCACGTAATGTTATCGCCGTTTTTAATTCTTCTTGCAAACCGTCGATAGTATCAAAGATAACCTTTTTTAGCTCTGCGGATAACATTTCATGTTCGGGCGTATCCACATCTCTTAAATTTCCACCTACATCATAGGTTTCCGCTTCTTCCGCTAGAATGTCTTCATTCGGCGGGCGGCGTCCTTGAGCGGTTAAGTAGTTTTTTGCAGTATTTACTGCAATTCTATAAAGCCATGTATAGAAAGCGCTTTCACCCCGGAATGACTCAATAGAGCGATATGCTTTAATGAATGATTCCTGTACTACATCGGGAATATCATTACGCGATACATAACGGGTTAATAGCCCCGCCACTTTATTCTGATAACGAGAAACCAACAAATTAAAGGCTTTCTTATCCCCCTGCTGCACTCTTTCTACCAAAGCCTGATCTGTTAGCTGTTCAGCCATATAACCTCTTGTCAATAACAAGCTCTAATTTCAAGACAGCAAGCCTATGTATTTGGTTAGAGCATGTGAAAATAGAAAAGTTCACCGAAACGTAAAAATATTTCCAATCAAAATCAATTATTAATTACAACGCCTTGTTTTTCCAAAATTAAATCGACCATTTGTTGCAATTCCGTATCGGAAGCCCGCGCCCGCTTGAATAACCAGGAAAAAAGCTGTAGATCGGTGCAAGCCAATAAACGCACAAAGGTTGCTTTTTGCGTTTCGGTCAGATTATCAAATTGTTCCAGATAGAACGGCATAATGATTTTATCGAGTTCTAACATACCCCGACGGCAATCCCATTCTAAGCGTAATTTATCGTATTCAGCCATTGTTGTTACCATAAAATAAAATTAGCGCATTATAGCGTTAAATTCGGCAAAATTGCCAGATAAGCATAATTTTTAGTTTAACCAGCGTGTTATCAGCACGCCGATACCGGTGAAAATAAGGCAACCGAATAAATGAGCAGACATAATACCTAAACCTATTAACCATTTTTGTTGGATAAAGTTTTCCATTACTTCAGCGGAGAAGGAAGAAAACGTAGTCAGGCTACCGAGAAATCCGGTTATCATGAATAGGCGCCATTCGCCACTAAATTGCGGATGCTGCCAAATCATCGCCATAATTAAGCCGATAATAAAACAGCCGAGATAATTCGCAATAAGCGTACCGAAGGAAAAGGCGGCAAAGAGCGGATTTAAAATCAATCCCATGCCCCAACGCAAAGAAGCGCCGAGCGCCGCGCCCGAACTTATCAGAATTAATGATTGCCACATAATCACACCTAATAAATTCCGAAAACGGCCCGCACATAGCTTGCGACGGATTCATCTTTATTTAAGCCGATACGTTCGTTATCGGGTAAAAGTTGTAATAAACGCGGATCGGCATTTTGCATTATGCAGCCCTTACCCACTTCGGTTAGCATTTCGATATCGTTCATGCCGTCGCCAAAGGCGATACAATCCGACAACGAATATTCTCGCTGCTCAATAAGATGTGCAAGTGCGGTGGCTTTTGACACATTTTTATTCATCACTTCAAGACAAACCGGTGTGGAATAAGTAATGGTCGCATAATTGCCGAAACGCGAGGTGAGTTCCTGTTCAATCTCCATTAAATCCGCCGGTTTTTTACCGATAAAAAAGACTTTTTCCGTATCGCGCCCGTGATGTTTTTTGAAATCCACCACTTCGTACATAAAACCGGATGTTTGGTGATATTTGCGCAATTGCGGTAAATCAATGTTAATAAACCAGTCGTTGTTTTGATAGGTATTCATGCAAACCCGATCCGCATCAAAAGGCAGTTGCATAACTTCAAACGCCACATCTTCGGGGAGGTAGTTGCTGTAAAGTCTATTTCCCTGTAAATCGTGAATTTGCGCACCGTTTGAGGTGATCATCGCGGCATTTTTAATCTTCATTTTACTTAATGTGGAGGCAACATCTGTGTAGCCGCGCCCTGTCGCCATTACGATATCCACGCCCTTTTGCGCAAGTTTTTCTAATGTATTGATGGTGAAATCGCCAACCACATGATTGGCGTTTAACAAAGTGCCGTCCATGTCGGACACTATGGCTCGAAAAGGAAGTTGTTTCATTCATTTAAACCTAATTGATTATTCATTTCGCTATCATAACAAAATAATCGAACGGAGTTTACTTTTGTATATTGATATAAATTACCCTATGGCAGAATAAAATTGTTTGCTCTTTGAAATGGCATGGCAAACTACAAAAATTAATTTTTTTTGACCGCACTTTGATCAAGAAAAGCATGACTAAAGCTAGCTTAACGGGCAAATCCGGTTATAATTAAAAACCTTGTTAAATAAGAATAACAAACACAAAAAGATTTAAGATTTTTACAGGTAAGAAAATGAACGGAGCAAACTTAGTTACAGAATGCCTAAAAGCCCATAATGTAGACACCGTGTTTGGTTATCCCGGCGGTGCCATTATGCCGGTATATGACGCCTTATACGATTGTGGTATTAACCATCTTTTATGTCGTAATGAGCAAGGTGCGGCGATGGCGGCTATCGGTTATGCGAGATCCACCGGCAAGACCGGCGTATGTATCGCCACTTCCGGCCCCGGTGCAACCAACTTAATTACCGGTTTGGGCGACGCCTTAATGGATTCCATTCCGCTGGTGGCGATTACCGGGCAGGTAGCCGCGCCGTTAATCGGTACCGATGCATTTCAGGAAGCGGATGTGCTGGGGTTATCTCTCGCCTGTACGAAACACAGTTTTATCGTACAGAATATTGAAGAATTACCTGAAATTTTTGCCAAAGCTTTTAAAATCGCACAAAGCGGCCGTCCGGGACCTGTTTTGATTGATATTCCTAAAGATGTGCAATTCGCTGAAACTTTACTTCAACCTATTGTTTATTCTGTTGAAAAACCGACCGCACTTTCCGCTAAGAGTTTGGAAAAAGCCGTCGAATTGCTGAAAAATGCAAAACGCCCGGTGGCTTATATCGGCGGCGGTGTAGGCATGGCAAAAGCGGTGCCGGCATTGCATGAATTTTTAACCGCAACCCGAATTCCGACAATTTGCACATTAAAAGGATTAGGTGCCGTGCCAGCGGATAACCCTTATTATATGGGCATGATCGGTATGCACGGTACGAAAGCGGCTAATTACGCAACACAAGAGGCGGATTTGCTGTTGGTGTTAGGTGCGCGTTTTGACGATCGCGTAACGGGTAAATTAAGCAGTTTTGCTACCGAAGCGAAGGTGATTCATGCGGATATTGACGTTGCGGAAATTAACAAATTACGCCGTGCCGATGTGGCGTTATGCGGCGATCTCGAGCAGGCGCTCAAAGCTTTGAGTTTTGCCTTGGATATCGAGCCTTGGCGTGCGGACGTTCAACGTTTAAAACAGGATTTTGACTGGGATTACGGTGAAAACGAAGGCGAAGGGGATATTAATCCGCTGTTTTTATTAAACCGCGTTTCCCGTTTGAAAGCGGAAAATGCCATTGTGGTCACCGATGTGGGGCAACACCAAATGTGGGCGGCTCAACATATGAGCTTTGGCAAGCCGGAGAATTTTATTACATCGGCGGGTTTCGGTACCATGGGATTCGGTTTGCCGGCGGCCATTGGCGCACAAAAAGCCCGCCCCCGGGATCAGGTTATTTTAGTAACCGGCGACGGCTCGATCATGATGAACATTCAGGAGTTGGGCTCAATCAAACGGGCGAAAACGCCTATTAAGATTTTATTATTGGACAACCAACGTCTCGGCATGGTGCGTCAGTGGCAGTCTTTATTCTTTCACGGCCGCCACAGTTCGACAATTTTAGACGATAACCCGGATTTTGTGACCCTGGCGTCCGCTTTCGGCATAAAAGGGGAACGTATAGAAAAAGCTGGTGAAGTAAACGAAGCGCTGGATCGTTTCTTTGCAAGCCAAGAGGCTTATTTGCTGCATGTTTGTGTGCATGAAGACGAAAACGTATGGCCGCTTGTGCCGCCGGGCGCCTGTAATGTAGAAATGATCGAAGAAATGAGCTAATTATCTGCAGGTTTTATAAATTTATTTTTTTTGAATGGATTCAAGTTGGAGAAAATCAATGACTAACGAACTTACTATCGTGGCGCATCATCGCCCGGAAATTCTGGAACGCATTTTGCGTGTTGTTCGCCACCGGGGTTTTACGGTGATTAAGCTTAAAATGAATTTGGAAAACGGTAAAATCTGGCTGGATTTTGTGGTGGAAGGCGAGCGAGATATTTGTCTATTGGCACATCAGTTAGTGAAATTGGAAGATATCATCGATATTACGACCGATGAAGAATGTGAATGCGACGAATAAATGAAATTTCGGCGGAAAGCCTGTACAGTCAAGTAAAAACTGTTATACTTTCGACGTTTTGATAAGTTATCACTAGATAAAAAAGGAAAATACAATGGCTGATTTCAACCAAATTTTAACCCCGGGTGATGTTGATGCGGGTATCATTAACGTAGTAAATGAAATTCCGGAAGGCAGCTGCCATAAAATCGAATGGAACCGTAAAGTTGCGGCATTCCAGTTAGACCGTGTAGAACCGGCAATTTTTGCCAAACCGACTAACTATGGTTTTATCCCGCAAACTTTAGATGAAGACGGCGATGAACTTGACGTGTTATTAATTACCCGTCAACCTTTAGCTACCGGCGTATTCCTTGAAGCAAAAGTAATAGGTGTGATGAAATTTGTTGATGACGGCGAAGTGGACGACAAAATCGTTTGCGTACCGGCGGATGACCGCGATACGGGTAACGCTTACAACACATTGAGTGATTTACCGGCACAATTAATTAAACAAATCGAATTCCACTTCAATAACTACAAAGCATTGAAAAAACCGGGGTCAACCAAAGTAACTCACTGGGGCGATGTAGAAGAAGCGAAAGAAGTGATTCGCGAATCCATTAAACGTTGGAACGAACAATAATTCCGATTTTCGTTTTTTTAAAGGCAATTCGTTGGAATTGCCTTTATTTTTATCTGTAGCATTAAAGGCTTGCCATCGGCCTAATTAAATTTAAGGATATGAATTTTTAGAACATATTCGTAATCATTATACGGATATTTTCCCATAGGAAGCCGTTGACATAACCAACCTTCAAAAAATACACTTTTTTGACCGCACTTTTTATGATTTATACGGGGATGTGCTAAAATAACGCGATACAAACACAACCCCTAATACTTACTTGGAGATATTTATGCCAAAACTACGTTCGGCGACCAGCACACAAGGTCGTAATATGGCGGGTGCCCGCTCATTGTGGCGCGCAACGGGAATGAAAGAAGGCGATTTCGGTAAACCGATTATTGCCGTGGTTAACTCATTTACTCAATTTGTGCCGGGTCATGTGCATTTACATGATATCGGTCAAATGGTGGTAAAACAAATCGAAACCGCGGGCGGCGTTGCCAAAGAATTCAACACTATTGCGGTGGATGACGGTATCGCAATGGGTCACGGCGGTATGCTTTACTCTTTGCCTAGCCGTGATTTGATCGCCGATTCGGTAGAATATATGGTCAATGCCCATTGCGCCGATGCGATGGTGTGCATTTCAAACTGCGACAAAATTACTCCGGGGATGTTAATGGCGGCAATGCGCTTGAACATCCCGACAATTTTTGTTTCCGGTGGTCCGATGGAAGCGGGTAAAACCAAGCTTTCGGATCAATTAATCAAATTGGATTTAATCGATGCGATGATTCAAAGTGCGGATAAAAACGTATCGGATTCCGATGTGGATGCTATTGAACGTTCCGCTTGTCCGACCTGCGGTTCATGTTCCGGTATGTTTACCGCTAACTCAATGAACTGTTTAACGGAAGCGCTTGGTTTATCTCTGCCGGGCAACGGCTCCTGTTTGGCGACTCATGCGGATCGCAAACAATTATTCTTAGATGCTGCAACACAAATCGTTGAGCTTTGCAAACGTCATTACGAACAGGACGACTATTCCGTTTTACCTCGTTCAATTGCCACTAAAGCGGCATTTGAGAACGCCATGAGTCTGGATATTGCAATGGGCGGCTCAACCAATACGGTGCTTCATTTATTAGCGGTTGCTCAGGAAGCCGAAGTTGATTTCACCATGGCGGATATTGACCGTTTATCCCGCATTGTGCCTTGCCTGAGCAAAGTGGCGCCGAATACCAATAAATATCATATGGAAGACGTGCATCGTGCCGGCGGCGTGATGGCGATCCTCGGCGAATTGGATCGCGCAAATTTATTGCATCATGATACGAAAACCGTATTAGGCTTAACCTTTGCCGAACAATTAGCGAAATATGATATTAAATTAACCCGGGATGAAGCGGTAAAAACCTTCTATCGTTCGGGGCCTGCGGGCATTCGCACTACCGAGGCTTTCTCTCAGGATTGCCGTTGGGAAACCTTAGACGATGACCGCGAAAACGGCTGTATCCGTGATAAAGCCCATGCTTACAGTCAGGACGGAGGTTTAGCCATGCTTTCCGGCAATATCGCTTTGGACGGTTGTATTGTTAAAACCGCGGGTGTTGACGAATCCATTTTAAAATTCACCGGCGAAGCCATTGTGTTTGAAAGCCAAGAAGATGCTGTTGACGGCATTTTAGGCGGAAAAGTGAAAGCCGGTCACGTGGTCGTGATTCGTTACGAAGGGCCGAAAGGCGGACCGGGTATGCAGGAAATGCTTTATCCGACCAGCTATTTAAAATCCATGGGATTAGGTAAAGCCTGCGCATTATTAACGGACGGTCGCTTTTCCGGCGGTACCTCGGGTTTATCCATCGGACACTGTTCACCGGAAGCCGCATCCGGCGGTACAATCGGTTTAGTGCGTAACGGTGATATTATCGCCATTGACATTCCGAATCGCTCAATTCAGTTACAGGTTTCCGATGAGGAACTTGCAACCCGTCGAGCAGAACAGGATGTGAAAGGCTGGAAACCGGCAAATCGCATGCGTGAAGTGTCATTTGCTTTGAAAGTATTCGGCCATTTTGCAACTTCCGCGGATAAAGGCGCCGTGCGCGATAAAACAAAACTTTAATCATTAAAAGTGCGGTAAAAAAGACCGCACTTTTTGTTGGTTTTTTTGTTTATTTGGCAAATCAGATATAGAAGTGGTAACGAATGGTTAATAATTTATCGAACGCCCCGACTGGGGCGGAGTATTTAAGAGCGATCTTAATTTCTAAAGTTTATGAGGCGGCAAAAGTTACTCCGTTGCAATTAATGCCGAAATTGTCGGAACGTTTAGGTAATCGGATTTATGTTAAACGTGAAGATCATCAACCCGTACATAGCTTTAAATTACGCGGCGCCTACGCCATGATTTCAGGTTTAACCCAGGCGCAGAAAGAGGCCGGTGTCATTACCGCATCGGCGGGAAATCACGCGCAAGGCGTAGCCCTTTCGGCAAAAAATGCCGGTATTCGTGCGCTGATTGTAATGCCGCAAAATACGCCTTCCATTAAAGTGGATGCGGTGCGCGGACACGGCGGCGAAGTACTTTTACACGGCGCGAATTTCGATGAGGCCAAAGCCAAAGCGATTGAACTTTCGCAAACGGAGCAAATGACCTTTATCCCGCCTTTTGATCATCCTGCGGTGATTGCGGGGCAGGGCTCCATCGGTATGGAATTATTGCAGCAAAACGGTCACATCAACCGCATTTTTGTACCGGTAGGTGGCGGCGGTTTGCTTGCGGGCGTTGCCGTGCTGATTAAACAATTAATGCCGGAAATTAAGGTGATCGGCGTAGAAGCGAAGGATTCCGCCTGTTTATATTATGCACTGAAAGCGGGTCGTCCCGTTGATTTAGAACGCGTCGGACTTTTTGCCGACGGTGTGGCGGTAAAACGAATCGGTGACGAAACTTTCCGCATTTGTCAGCAATATGTGGATGATGTGATTCTGGTGGATGGTGATGAAATCTGTGCGGCGATGAAAGATATGTTTGAAAACGTTCGTGCGGTACCGGAACCTTCGGGCGCATTATCGCTCGCCGGCTTGAAAAAATATGCTAAACAGCATAATTTGCAAGGCGAAACCTTAGTAAATCTGCTGTCCGGTGCGAATTTAAATTTCCATACGCTGCGTTATGTTTCCGAACGTTGTGAAATCGGTGAAAAACATGAAGCCTTATTTGCGGTGACCATTCCGGAACAACGGGGCAGCTTCTTAAAATTCTGTCAGATTTTAGGACAAAATGCGGTGACGGAATTCAACTATCGCTATGCTGATGAAAAACAGGCTTGTATTTTTGTCGGTGTGCGCATTACCGGCGAACAGGAAAAGCAAGTTATTATCCAGCAATTAAAACAGGGCGGGTATGACGTGCAGGATTTGTCTGACGACGATATTGCTAAAACTCATATTCGTTATATGGTTGGCGGCCGCTCATCCAGTGATTTAAACGAACGTCTATATAGCTTTGAATTTCCGGAACAAAAAGGCGCATTGCTGAAGTTCCTGGAAACCCTCGGCACCACGGAGGCGAATATTTCCCTGTTCCATTATCGCGGACACGGTGCGGATTACGGCGATGTGTTGGCAGGTTTCCAAATTAATGACGCGGATTTACCGGCATTTAAACAACATTTGGAAAAATTAGGCTATGCTTATCAGGATGTTACCGACAGTCCCTCTTATCGGTATTTCTTAGGATAGATAACCGGCAGACTTATTAATAGAGTTACATTAAAAAGTGCGGTAAAAATTTCGGAAATTTTTTACCGCACTTTTTTGTGTACACTTTGATTCGGGCGTAAAAAAAAGCGGCGCTAAAAGCACCGCTTTACATTTATTTATGTAGTTATAGGAACATATTGGCGAATAACAAACCAAAACCTAAGCTGAACGCCATGCTTAATAAACCCGGAAGCATGAAGCTGTGGTTAAAGATGAATTTACCGATTCGCGTTGTACCTGTAGTATCAAAGTCGATTGATGCAATGATCGGACCATAGTTCGGGATGAAGAAGTAACCGTTTACCGCAACAAATACACCGATTAAAATCGGCGCAGGAATACCTAGCGCAATACCTAGCGGGAACAAGGTTGCAACTGTCGCACCTTGGCTGTTTACTAAGATTGATAAGATAAATAACGCTAATGCGAATGCCCAAGGCGCGGTTTCAACCAAACCGGAAACCATTCCTTTCACTTCGTCCATATGCGCTTGCATTAATGTATCGCCTAACCATGCAATACCGAAAATAGCGATTACCGCACGCATACCGGCATGGAATACGGAGCCGCGAGTAATTTCGGTACCGTCCGGTTTACAGGTGAAAATGATCAATGCACCTATAGTTAGCATCACGATTTCAATTGTGTGCGCCATTCCCATTGGTTTGCCGTCGAATGAAGGACGTAATTCCGGTAACGCACCCATCACAACTACTAATAACGCACCTAACAGGAATAAACCTACGGATAATTTTGCAGTCGGTTTTAATTGAATTTCGTCCATGTTTACGTCGGCGTGATTTGCTTTTACGTATTCCGGATCTTGTAAACGGCGTTGATATTCAGGGTCGTCTTTTAGTTCTACGCCGATTTTATTGACGAAGACACAGGCTAAGAAAATCCCTAACAACGTTGCAGGAATAGTTACGCTTAATACGTTCGCCAGTGTAATGCCTTGCGGTTCGAGATAAGCGACCACGGCAACAACCGCTGCGGCAATCGGACTTGCCACAATAGCGAATTGTGAGGCGATTACCGCCATTGAAAGCGGACGTTCGGGGCGTACGCCGTTGTGGCGGGCCACTTCGGCGATAACCGGTAATACGGAATAGGCAACATGGCCGGTACCCGCAAGAAAAGTGAACAACCAAGTTACCGCCGGCGCCATAAAGGTAATATATTTCGGATTACGGCGCAGAATATTGGTTGCGATTTTGATCATATAGTCCAAGCCGCCTGCCGCTTGCATTGCCGCTGCAGCGGAAACTACCGCCATGATCATAAACATAACGTCGATTGGCAAGCCCGCCGGCTTCAGCCCGAATCCGAAGGATAAAATGGCCAAACCTAACCCGCCGAATACACCCAAACCGATACCGCCGGCACGGGCACCCATCAAGATACATAGTAAAACTATGGCAAATTGAATAAGAAACATTGCAGACATATTTGTCTCCTAAATTATTTTTAATTTTTTATTAAGAAGTATTTTTAACACTTCCGTCTGTGTCAACACAGTGATTTCTAGCAGAAAAAACAAAACATTAACGCTGTTTTGAAATCGCTTGTTAATATACCAATAATAGGTAGTCATATCTATAATGTAGATCAATTAAATTGTAATAGTTTCTTTGAAAGATCAAGAAACAGCGGTTATACTTAACCCCTATTTTTGATTACTTATTTTCGAGAGTGAAATGGAAGAATTTATGCCGATGGCAACCGAGTTTGCCAAAAATCATACCCTTTTAATTGCAGCCTGGGTTGCAATTTTCGTAATTGTGATTTTTCAATTAGTAAAATCCTTTACCAGTAAAGTAAAAATCCTGTCAAATGCCGAAGCGACAAGCTTAATTAATAATGAAGATGCGGTGGTAATTGATTTACGCAGTATTGATGAGTTTAAGCGCGGACATATTGCAGGTAGTTTGGAGTTTATTCCGACCGATATCAAAAACCGGAATCTCGGCAAGCTTGAACAACATAAAGACCGTCATGTTATTTTAGTTTGTGCAAACGGTTTTACTGCACGTTCATCGGCGCAGCTTTTAACAAAACAGGGCTTCGCTCATGTTTATGTCTTAAATGAAGGCATTATGGGCTGGAAATCGCAAAATTTACCATTAGTTAAATAAGGATTGTCACAATGGCAGAAGAAAACCAAACTCCGGCAACAGCCACAGAAGAACAACAAGCGGTGTTACAAATTCAACGCATTTATGTGAAAGACATTTCATTTGAAGCGCCTAATCTCCCTCATGTTTTCCAACAGGAATGGAAACCAAAATTAAATTTTGATTTAAGTACGGAAGCAAAACAGTTAGGTGAGGATTTATACGAAGTCGTATTGAATATTTCCGTTGAAACCACTTTGGAAGATAGCGGTGATTTAGCCTTTTTATGCGAAGTGAAACAGGCGGGCGTATTTACCATTAGCGGTTTGGAAGATATGCAAATGGCTCATTGTTTAACTTCTCAATGTCCGAATATGCTTTTCCCTTATGCGCGCGAATTAGTGTCTAACTTGGTAAATCGCGGCACGTTCCCGGCATTAAATCTTTCTCCGGTAAACTTTGATGCGTTGTTTATGGAATTCTTACAACGTCAGGAACAAGAAAGTCAAAACGCCGAATCTTCGACCGAAGTGCAACATTAATATTATCTTGATGGCACGGACATTTTGTCCGTGCTATTTTTATCGCTGTAATATTTTTTCAGTTTTGCTGATAATTTTCATTTCAGAGGTAATTTATGAGTATTCAGGCTTCTCCCGTGACAATTCTGGGCGCCGGTTCTTACGGAACAGCCCTGGCAATTGCCCTATCCCGCAACGGCTATCCCACTTATTTATGGGGACATAACCCGACGGCTTGCGCTCAAATGGCGCAAGAACGTCAAAATGCACGTTTTTTGCCCGATATTTCCTTTCCTGAAGTCTTACGGGTTGAATCCGATCTTAAAAGTGCGGTGGAAAAATCCAAAGATTTGTTAATTGTGGTGCCAAGCCATGTATTCGGTGAAGTGATTCAACAAATTAAGCCGTTTCTGCATAACCGGCACCGTATTATTTGGGCGACTAAAGGGTTGGAACGAGGCACGGGACGATTATTGCAAAATCTGGTGGAGCAGGAATTGGGTTCGCAATATCCTTTAGCCGTGTTATCTGGGCCGACTTTTGCCAAAGAACTTGCGGCAGGTTTACCAACGGCGATTACCCTGGCGGCGGAAAACGAACAATTTGCCAAAGAATTCCAAGCAAGAATTCATTGCAGCAAGCATTTTCGCGTGTACATCAATAATGATATGGTAGGTGTGCAACTGGGCGGCGCAATTAAAAATGTGATTGCCATTAGCGCGGGTATGTCGGACGGCATGGGATTCGGCGCCAACGCCCGTACCGCATTAATTACCCGCGGTATTGCGGAAATCAGCCGTTTAGGCGTATCCTTGGGGGCGAATGTAAATACGTTTATGGGTATGTCCGGCCTTGGAGATTTGGTATTAACCTGCACGGATAATCAATCAAGAAACCGTCGCTTCGGTATGATGCTCGGTCAAGGTGTGGATGCGCGAACGGCAATGGATGAAATCGGCCAGGTGGTAGAAGGCTATTACAACACCAAAGAGGCCTATATGCTGGCACAGAAGCAAAGCATTGAAATGCCGATAACGGAACAAATTTATCAGGTCCTATTTTGCGGGAAAGATGCCAAGGAGGCGGCAACCGCATTATTAGGACGTAAAAGCAAAGTTGAATAATTTACTGATTAAGGAACAATAATGTTACGTGAAGTCTGGAATAATATCCGCAATGAAGCAAAAGAACTTGTTGAACATGAGCCCGTTCTAGCCAGCTTCTTCCATTCCACTATTCTAAAACATAAAAATTTAGGCGGTGCATTGAGTTATATTTTAGCCAACAAATTGGCAACCTCTACCATGCCGGCAATTACTTTGCGTGAAATTATTGAAGAAACTTATCAAGACGACCCGCGTATTATCGACAGCGCCGCTTGCGACATTCATGCCGTGCGTCAACGTGACCCTGCAGTCGGTTTATGGTCGACGCCGTTACTTTATTTAAAAGGTTTTCATGCTATTCAGAGTTATCGTATTACTCATCATCTTTGGCAACAAAACCGCAAATCGCTTGCCATTTATCTGCAAAACCAGATTTCCGTGGCGTTTGACGTGGATATTCATCCGGCGGCGCGTGTGGGTTGCGGCATTATGTTTGACCATGCCACCGGCATTGTGGTGGGGGAAACCGCAGTAATTGAAAATGACGTATCTATTTTGCAGGGCGTAACCCTTGGCGGTACGGGGAAAGAATCCGGCGATCGCCACCCGAAAATCCGCGAGGGCGTGATGATTGGTGCGGGTGCGAAAATTTTAGGTAATATTGAAGTGGGTAAATACGCTAAAATCGGCGCTAATTCCGTGGTTTTGCAACCCGTACCGGAATATGCCACTGCAGCGGGTGTGCCGGCGAAGATTATCAGCAAAGACCGCAGTGCAAAACCGGCTTTTGATATGAACCAATATTTTATTGATGATGCGGAAGCTTTGAATATTTAGTCAATATGCCCCCCTCAGTCACTTCGTGACAGCTCCCCCCGTAAAGGTGGGAGCGAAATAGAATAACGTTACATTTATGCGGAAATCGTAAGCATTGACGCCACCTCAGAAGGTTACAACATGGTAGCGCCAAGCAGCGAAGGCGCGAAACGTTATTTTCTCTCTCACAAAGCTGGGGGAGGCGCCTGCATGAAAATACCCCCCTCAGTCACTTCGTGACAGCTCCCCCCGTAAAGGTGGGAGCGAAAATAGAAAACGTTATTTTCCCTCCCCCACGAAGCTGGGGGAGGTGCCTGTAAGGCGGAGGGGGAAATCACAAGTGAATTTTGCAAAAATTTAGCAAAAAATGATTGTTTGTATCCCCAACCACCTGCTTTCTACAATACTTTCTCCTGCTAACGGGAGCAGAATTATAATATTAAAGGTTCTGAACAGCTATGACTTGGTGCAAGCATAGGAAATGTGCGTTATAGCATGAGTTTTACCATTTTTTTGGGGAAAAATAGAAAATAAAATTAAAATTTTCCAAATTTTGACCGCACTTTTAATTAAATTTATGTCCTTTAAGCGATAATTTCTTAAGGTTTATTAAGAATTCTATTCTTTCACAAAGCCCCAAATCACATTTTGCAATAAATCCACCATTTGTTCGGGTGTTTCCTGCCGGCCTCGTTTAATCCATTCGTCCAGCGCACCAAAACAAACTCCCACCACAATAGAATTTTGATAGGCATCAAGATTTTCCTGTTCGGGTTTCGCGCCTCGTACAAAATTAAAATATTGTAAAAAAATATGGGATAAATTTTGTGCATAAAGTAAATTGATAATATCTTCCATTCCCTCAATGGATTTGAACATACCGATTAATTTGTCACGTACGCTAACATCTTGACTTTCAAAGGGTTTATAAAGTTCTTTGGCTCTTACGTACATATATTTAATCAGTACGTCTTCTTTAGAATCAAAGTTACGGTAAAAGGAAATGCGGCTTACACCGGCGAGTTCGGTAATTGCGGTGATATTAATTTCATCGAAGTTTTTTTTCGCCATTAAACGCAATAAGGCTTCGGTGATACTCTCTTTTACCACAAAGTTCAGATTTTTTTTCATACTGTTACAAATCTCTCATATTGTTTCAGTTTAGGGTAATTGTATTGACTAGGTCACCGGTTTCCATAAAATAGCGACCATGAAGTGTTACAAGTGTAACATTAAATTTCGAAATAAAAATCGGAGAAATAAAAAATGACAAGTAAAATTATAAAAGCGGTTGTAATCGCCGCACTAGCAACTTCAGTTTCCGCTTGCGGACTTCACGGTCAACAACGTGATACCGCCACCGGCGCAGTTATCGGCGGTGTAGCAGGAAACATTATCGGCGGGAATACCGTCTCAACCGTGGCGGGCGCTGCACTTGGCGGTGTAGTGGGCAGCCAATGGAATAAACATCGTTAAGCATAACGGTTACTTTTAGTAAAATAAGAGGTGGTTTTATGAAATCAATTTTAGCTAAAGGCTTAATCCTTGCATTATTAACAACGTCCGTTTCCGCTTATGCGTTAAACCGTCAGCAACATGATACCGTTGTGGGCGCGGCATTAGGCGGCGTAGCGGGCGCCGTATTAGGCAACGATGTCACCTCCACCGTGGCGGGAGCCGCACTTGGCGGCGTGGTAGGTAGCCAATGGAATGCTAATAAACAGCGGGATGATCATTATCGAGTGGGAGACCGTCGCCATCATAGAGATTTCGACAGATTACGCTATGAGGATCGTCGCCATCATCCAAAAGAGCGTTATTTTGCTCATCATAAACCAAAACACTCGGATTATCGGGAAATGAGAAGACACAGACATTAAGGCTCATTGATATAAAAAAGCTATCACCGTTCGGCGATAGCTTTTTTGTTAATTTAAATCCGTATAAAACCTGTGTTACGCTTTATTTTTCATACCATATGTTATTCACATACAATAAAACCTTACCCGCCGGTGTTTCTACCCGCACTTCATCGTCAATTTGTTTGCCGATTAATGCTCTGGCGACGGGCGAATCAATAGAAATCCAGTTTTTTGCCGGATCGAATTCGTCGCAACCCACAATACGATATCGTTTTATTTCACCCTCTTCATTTTCCAGTTCAATCCATGCGCCAAAAAACACTTTGCCTTCCTGTTTGGGGTTGTAATCGACGATTTGTAGGACTTCCAGTCGTTTGGACAGAAAACGTACTCTGCGGTCGATTTCGCGTAATCGGCGTTTGCCGTAAATATACTCGGCATTTTCGCTGCGATCGCCCATGGCGGCGGCATCGGAAACCGCTTGTGTGACTTTCGGACGCTCGTCTTTCCATAAATATTTTAATTCCTGATCAAGCACATTCCAGCCCGCTCGGGTAATGTAATTTGATTTTGCCATAATCCAAGTTCCTCAAAAAAGTGCGGTCAAATTATATCCTAATTTTAAGAAATATTTGAGCCATATCCCTAAAACCAGTATGCTATGCACAATTTTTAGTAAAAGAAAGTTATAGAATTTACCATGTTAAATCAACAAATCAGTCAAGTTATTGCCGCTGAACTCAGCGTTCAGCCGAAACAAATTTTAGCCGCCGTTCAATTATTGGACGAAGGTAATACCATTCCTTTTATTGCCCGTTACCGTAAAGAAGTGACAGGCGGCTTAGACGATACTCAGTTGCGTCATTTTGAAACCCGTTTAATCTATTTGCGAGAGCTTGAAGATCGCCGCCAGACGATTTTGAAGTCTATTGACGAGCAAGGCAAATTGACCGATGAATTACGCGCTAAAATTAATGCCACGTTAAGCAAAAACGAATTGGAAGATTTGTATTTGCCTTATAAACCGAAACGCCGTACGAAAGGGCAAATTGCCATTGAAGCGGGGCTTGAGCCGTTGGCGGATTTATTGTGGTCGGAACCGGAACATGAGCCGGAAAGCGCCGCGCTTGCTTATGTGGATGCGAATAAAGGCGTGCCGGATACAAAAGCCGCGCTAGACGGCGCCCGTTATATTTTAATGGAGCGTTTTGCCGAAGATGCGCAATTATTGGCTAAGGTCCGTCAATATTTACAGCATAATGCCGTTTTAGTATCGAAAGTTATTGAAGGAAAAGAAACGGACGGTGCAAAATTTCAGGATTATTTTGACCATCAGGAATTGTTGAAAAATGTGCCGTCTCACCGGGCGTTAGCAATGTTCCGCGGGCGTAACGAAGGTTTTCTGCAGTTAAGTTTAAATGCGGATCCCGATGCGGAAGAAGGTTCCCGTTCTAGTTATTGCGAGGAAATTATTCGCGAGCATTTAGCGGTACGTTTGACCGGATTGCCGGCGGATAAATGGCGTGCGCAGGTGATCGCCTGGACCTGGAAAATTAAAGTGTCGCTGCATTTGGAAACGGATTTAATGGGCTCATTGCGTGAAAAAGCGGAAGATGAAGCCATTGATGTTTTTGCCCGGAATTTAACCGCACTTTTAATGGCGGCGCCTGCCGGAGCTAAAACCACAATCGGTCTCGACCCGGGTTTGCGTACCGGGGTGAAAGTAGCGGTTGTGGATAGTACCGGCAAATTATTGGCAACGGATACAATTTACCCCCATACCGGCAGAATGAATGAGGCAATGGTTTCCCTTTATCAATTAGGTAAAAAATATCATGCCGAGTTGATTGCTATCGGCAACGGTACCGCTTCCCGTGAAACCGAGCGTTTTGCCAAAGAGGTGATTAAGCAATCGACGGATTGGTCTGCGCAAACCGTTGTTGTGAGCGAAGCGGGGGCATCCGTTTACTCCGCTTCCGAATTTGCCGCCGCGGAATTTCCCGAGTTAGATGTGTCATTGCGCGGTGCGGTGTCAATTGCCCGCCGTTTGCAAGACCCGTTGGCGGAGTTGGTAAAAATTGAACCGAAAGCCATTGGTGTGGGCCAATATCAACATGACGTCAACCAATCTCAGTTAGCCCGTAAACTGGATGCGGTGGTGGAAGACTGTGTGAATGCGGTAGGCGTGGATATTAACACCGCTTCCGCGCCGTTACTCACACGCGTGGCGGGGATGACGAAAGTGCTGGCGCAAAATATCGTTGCCTATCGTGATGAAAACGGCCGTTTTGAAAGCCGTCAGCAACTACTAAGCGTTCCGCGTTTAGGACCGAAAGCCTTTGAACAATGTGCGGGATTTATGCGTATTCTTAACGGGAAAAATCCGTTGGATTCCTCAGGGGTCCACCCGGAAACTTATGCGGTAGTGGAAAATATCCTACAGGTTACGGAACAATCCATTCGGGATTTAATGGGTAATTCAAACGCCCTTCGCCGTCTTGATGCAACGCAATTTACTAATGAAAAATTCGGTTTGCCGACCGTGCAGGACATCTTCAAAGAATTGGAAAAACCGGGGCGGGATCCCCGCGGCGAATTTAAAACGGCGACCTTTATGGAAGGCGTTGAAGAGATTACCGATTTGAAAGCCGGTATGATTCTGGAAGGCACTATCACTAACGTAACCAACTTCGGCGCCTTTGTGGATATCGGCGTTCATCAGGACGGCTTAGTCCATATTTCTTCATTGAGCGATAAATTTGTGGAAGACCCGCACCAGGTAGTGAAAACCGGCGATGTGGTAAAAGTCAAAGTACTTGAGGTGGATGTAGCCCGCCGCCGTATTGCGTTAACCATGCGTTTAGACGAAAGTGCGGTCAAAAATTCGGAAAAATCCGACCGCACTTTATCAACAAAATCCGGACAGGATCGCAACCGTCGGGATAACCGGCAACCACAACGCAATCAGTTTGCCAATAACGCCTTTGCCGATGCGTTGAAAGGGTGGAAGAAATAATAGAAGAAGATAAGATTTATCAGAACTATAATAGGGATCGGGCGAATCGGCTCGTTGGCGAATAACTCAAATTTAATAAGGAAAATATTATGTATATTGGTGATCTTAACCGAAATGACTATCAACGGGATTTACCTAAAGTGTTAGCGGATGTTTGCGATTATTTAAAAACGCTGGATTTATCCGCATTGGAAAATGGTCGTCATGAAATTAATGAAAATATTTTTATGAATGTGATGACACCAACCAGTGATGCGGCGGAAAATAAAAAATCCGAACTACACCACAGATATATTGATATCCAGCTGGTTATTTCCGGTTTGGACGGCATGGAATACAGTGTGACAGAGCCTGCTCTGGAGAAATACGAGGAATATCATCAAGAAGAGGATTATCAACTAACCGCAGCTGAAATTGCAGATAAAAACTGGATTGTTGTGCGCCCGAATCAATTTGTAGTGTTCTATCCGTACGAACAGCACAAACCGTGTTGCAATGTGAACGGTCAGGCTGAACTTAAAAAATTAGTGGTTAAAGTACCCGTGGCGTTACTGTAATTTCATTTATTTTTCACGCTTAAAAATGAAAGAATGCATTGCAGGATAGGTTTTGCGAAATGCCGGATTTTCTTTTCTGCCCGTTATTTTGCAAGCGGGACCGGTTTTGGATTATTTGTATTGAATTTAGGAGAATATAATGCGTTTAATTCCTTTAAAAAACGATGAACAGGTGGCAAAATGGTCGGCTCAACATATTGTTGATCGGATTAATGCTTTTAATCCCACTGAGGATCGCCCCTTTGTGCTGGGCTTGCCCACAGGCGGTACGCCGTTAAAAACTTATCGGGAATTAATTAAATTATATCAGGCAGGTAAAGTCAGTTTTAAACATGTGGTTACCTTTAATATGGATGAATATGTGGGTTTGCCGAAAGAGCACCCGCAAAGCTATCATTCGTTTATGTATAATAATTTTTTTAATCATGTGGATATTCCGGAAAAGAATATTAATATTTTAGACGGCAATACGCCGGATCATGATGCGGAATGCCGTCGTTATGAAGAAAAAATCAAATCTTACGGTAAAATTAATCTGTTTATGGGCGGTGTCGGTGTGGACGGGCATATTGCCTTTAATGAACCCGCTTCTTCTTTAAGTTCCCGCACCAGAATTAAAACCTTAACGCCGGATACTTTAATAGCCAATTCGCGTTTCTTTAATAATGATGTGAGTCAAGTGCCGAAATATGCCTTAACTATTGGTGTCGCCACCTTGCTTGATGCGGAAGAAGTCATGTTGCTGATTACGGGACATCAAAAAGCGCTGGCATTACAGGCCTGCGTAGAAGGAGCTGTGAATCACTTATGGACGGTAAGCACTTTACAATTACATCGTCATAGTATTGTAGTTTGTGATGAGCCCGCTACCCAAGAGCTGAAAGTGAAAACGGTGAAATATTTTACAGAGCTGGAAGCTTATGCCATCCATTCGGTGATTTAAATATCAGGACGCAAATTAACGCGTCCTTTTTCATTGAGGGAAGAGATATAAATGAAATATGCGTTAACAAATTGTGTGATTTATACGGCAAAAAACGTGCTTTACGAGCATGCCGTGATTGTTGAGAAAGATAAAATTCAAGCCGTATTACCTGAAAGAGAATTGATACCGGAAATCCAACGGATCGATTTAAAAGGCAGTAATTTAACCGCCGGTTTTATTGATTTGCAACTTAACGGCTGCGGCGGTGTGATGTTTAACGAAGACATCAGTGTCAAAACCCTGGAAATTATGCAGGAGACCAATTTAAAATCAGGCACGACCAGCTATTTGCCGACCTTTATTACATCCCCGGATGAAGATATGAAAAGTGCGGTCAAAATTATGCGAGATTATTTAGCGAAACATAAAAACCAGGCGCTCGGATTGCATTTGGAAGGCCCTTATTTAAGCGTGGAGAAAAAAGGGGTACACCGCGAGGAATATATCCGTGAAATCAGCCCTGAAATGAAGGCATTTTTGCTGGATAACGCCGATGTTATCAGTAAAATCACTATTGCGGCGGAAAACCCGGCCATGCAATATGCCGGCGAATTTGTAGAAAAAGGCATTATTGTTTCCGTAGGGCATTCCAACGGCACTTATGAACAGGCGAAACGGGCGTTTGCTCAAGGCGCAAGTTTTGCCACTCATTTACATAACGCCATGTCACCGGTAAGCTCCGGGCGTGCTATGGGCGTAGTCGGCGCGGTGTTGGATTCCGACGAAGTTTACAGCGGCATTATTGCCGACGGTTTGCACGTAGCGTTCGGCAATATTTTGATTGCTAAACGGGCAAAAGGCGACAAACTTTGTTTGGTAACCGATGCTACCGCAGCGGCAGGCGCCGATATCGAGCAATTTACGTTTGTGGGGAAAACCGTTTATGTGCGCAATGGTAAATGCTATGAGGCAAACGGTACGCTTGGCGGTTCGGCGGTTACTATGATTGAATCAATCAGAAATGCGGTGGAACAAGTGGGTATCCCGTTAGAAGAAACCTTACGCATGTGTAATTATTACCCGGCAAAAGCCATAAAGGTAGACGACCGTTTAGGCTCTATTGAAGCGGGGAAAATCGCTAATTTAACCGCATTTACTCACAATTTTGATATTGTGGGTACGTCGGTAAACGGTGAGTGGAAATTTGCTTAATCTATTAAAAAGCCTGTAACTTATAAACGGTTACAGGCTTTTTAACTTATCAACCGCCCTTGTTATCGGTTTTTCTTAGTTTTGCGTAGTAGAAGCCGTCACCTGAAAATTCGCTCGGAATAAACTGTTTACCGATTTCATTTTCCTGTGTAGCAAAGGGCAGCGGTTCTAATTTCGCATCTGGCATGTTAGCTAAGAAAGTTCGGATTTGTTCGCTGTTTTCCTGCGGCAGCAATGAACAGGTCGCATATAACAATATGCCGTTTGGTTTCAATTTTTTCCAAAGTGCGGTCAGAATTTGTTGCTGTAATGCCGCTAACTGACCAATATCTTGCTCCTGACGCAACCATTTTATATCCGGATGGCGACGAATCACTCCCGTAGCCGAACATGGCGCATCAAGTAAAATACGGTCGAATTGCAGATCGGTTTTTTTGCCTATAAGCCGTTCGGCAGCATTCGGGAGCCAATCATCCGGTTTGGTGGCGTCGCCGCAAATCAGTACCGCTTGTTGATTTAAGCGGGCAAGATTTTCCGCTACGCGGTTCAAACGGCTTTGTTCCACATCCAGCGCAATTACTTTTGCCTGCGGCGCCAGTTCCAATATATGGGTGGTTTTTCCGCCGGGCGCCGCGCAGGCGTCAAGAATGAGATCGCCGTTTTTAGCTTCCAGCAAAAGGGCAGACCATTGCGCGTGTACGTCCTGAACCGTTACCCAGCCTTCGGTAAAATGAGGCAGGTTTTGTACTGCCGTAGGTTGTGCCAGGCGTAATGCATTAGGGTTTTCGTCCTTAAAGGAATCCAGCTCTTGCTCGGTTAATAATAAAGTGCGGTAGTTTTCCGTCGTACAAAGTTGTTGATTGACCCGAATCCACATCGGCGGTTTTTGATTATTCGCTTCTATAATTTCACGCCAGTTCGGATAAGCTTTTTTCAATTTGTTGACAAACCATTCCGGGTGAAGGGTTTGCCAGTTTTTATCGACAACCGCCAGAATTTCCTGTTGTTCGCGCAGAAAACGGCGCAATACTCCGTTAACTAAACCGCGGAAATTCTCCGACTTTAACGCCGAGGTCGCATTAACCACTTCATCAACTGCGGCGTGAGCAGGGATTCTGGTATAAAGAATTTGATATAACCCGACCAACAGCAGACAATGCACAATACGGGTTTTACCTTTCAAAGGTTTATCGACCAGCTTTTTAATAATTTGTTCCAAGCGGGGCAGTACCCGACAAACACCGAAACAGATTTCCTGCAAAAGCGGTAAATCCTGTGCTTTTACCTGTGATTGCAATTCGGGAATTAATGCCGAGAGCGATTTGCCCTGATCCAATACCTGCAAAATAATCCGCGCGCTTAAAGCGCGTACGGATTGTATTTTTTTATGTGCCGGAGTTTGAGGGCGTTTGAATGCTTTTTTCGGGCTTAAAAGTGCGGTCGTTTTTGCTGAATTTTTCATTAGTTAAGCACCTGACCTAAGACGAACCAATCGGCACGACCGTTTAAAAAGTCTTGCACGGACATGGGTTTTTTACCGGAAGGTTGAAGTTGCTGAATGTTCAGTACGCCTTCCGCCGTGGCGATCTGTAAGCCTTTTTTATCGAAAGCCAGCACCGTGCCGGCAGCACTGTTTTGATGAGGGAGAACTTCCGCCCGGTAAACCTTAATCCGTTCTTCCGCTTCATTTACCGGCACGGTAAGAAATGCCACCGGTGCGGGATTAAATGCGCGGATATTACGTTCAAGTTGTGCGGCGGAAAGCGACCAATCCAGTTTTGCCTCTTCCTTAGACAGTTTTTCCGCGTAATTGGATTTTGAATCTTCTTGTTTTTCGGCGATAAACTTTCCGCTTTCCAACTCGTCCAATACGTCGATTAAAGCCGGCGGCGCGAGGGTTGCAAGTTTATGGTAAAGGCTCGCGGACGTTTCCTCCGCCGTGATATCGCAATAAACTTTGTGTAACATATCGCCGGTATCCAAACCTTCGTCCATTTGCATAATGGTCACGCCGGTTTGTTTGTCGCCCGCCCAAATAGCCCGCTGAATAGGCGCGGCTCCGCGCCAGCGGGGAAGAATGGAACCATGTACGTTCAGGCAGCCTAAACGCGGCATTTCCAACACCGCTTTCGGCAGAATCAAGCCGTAAGCAACCACTACCATCACATCCGCCTGCAGTTGCGCCAACTGAGCTTGCGCCTCTTCTTTGCGCAGTGATTTCGGCTGATAAACGGGAATGTTATATTGCTCGGCAAGTTGTTTTACCGGACTTGCCTGCAGTTTTTTACCGCGTCCGGCGGGTTTGTCCGGCCGCGTATAAACCGCAATCACCTGATGATGTGAATTAAGTAAAGCCTGTAAATGTTGGGCGGCGAAATCCGGTGTGCCGGCGAATATAATTTTTAGCGGTTTCATCATAATGTTCTACGTTAAAAACGGGCTGAAAATGAAATGGCTTCCTTTAAAATCGGAAGCCCTGGGATAATTAAGCTTGATGGCGTGAAATCTGTTTTTGCAGTTTCACTAATTTTTCTTTCATACGGTTGCGTTTCAGCGGCGATAAATAATCGGCGAAGACAATACCGTTTAAGTGATCTATTTCGTGCTGAATGCAAATTGCCAACAAGCCGTCCGCATGAAGGGTAAATTCTTCACCTTGGCGGTTTAGCGCTTTCACCGTTACTTTTTCTTTGCGGGGTACGAAACCGCGCAAGCCGGGCAGGGATAAACAACCTTCTTCGATACCTGTTTCCCCTTCTCCGTCAAGTAATTCGGGATTGATTAACACCAATTGTTCGGTTTTTTCTCCGGTGACATCAATGGTGATAACCCGTTTATGTACGTCAACCTGCGTAGCCGCCAGACCGATTCCTTCTTCCTGATACATGGTTTCAAACATATCGTCAATGAAAGTCTGTAATTCGTCATTGAATTCGGTAACGGGTTCGGCGATGGTTTTTAAGCGCTCATCCGGATAAATAAGTACGTTTAATACGCTCATAGTCTCTCTTTGTTATAAAATTGTTAGCATTTAATTCGGCTATTTTACAGACTTTTTCATGATTTTTTAACTAAAATTATATGGTTTTGCAGAATTGCATTAATAGGAAAAATTTACAAAAAGAGACCGCACTTTGATTCGCAATACAAAGTGCGGTCATAAAACAGCATTTTTTTAATGTTGGCGTTGCCAATCCGAAGCGGAACAATCCTTTCAAGGATTGCAAACACTAAAAAGATTAGTGACCGTGTCCGCCACAACCGCAGTTGCCGTGACCATGACCTTCTTTTTTGCCATGTCCGCCGCAACAGCCTTCGCCGTGATGGTGATCATGGCCGTGATCATGATGATGACCGTGACCGCCGCAGCCGCAACCACCGTGACTATGGTCGTGATCGTGCTCATGACCGTGACCACCGCAACCGCAGCCGCCATGACCGTGATCATGATCGCCAGAATGGATATGACCGTGAGCGATTTCTTCCGGTGTCGCTTCACGGGCGGAAACAACTTCTACGGTGAATAATAATTCCTGACCGGCTAACATATGGTTGCCGTCAACAACCACATCATTTTCACTGACTTCGGTGATAACCACAGGCAACGGGCCCATGTCCGTATCGGCGATAAAACGCATGCCTACCGCTAATTCGTCAACCCCTACAAATACGTCTTTCGGGACGCGTTGTACCATATTTTCATTGTATTCGCCATAACCTTCTTCCGGTTTTACGCGTACTTCAAATTTATCGCCGACCGCTTTGCCTTCCAATGCGTTTTCTAAGCCGATAACTAAATTGTTGTGACCTTGTAAATATTCTAAAGGTTGGTTGGTTGGCGCTTCATCTACTAATACGCCGTCTTCCGTGCGAACCTGGTAAGCAATGCCTACAACAATATTCTTAGCAACTTTCATTTTGACCTCATTTTATGGTTAAAAAAATTTTTCCGTATTGTATAGGATTTATCAAAGCCTGTCATGCTCAATTAGGGCTTGCGGCGGTCTCAAGTATTTTTAAAGCGTCCGTCGCCGGAAGGTTTTTATTCTTTAATCAATTCAATGCGCCCGCGGGCAATGGCTTTTAAACGGGTTTTCCCGCTTTCCAGTTGTACCGGCGCCGCTTGTTCCGCTACCGCCATTTTCATGGTGACGTGATTGACCATCGGTGAGGCGTAATGTTCACTGAGGGAATCTATATTGATATCCAGCAAACGGTAACCTTTTGCCTGTAAACTGTGTTGGATTAATGTCGCTTTTGCCTGAAACTTCGCCAATACGCTGTCGGTCATTTCATCTTCCATTGCGGCGACGGCCTCTTTGGTAAGTGCCGCTTCGATATTGCCGATGGCAAATAGTGGCGATAAGTCTTCAATCAATTGAGACAATTGGCTGAAATCTTTACTTTGCAGTACTAATTCCGCAGTCGCAATCCAACCGTCTTTTTGATTTTTATTGTTGTAACGCACCTGAGTTTGGCGGTTATTGCTTTGAATTTCTATTGCAGGCTGCTGTTTTATCAGCGTTAGACCTTTGTTCAGTTTTTCTGCGATAACTTTGTTTAAATTCTTTAAATTGTTTCCTTCTTCATGTAAATACAGGGAAACCTGCATTAAGTCGCGCGGTACTTCTTTTTCCGTTTCCGCGGAGAAACTGACTATATTTTGAGGGTTTTGCGGCGCTTCGTTATTCGCCGCCGCCATCAGCGGGAGCGCCAAACATAAGCAAAATAACGATTTGAGTTTCATAGAAATTTCCTAAAAAATAACCGCACTTTTATGGCGCGGTTTGTATGCGGATTAATGAACCGGTCTTTCGTCTTCGTCGTCGAAGTCGTCTTCATCATCAAAGAATTCACCGTCATCGCCGTATTCGTCGTCGGAGGCGTTAGGGTCTTCAAAATAAGTTCCCCAGCCGTCATAAATACCGTTGTGTTTTTGCAGAATCGGCAGAATTTCTTTCTGTTGTAAATCAATGATTTCAGGTTTTAATTCCACTTCGCTGATAATATCAAAACAGTAAATGACTTTACCGTTTTCGTCTTCAAATTCTTCCGCTTCCGAAACTTCATAGCCCGCTTTGAAGGCATCAACGGCAATTTTTTCTAGTTTATCGAAGTCATAATGAGCAATATGGTGTTCGATAATATAAAGCGCATCAGGATCACTACCGTCGTTCAGTAAGTCGGTAATGATTTCTCTGGTTTCCGCCCGGAGTTCTTGTAAATCTGTCATGTTGCTCCCCTTAATTCAGTTTGGACGATGAAGATTAAATAAAAAATCTTCCCGATAAAAGGAAGATTTTCCGCAATCGCTATTTTTTCAGTAAATCGCGAATTTCTGATAACAATTCTTCTGAAGTAGGGCCTTTAGGCGCTTCTTCAACCGGTTTTTTCAGTTTGTTGATGCCTTTCACCATCATGAAAATGGCAAATGCGATAATGATAAAATCAAATACGTTTTGAATGAATAAACCGTAGTTTAAAGTAACTGCCGGCGTTTCGCCTACGGCTTCCGCTAATACAAATTTTAAATCCTTGAAATCGACGCCGCCGGTTAAAATACCCAGCACAGGCATAACCACATCGCCTACTAACGAACTAACGATTTTACCGAACGCGCCGCCTATGATCACACCGACTGCCATATCAACAACGTTGCCGCGCATGGCAAATTCGCGGAATTCTTTCATAAAGCTCATAAATATTCTCCTAAAGTTAATTGCTATCAAAAAAGAGTGCGTATTATAGGGCCTGTTTAAAATACCTACAACCTATATAAATTGATTATTTTGTGTTATTTAAATGAAAAATGCGCTTGGTTGGAACAATTTTTCAATTTCACTGATATTTTTCTTATCACTCAAATAGATAACTACATGATCGTTTTCTTCAATCACCACCTGTTTTTTGGCAATAATCACTTCTTCATTTCGCAAAACGGCACCTAAAATCACCCCTTGAGGCAGTTTCAGTTCGCTTACTTTTCGCCCGACCACGTTGGAGGTGGCTGCGTCTCCATGTACCACAACTTCCAGAGCTTCCGCCAGACCATGGCGTAATGAAACCACATTTTTCACATCGCCTTTTCGTACATGCGTCAATAAGGCGGAAATGGTGGCTTGTTGCGGTGAAACGGCAATATCAATGGTACCGCCCTGAATGAGATTAATGTACGCCATACGTTGGATTAACACCATGGCTTTTTTGGCACCTAACCGTTTTGCCAGTAATGCCGACATAATATTGGCCTCATCATCGCTGGTGAGCGAGATAAATACGTCGATGTTTTCAATATGTTCTTCGAATAATAAAGATTGGTCAGAGGCATCGCCGTGAAAAACTAATGTGTTAGAGAGTTTTTCCGCCAGAGACTTTGCTTTTTCAGCATTACGTTCAATCAATTTTACGCTACAGCCGGCTTCCAATTGTTTTGCCACGCCGGCGCCGATGTTGCCGCCGCCTACAATCATAATGCGCTTATAAGGTTTATCCAAACGCTGAATTTCAGCCATAATGGCTTTAATGTGTACGGTTGCGCTGATAAAGGTGATTTCGTCACCCGCTTCAATGATAGTTGAACCTTGCGGACGAATTAATTTATCGTGGCGCAAAATAGACACGATACGGTAATCGATATAAGGCAAATGTTCTTTCAGCATAGAAATGGCATAACCCACCAAAGGGCCGCCGTAATAGGCTTTTAATACTACCAGGCTAATGCGTCTGTCGGCGAAATGGGCGACCTGTAATGCGCCGGGGTAGTCGATTAACCGGATAATTTCTTCCGTTACCAGATTTTCAGGGGAAATAATATGATCAATCGGGATCATATCGTTATGAAATAATTTATCTTTTTCCCGTAAATATTCGGAATTCCGAATACGTGAAATTTTAGTGGGGGTATGGAATAGGGTGTACGCCATTTGACAGGCGACCATATTCACCTCATCGGAACTGGTAACGGCCACTAATAAATCGGCATCGGGAGCGCCCGCCTCGCGAAGTACGCGCGGCGATGACGCGGAACCGGCAACCACCCGCAAATCGTGTTTATCCTGCAAGTCTTCTAAACGGAGCAATTCATTATCTACTAAGGTAATGTCGTTATCTTCGCTTACCAGATTTTCTGCCAGCGTCGTACCCACTTGACCCGCGCCAAGAATAATAATTTTCACAAGTATTCCTTTTTATTGGGTTCAATCATAAAAATTGAACTAGTTTACCTAAAAAATCAGCTATTCAGCCAATTTATTAGCATTTGTTCGCCATATTCCGAAATATAAGATTCGGGATGAAACTGCACGCCGTAAATCGGTAAGGTCTTATGTTCAAACGCCATGACGACTTCTTCATGGCATTCGGCGGTAATCGTTAATTCCGCCGGAAAATTTTGGCTGTCTACCGCCCAGGAATGATACAGACCAATATCAAATTCCTCCGGCAAGCCCGAAAAAATGGCGGATTTTGACCGCACTTTTAACCGCCCGCAAACACCGTGGCGTACCTGCCGTAAATTATACAAACGCCCGCCGAAAAACCGACACAAGGTTTGGTGGCCAAGGCACACGCCGAGAATCGCCTTATGCCGATAATAACGGGTTAACAAAGCGAACATTTCGGGATAGGCTTCCGGCACGTCGGGGCCCGGCGATAATAAAATATGGCTGAACTGTTCCACTTCGTCTAAATCTAATTTTTCTACCTCAATCACTCGCATGGGGACGGATAATCGGCGGATCAAATCCACTAAATTGTAGGTGAATGAGTCATGATTATTCACAATAAGTAAGCGTTTTGACATAAATTTTCCGAATCGTCCATAATTGTTATAAGTATAAAATAAAAAATAAGATTTTTCTGTGACTTTAAGCTAGAATCCGGTCATTTCTCACTTTTTATTAAGAATATGAATTTTGCTTCTTTTATCCGACAAGCCAACCGATTGGGGCGACAAAAAACGGCGTTTTTCTTTTTAATTGATTTTGAGCGGCAAAAGCCTTTGATCAGCCCGCTTGAAAGTGCGGTGGAAAACGGCATAATTTTTTCTGTTGAAGGCAATACGAATTTTAACCGACCCGTTGAATTACCGCGGCAAAAGATAAGGTTTTCCAGCGAGCCTGTTTCTTTTGAGCGCTATGCCGCGGGGTTCGCACTCGTGCAACAGGAATTACAAAAAGGCAATTCTTATTTGCTGAATTTAACCTATCCTAGCAAGATTAATACTAATTACAACTTAGCACAGATTTTCCAAGCCACAAAAGCGCCTTATAAATTGTTGTTGCAGGATCAGTTTGTGTGTTTTTCACCGGAATCTTTTATCCGAATCCGGCAAAATCAGATTTTTACCTATCCGATGAAAGGCACAATCGACGCCGCATTGCCTCAAGCGGAACAGCAGCTTATGCAGTCGGAAAAAGAGCGGCGCGAGCATTATACTATTGTGGATCTTATGCGTAATGATTTAGCCATGGTAGCGGAAAATATCCGGGTACGTCGCTTTCGTTATATTGATAAAATTTCAACTAATCGGGGCGAAATTCTACAAACCAGCTCCGAAATTACAGGAAATTTGACCGCAGATTGGCAAAGCCGTATCGGTTCCATATTAGCCGCATTGTTACCGGCGGGTTCAATAAGCGGTGCGCCGAAAGAAAAAACCGTCAGTATTATTCGGCAGGCGGAAGGCGGTAAACGGGGCTATTACAGCGGTATTTTCGGTATTTTTAACGGCGAAGAGCTGAACAGTGCGGTGGCGATTCGCTATATTGAGCGAAAAGACGGGCAGCTTTATTTTCGTAGCGGCGGTGGTATTACCAGCCAAAGCCGGTTGCAGGAAGAATATGAAGAATACTGCCAAAAAGTGTATTTGCCGATTCATTGTGTCGAATAGGAATTTTTATGGATTACCCATTGTTTGAAACCGTTGCCGTTGAACGGGGCGAAATATTAAATCTTGATTATCATCAGACGCGTTATGAACAGGCGTTACATCAATATTACGGGCGTAAGGTATTGCCTTTCAATCTTCAGGAAATTTTGCAAAAATCCACCGCACTTTTAACATTAAAGCGCAGTGAGCCGCTGATCCGCTGCCGTATTGACTATAATGATCAAGACTATCGATTACAGTGTTTTGCTTATCAACGAAAAGTGTTTCGCTCTTTTCAACCGGTGATTTGCGATTATATCGATTATGGACTGAAATTCAGCGACCGCCGGATTTTTGCCGAATTGCTGCGACAAAAAGGCAAGCATGATGAAATCATTATCATCAAGCAAGGGCTGGTCACGGATTGTACTATCGGTAATTTATTATTTCGCAAAAATCAGCAATGGTTTACGCCCGAAGCTCCGTTGCTGAACGGTACGCAACGGGCAAAACTGCTTGCTGAAAAGCGAATTCAAACTCTTAATATCAAACGACAGGATATCGCTCAATTTGATGAAATCAGGCTGATTAATGCCATGAATCCGTTTTCCGAATCATTGTAAAGCGCGCAACACGTCCTGATATTCTTTAGATTGTTGCAGTAATATTTTTGCCGAACGTTTTAATTTATTGACGTCCGAATGTAGTAAATAAAAAGACGTACTGATATTCAGCACCTCTTTTTTCAACTGCGATTCAGGCAAATCTTTCAGCGATAAATTCACAAAGTGCATATTAATGCGTTGTTTGGGCGGTTTGTTTGCCATGGATTTATTCCATTCATCGGTAAATTCTCGGAACCGGCGCAGGCTCACCTGGCTGTTGCGATCGATAGGCACGTTGATTATGGTGTTGATTACATCTCTTGTACCTGGCACATTTGCCGTTTTATCAATTTCACTGCTCACCTCGTTTTGTGCGTTCACGTTGATTACAATGATGTTTTTTAATTGATTCTTTACCGCTTCCCGGTACATACCTTCCTGACCCGCAACATCATAAATATCAATTAAGCCGGACAGTCCTAAATTATCCGTTAAACCGCCGTCCACCAAATGAATAAAAGGGCGTTCTTTGCTGTTTTGATATAAAGACAAGGTATTTTTTAATTCTTCCAGATTTTTTGATTTTTGCGCATCATTGCTGATATTTTGGCTGATTTGAATTAATTCCGGTATATCGAAATGGCAGTTGCCGCCGTTGTTGTTTAAAGTCAACGGGCTGAACAGCAACGGTACCGAACTTGATGCGGCGACGGCACGGGAAATTTCCATTTTACTTAAGTCAATACAAAGACCGTCGAAAAATTCTTGCGTAAAGGTTATTTTTTGTCCTAAATTCATATCCGTTGCACTCACTACGACAAACGGTCCTTTACGTTTTCGCTCAAGATCACCGAAGGTAGCGCCTTTGTATAACGTTTGATCCAGCTGTTCCTGTAATAAGTCGCCGCGACCGAATTGAGGGGAGGTTATTCGCGGTAAATTGGAAAGGGAGAAAACCTGACTGATAATTTCCCGCTGGAAATTTTTTTTCAGGAAGTTTTCTTCAAATTTAGGCACCGCATCCCGCCCGTATAGGGAATAATAGGTGGCTAATACGGATCCGCCGGATACGCCGTATACCAAATCCACATTATCAATTAGGGTTGTACCTTTTGCCGTCGGGCGCACGGCGGCGTTTTTAAATCCCTCTAACACGCCGTAGCCCAAACTTGCCGCCCGACTGCCGCCGCCCGAAAACATTAAAATAATCAAATTGCCGTCGGGTTGCTGAATGGCATTTCTCATTCGATACCCTTGCTTGGCGTTCACATGGCTGATGGTATCAACGGGCTGATAAGTCACTAAGGTACAGGCTGACAACAACAAAACAGTCAAACCGGCGAAAATATTTTTTAGCATCATAGTTGTAACGGATAAATCTAAATTTTTATTTATAGAAAAAGAAAATAATATGCTACATCGTACTATATTAATTTTATCCTGCGTTCATATCTTATCAGAAGGCAAACCGCTTTTTCTATGCAAGGAAAATTTTATAAATGACTAATGTACTCAAATAATGAAGAAAGATAAACAAACATTTTTTCATGAGAAAATTCTTATGAATTCTAAGCCTCGGTAATTCTTATTGGTATTTTATTTTGAAACCGATTACCTTTTAAATTAAAATTTTTTATTTGATTTAAATCAATTTAATCGCATTATTAATCCCATTTCATAACTCCAAAGTAGTAAAATTCGCACCAGTAACCAAATTTAAATATTAAACAACTTTAGGAGAAATGATTATGAGTAACGCTGTTGAAAACACAGTAAGCCCCGCTCAAGCGGAGGTGAACTCACTGGTTGAGAAAGGTTTAGTGGCACTGGAGCAATTCCGCCAACTAAATCAGGAACAGGTGGACTACATTGTAGCGAAAGCTTCTGTTGCCGCTTTAGACCAACATGGAGCATTGGCGCTACATGCGTTAGAGGAAACCGGGCGCGGCGTGTTCGAGGACAAAGCCACTAAAAACCTGTTTGCCTGTGAACATGTAGTGAACAAAATGCGACACTGGAAAACCGCCGGGATTATCAGTGACGACGATGTCACAGGTATCACCGAAATTGCCGATCCGGTGGGAGTGGTTTGCGGCATTACACCTACCACTAATCCTACTTCCACGGCTATCTTCAAATCACTGATCGCTTTAAAAACCCGCAATCCTATTGTTTTCGCTTTCCACCCTTCCGCCCAACAGTCTTCCGCTCATGCCGCACAAATCGTGCGTGATGCCGCAGTAGCCGCCGGTGCGCCGGAAAACTGTATTCAATGGATTGCACAACCTTCTATGGAAGGTACTAATGCGTTAATGAATCACCCGGGCATTGCCACCATTCTGGCTACCGGCGGTAACGCTATGGTGCAGGCCGCTTATTCATGTGGCAAGCCGGCATTGGGAGTCGGTGCCGGAAATGTGCCCGCTTATGTGGAAAAATCCGCCGATATTAAACAGGCAACTCACGATATCGTGATGTCGAAATCCTTTGATAACGGTATGGTATGCGCTTCAGAGCAAGCCGCTATTGCCGATGCGGAAATTTATGAGGAATTCGTCAATGAATTAAAATCCTACGGTGTGTATTTCGTCAATAAAAAAGAAAAAACTTTATTGGAAGAATTTATGTTCGGTGTAAAAGCTAACGGTGCAAATTGCGCCGGTGCGAAACTAAACGCCGACGTGGTAGGTAAATCCGCATACTGGATTGCTCAACAAGCGGGCTTTGAAGTGCCGAAAAAAACCAATATTCTTGCTGCAGAATGTAAAGAAGTCAGCCCGAAAGAACCTTTAACCCGGGAAAAATTATCACCGGTGCTTGCCGTTTTAAAATCCCGTTCTACCGAAGAGGGATTAACGCTTGCCGAAGCCATGGTGGAATTTAACGGTTTAGGACACTCCGCGGCAATTCACACCAAAGATGCGGCGCTTGCCAAACGCTTCGGCGAGCGCGTTAAAGCCATTCGCGTTATCTGGAATTCGCCTTCTACCTTCGGCGGTATCGGCGACGTTTATAACGCCTTCCTGCCTTCATTAACCCTGGGTTGCGGTTCTTACGGCAAAAATTCCGTCAGCAACAATGTCAGCGCCATGAACTTAGTAAATATCAAACGCGTGGGAAGACGGAGAAATAATATGCAATGGTTTAAAGTACCTTCAAAAATCTATTTTGAACGGGATTCAATTCAATATTTACAATCCGTACCGGATATGCGGCGAGTAGTTATCGTAACCGACCGCACTATGGTGGATCTTGGGTTTGTACAAAAAATCGCCCATCAGTTGGAATCCCGTCGCGATCCGGTTTCTTACCAGTTATTTGCCGATGTAGAACCGGATCCGAGCATTCAAACCGTGCGCCGCGGTGTGGATTTAATCCGTAATTTCAAACCGGACACTATTATCGCGCTTGGCGGCGGTTCCGCCATGGATGCGGCAAAAGTGATGTGGTTATTCTATGAACAACCGGAAATTGACTTCCGTGATTTGGTTCAAAAATTCATGGATATTCGTAAACGTGCCTTTAAATTCCCGTCATTGGGAAAAAAAGCCCGCTATATCGGCATTCCGACCACATCCGGTACGGGTTCGGAAGTGACCCCGTTTGCGGTGATTACCGAAGGTAACAAAAAATATCCGATTGCGGACTATTCGCTAACGCCGACTATCGCTTTAGTGGATCCGGCATTAGTTATGACGGTACCTGCCCATGTAGCGGCGGATACGGGATTAGACGTATTAACCCATGCCACCGAAGCTTATGTTTCCGTACTGGCCAACGATTATACCGACGGTCTTGCTTTACAGGCGATTAAACTGGTATTCCGGTATTTGGAAAAATCCGTAAAAGAAAATGATCCGGAGGCAAGAGAAAAGATGCATAATGCGTCCACCATTGCGGGTATGGCGTTTGCCAATGCATTCTTAGGTATGAATCATTCCCTTGCGCATAAACTTGGCGGCCATTTCCATACGCCTCACGGGCGTACTAATGCGATCTTAATGCCGCATGTGATCCGTTATAACGGTACTAAACCGACGAAAACCGCCACATGGCCGAAATACAACTATTACAAAGCGGACGAAAAATATCAGGATATCGCCCGTTTATTAGGCTTACCTGCGGCGACCGCGGAAGAGGGGGTGAAATCTTATGCCAAAGCGGTTTACGATTTAGCGGTACGTTGCGGTATTAAAATGTCCTTCAAAGAACAGGGACTGGAAGAGCAGGCCTGGATGGACGCCCGCCATGAAATTGCATTGCTTGCCTATGAAGACCAATGTTCGCCGGCAAATCCGCGATTACCGATTGTGGCGGACATGGAAGAAATTCTCACTAACGCCTACTATGGTTATGATGAAAGCAAATACTAATTTGTAAAATTCTTAAAAATCGTACCGCACTTTTTCTAAAAGTGCGGTATTTTTTTGATTGTTTTTATCCGTCTAAAGGGTAAAATCAACAGGATTTATTGATATTAAAGGAAACAATTATGGCAACAACTATTCATACAGAAAACGCGCCCGCAGCAATCGGTCCTTATGTTCAAGCGGTAGATTTAGGCAATTTAGTGCTGACTTCGGGGCAAATTCCGGTGAATCCGGCAACCGGTGAAGTGCCGGCGGATATTAGCGCACAAGTCCGCCAATCTTTAGAAAACGTTAAAGCTATTATCGAACAGGCAGGGTTAACCGTGGCGGATATTGTAAAAACTACGGTTTTTGTTAAGGATTTAAACGATTTTGCCACCGTAAATGCGGAATACGAACGTTTTTTCAAAGAGAATGACCATCCGAATTTCCCTGCTCGCTCATGCGTTGAAGTGGCGCGTTTACCGAAAGACGTCGGCTTGGAAATTGAAGCTATTGCGGTGCGCAAATAAGGCTGGGTCAAGCGTTTATTTACACAAAAGTGCGGTCAAAAATCCGTTCTTTTTGTAAAAGAAAAGGCATAGTTTTATTGACCATGCCTTTTTGCTATTTGATGATTTATTTGCGCAACTTCACTTCTTGCACCGCATGATCGGCGCCTTTACGCAAGATTAAATTTGCCCGTTCACGGGTCGGCAAAATATTTTGCCGTAAATTTAAGCCGTTAATGGTATTCCAAATATTGGCGGCGGTTTCAACCGCTTCTTCTTTAGAGAGTTTCGCATAATCTTTAAAATAGGAATTCGGATCGGTAAACGCGCTTTCACGGAATTTCAAAAAGCGGCGAATATACCATTCCTTTAATAAGGCTTCATCGGCGTCCACATAAACGGAAAAATCAACAAAATCGGAGACAAAAGTCTGTTCCGCTTTGCGCGAACCGGTTTGTAATACGTTTAAACCTTCCAATATAAGAATATCCGGGCGATCTACCTTGTTAAATTTATTGGGGATAATATCATAGGTCAAATGCGAATAAATCGGCGCCGACACGTTCGGTTTGCCGGATTTTACGTCCGCCAGAAATTTGATTAATTTGGGCGTATCGTAAGAAACGGGGAAGCCTTTTTTATGCAATAAATTTTCTTTTTTTAATTTTTCTAAAGGATAGAGAAAACCGTCGGTAGTAATCAAATCCACTTTGCGATTTTCAGGCCAGTTAGACAGTAAAGACTGCAAAATACGCGCGGAAGTGCTTTTCCCGACCGAAACGCTGCCGGCAATACTGATAATATAAGGTACATTGGCGTTGGTATTGCCGAGAAAACGGTTCATTACGGTCTGGCGACGTAAATTTTCTTCAATATAATAATTAATTAAACGCGCAAGAGGCAGGTAAATGGTGCTGACTTCTTCCAACGATAATTCTTCGTTAAAACCGAGTAAAGGCTTTAAATCTTGTTCTGTCAGTTTTAAAGGCACGGATTTCCGCAATTCCGCCCATTGTTTACGGGTAAATGTCAAAAACGGGCTGAATTTCTCTGAAACTGACGATTGGCTTTCTATGTTCACGGCTCATTCTAATGTTAAGAAAGTAAAAATTACTGTGAATATACAATAGAAAAATTTTTTATGCAGAAAAATATATAAAAAATGGTTAAAAAGGTGGCAAAAACCGTTGTTTTTGTCTGAATATTAGCCTGACAACAAAAAAAAAGTATTTTTTTTCAAAAAAACACTTGTCAGTCATAAAATTTTCCCTATAATACGCCTCACTTGCTTATGAGATGCCGACTTAGCTCAGTAGGTAGAGCAACTGACTTGTAATCAGTAGGTCATCAGTTCGATTCCGATAGTCGGCACCATTCTCATTTTCAAGTCTTCATTATCGTGGAGGGATTCCCGAGCGGCCAAAGGGAGCAGACTGTAAATCTGCCGGCTCAGCCTTCGAAGGTTCGAATCCTTCTCCCTCCACCATTCGTTAATGGAAGTATCCAGATTTGATGGGACAGACGAATTTAGAACAGCGGGCATCGTATAATGGCTATTACCTTAGCCTTCCAAGCTAATGATGCGGGTTCGATTCCCGCTGCCCGCTCCAAGCGCTGATATAGCTCAGTTGGTAGAGCGCACCCTTGGTAAGGGTGAGGTCGGCGGTTCAAATCCGCCTATCAGCACCATTCACTTAAGTTTCCAAATTCCAATCTTTCCCTCAAACCAGGTTAATATTTAATTTTCTACATTTGGTTAATGTGGTATTATTGAACCATCGATAACCGTGTTTGTTTAGAGGGACTCTCAATGTCTAAAGAAAAATTTGAACGTACAAAACCGCACGTAAACGTGGGTACAATCGGCCACGTTGACCATGGTAAAACAACTTTAACAGCGGCAATCACTACCGTATTATCAAAACACTACGGTGGTGCGGCTCGCGCATTCGACCAAATCGATAACGCGCCGGAAGAAAAAGCGCGCGGTATCACCATCAACACTTCACACGTTGAATACGATACGCCGACCCGTCACTACGCACACGTAGACTGCCCGGGACACGCGGACTATGTTAAAAACATGATCACCGGTGCGGCGCAAATGGACGGCGCAATCTTAGTAGTAGCGGCGACAGACGGCCCAATGCCGCAAACTCGTGAGCACATCTTATTAGGTCGCCAAGTAGGCGTACCATACATCATCGTATTCTTAAACAAATGCGACATGGTAGATGACGAAGAGTTATTAGAATTAGTAGAAATGGAAGTTCGCGAACTTCTTTCTCAATACGATTTCCCGGGTGACGATACACCAATCATCCGCGGTTCAGCGTTAAAAGCGTTAGAAGGCGAAGCGCAATGGGAAGAAAAAATCCTTGAGTTAGCAAACGCATTGGATACATACATTCCGGAACCGGAACGTGCGATTGACCAACCGTTCTTATTACCGATTGAAGACGTATTCTCAATCTCAGGTCGTGGTACGGTAGTAACAGGTCGTGTAGAGCGCGGAATCATCCGTACGGGTGACGAAGTAGAAATCGTTGGTATCAAAGAAACGGCGAAAACAACGGTAACAGGTGTTGAAATGTTCCGTAAATTACTCGACGAAGGTCGTGCGGGTGAAAACATCGGTGCATTATTACGCGGTACTAAACGTGAAGAAATCGAACGTGGTCAAGTATTAGCGAAACCGGGTTCAATCACACCACACACAGACTTCGAATCAGAAGTTTACGTATTATCAAAAGAAGAAGGCGGTCGTCATACTCCGTTCTTCAAAGGCTACCGTCCACAATTCTACTTCCGTACAACGGACGTAACAGGTACAATCGAATTACCTGAAGGCGTGGAAATGGTAATGCCTGGCGATAACATCAAAATGACCGTAAGCTTAATCCACCCGATTGCGATGGACCAAGGTTTACGTTTTGCAATCCGTGAAGGCGGCCGTACAGTAGGTGCGGGTGTTGTTGCGAAAATCATCAAATAATTGATGTAACGGCAAATCTGAAAAGGGGCTCGAAAGAGTCCCTTTTTTTACGGCATAAATTTTATTTTTGTGAAGTCTTATTTTTTTCAGAAAATAAATGCAAAAGTGCGGTGAAAAATTTGAAATTTTCTACCGCACTTTTTTATCGGTTTTATTTCGGCACTTGAGCGGTTATTTACATACTCTTAATTCTACCGAGCTGTTATGGATTAATTCCATAATGGATTTAGGCGGTTCTTGGTCGGTAAATAAATAGTCCACATCGGTGACGGAAGCCAACTTCACAATGGCTTGACGTGAAAATTTTGAATGATCCGTAACTAATACTGTTTCGCGGGAGCTTTCCATAATAGCTCGTTTTACTTGCACTTCATGATAGTCATAATCCAACAACGAACCGTCAAGATCAATACTGCTAATGCCTAAAATACCGTAATCCAAGCGAAATTGGGAGATAAAGTTTACCGTGGCTTCTCCAATGATTCCGCCGTCTTGACGTAACGAGCCGCCGGCAACAGTGATTTTAAAGGTGTCATTTTTCATTAGAATATGAGCGGCATTGAGATTGTTGGTAACGATGCGTAAGTTTTGATGGCTTAGCAATGCATTTGCCACCGCTTCGGATGTCGTCCCAATATCAATAAACAGCGAGGAACCGTTTGGAATTAGGCGGGAAACCGCTTGAGCGATATGATTTTTTTCCAATGAGAAGAATAGCTTACGTTCGGAATAATCGCTGTTTTCCGCACTTGAGGGTGATGCCGCACCACCGTGATGGCGGCGAATGAGGTTGTTTTCCGCCAGTTCATTGAGATCGCGACGGATGGTTTGCGGGCTAACATTGAGTAGTGTAACCAATTCATCCGTGCTGATGTAGCCTTGAAGCTTAACAAGTTCAACAATTTTTTGATGGCGAATAGACTGTTTCATAATGTTCCTCTAGAAATAAAAGACAAGGCCATTGTACCCTCTATTTACTTTTTTTGCCGATTTTTTCTTGTAAAAAAGCAAGAATTAGTCCAACTATCAACCCTGTGATATGAGCGGTATTACCCATTTTAAAGCCAATCAACGGGGTTACAAAACCGAGTGCAATCCCTATGATTAAAACATTGAAGAAACCCGAAGGCAGGTTAAATCGGTTATTCGGACTAAATTTATCTGCAACAAAAACATAACCTAATACGGCATATACTACCCCGGATAAACCGAAAAAATGAGGTCCGGAGGCAAAATTCTGGGTAACGCCTGTTGCGAATGCGGCTAAAACATAGATTATGATTAATTTTGTGCTGCCAAAATAGCGTTCGATTGCGCCGCCGAAAATCCACCACCAAACAAGATTAAAAGTAATATGCATAGATGAAAGGTGAACTAAACTATGGGTGAAATAACGCCAAATTTGCTGATTTTCGCCGAATTCATAAGGAAAATGCGCAAATTGCATAATTTGTTCAGCCATGCCGCTGATTTCAAAACCATATACAATAATACAAATAAGCGTAATTAATAAAGTGACGGGGCCTGTTTTGAGCAACTGTTGCTTAATTCCTTGGCTTGAGTTTTCCGCAAGCTCTTTTAATGAATGTGAGCCGCTTGACACATCACCGGTTTCCCAACTTGCCCGTTCGTAACGTTCATCAAAAGGATTACGATGAAATTCTGCAAGATCCTGTAAAATGGCCGCGGTTTGCTCGCTATTTCCCGAAAGATATACGGCAATAACGTTTTGCCGCATATCGGTTTTTTCTTGCTGTAAAATGAGTTCAATTTGATATTTTTTACGAATGTAATCGCGAAATTGCCAGGCAAAGCTTGGAATTTCGCTTCTAAACAGTAACTGCATTTGATATATTCCTAATCTGAATTTTATTTATTGTAAGGGATAGCAACGAAATGGGGAAGAATACAATGGATAATCAACAAGATTCCATGCCGGAAGGGTTTAGCAAATTCAGCTGGGCGATTGCCGCGTTTTGTTTACCGGTTTTTCTGTGGCCTTTAGCGTTGCTGGTTTCCACTAATTTAGAAAAAAATCCGGCATTAAGCCAGCAACAAAGCATGTCTATGTCGATGTTTCTCTGGCTGTATCCTTTATTATTGGCGGTTATGGCTCGTATTTGCTATAAGTTGCATCAAGGGAGCCCTAAATCGGCAAAACGTCTGTTAATGACAAGTGCGGTAATTTTTTACGGAATTTTATTTTATGTGGCTAGGGTAGGGTTTAGCGGATAATTTATTAAAGACCTGCCGATCTAATATGCCGTTTCAATAGGTAACCCCGCTCGTTGCCAGCCTTCAAAGCCGCCAATTATGCTATATATGTTGTCGTATCCCTGCTCGACTAAAAAAGCGGCGACATTTCTACTACTGATACCATGATAGCAGCTGACAATAACGGGATCATCGAAATCACATTGTATTTGAAACTTGCCGTAGCTTTGGTCGGTTAAATGAAATGCGCCCTTTGCATGGCTATAAGTAAAGCGTTGTTCGTCGCGGATATCCACTAAGGTTGCGTTTTCTTCGATCATTAATTGCCAGGCCTGTTGAGGGGTAATTTCTTTAAACATAATAATTCCGAGTAATTTTGTAAGGTATGAGCGCTAATATAGCAACGTTTTATAAAATGGTAAATGCGCCGACAAGATTATCTCAATATTTTTTACCGTTTTTGACCGCACTTTTATTGCTTTTCCGATCAAAATGCGAAAACTATTTGGCATATATTCAACTCACAGTATAATGAACGAGGCTATTTTCTTAACTAAAAGGGCGCTTATGTTAAAAAAACTATCTTTTATTGCTATGCTGGCAATGTTATCGGCTTGTTCTTTATCTTCTTACGTACCGTTTATGGGCAATGACAAACCCGTTATTAATCTTGATAAAGACAAAATCGATCAAAAATCTTATGCGGTGGCTTATGCTTCGACGGTTCAATCCTATAATGGACGCATTACCGAAGATTACGACGTGAATTCCTTTGCCAGCGGCGCAAACGACTGGTATTTAGGGCGCATTTTAGTGCCGACGGAACAAATTCGCGCAAGATTGGGTAGCGGATTAGACAGCAAATTGCACGCCTATTACAGCGGTGTGATTTTTGCAGCGGATTTGCAGACTAACTTTAGCCGTTTAAGCGCAACTTGTTGGTCTAAAGTAGACACCCAAAGTATGACCCAAGGTATTTACGATGCGGTAATTGATTTACGCAAAGGTAAGGTTCGCGGCGAAAATGACGAATATATTACAAAAGGTAGTGAAGAATTATTAAACCTTTGTAAATAATTTATATTGAAACTGTGAGCAAGTTCAAACTTTTGACTTTTTATGTCATTGTGAGCTTGCTCATTTTTTTATTATTCGTGATAATTTATCAATTCTCTTTCTTTTAGAACATAAAAACTGAAACGTTTTTGCAAGCTGCGGCTTATGAAAATCTTCGGTATTTTATCGGGCTTCAAATAACCTAAATCAAATAAGGATACAGAATGTTTAATTTACCTGAAAACAACATTCATTTATCAGCTCAGGCTGGCAATAAAGAGCAGGCTATCGAATTAGCGGCGAAAGCGTTGGAGCAGGCCGGTTATGTAGAAAGCGGTTACTTACAAGGTATGTTGGGTCGTGAATTACAGACCTCAACATTTTTAGGCAACGGGATTGCTATTCCCCACGGTACGTTAGAAACCCGTAATATGGTAAAAAATACCGGCGTGCAAATATTCCAGTTCCCGCAAGGTATTGAGTGGGGAGATGGTAATATCGCTTATGTTGTGATTGGCATTGCCGCCCGTTCTGATGAGCATTTGGCGTTATTGCGCCAATTAACGCACGTATTAGGTGAGGAAGATACGGCGGCGAAATTAGCAACCTTACAGGATGCGAAAAAATTCCGCGCGATTTTAATGGGCGAAGATGATGAATTTGCGGTTAAAACGGAAAATATCAGCTTAGATGTAGATACTCAAAGTTTATTAACCCTTGTGGCGATTAATGCCGGTAAATTGGAGCAACAAAGTGCGGTAGAAAATTCCTTTGTTTCCGATGTAATTGCCAGCCCTGCGTTACCTTTGGGTAACGGATTATGGGTGACTGACAGCCCGCTAGGCAACCTTAAGAACGCGCTGGCTTTTAGTCGTGCAAAGAACGCTTTTTCGGTTAACGGTAAAAATGTGCAAGGGGTTGTAACCGTTTCAGCGAAAGACGATGCGGTAAATGAAACCCTTGCCCGCTTATTAAGTGAACAAGTACAACAAACTTTGCTTGCCGGTAATGCGGAGCAAATTATTGCCGCATTGAACGGCATACAGGCGGAACAAGCGGTAACTGCCGAACAAGTAACGACACAAGCGGTGCCGGCTGCCGGTACGGTAATCGGCACATTTACGCTACGCAATGAAAACGGCTTACACGCGCGTCCTTGTGCGAATCTGGTTAACTTAGTTAAAAAGTTTGATGCAAAAATCACGGTGGAAAATATTACCCGCGGTACAGCGGCAGTGAGTGCGAAAAGTTTAATGAAGGTGGTTGCCTTAGGAGTAACTCAAGGTCACCGTTTGCGTTTTGTTGCCGAAGGTGCGCAGGCACAGCAGGCGATTGAAGCCATCGCTAAAGAAATTGCGGCGGGCTTGGGTGAGCCTGTTTCCGCCGTTCCGCCGGCAGAACCGGATACTATTGAAGTCGCTAACCCGGCGACACCGGAAGTTGAGCAACCAAAATCCGACAGTATCGAAGCGGTTTTTGTGATTAATAATGAAAACGGTCTGCATGCTCGTCCTGCGGCGACTTTAGTGAATGAAGTTAAAAAATATAATGCGTCGGTGGCGGTTCGTAATTTAGATCGCGACGGTGGGTTAGTGAGCGCTAAAAGCATGATGAAAATCGTTGCATTAGGGGCGACAAAAGGTTCTCGTCTGCATTTTGTCGCCACCGGTGAAGAAGCGCAACAAGCGATTGACGGTATCGGTGCGGCAATCGCGGCAGGTTTAGGAGAATAAACAATGGCAAAAGTGGCAACAATCACATTAAACGCCGCCTATGATTTGGTCGGGCGTTTAAAACGCATTGAGTTGGGCGAAGTGAATACGGTGGAAACCCTCGGTTTATTCCCTGCCGGTAAAGGTATCAATGTGGCTAAGGTGTTAAATGACTTAGACGTTGAAGTCGCGGTCGGTGGTTTTCTCGGTGAAGATAACGTAGGCGATTTCGAGCATTTATTCCAACAACAAGGTTTGCAGGATAAATTCCAGCGGGTTGCCGGTAAAACCCGAATAAACGTAAAAATCACCGAAACGGACGCGGATGTAACGGATTTGAATTTTCTTGGTTATCAAATCAGTGAACAGGATTGGCGGAAATTTACCGCAGATTCTCTCGCTTATTGTAAAGAATTCGACATCGTTGCCGTGTGTGGCAGTTTGCCCCGCGGCGTAACGGCGGATATGTTTCAAAGCTGGTTAAGCCAATTACATCAAGCGGGTGTAAAAGTCGTACTAGATAGTAGTAATGCCGCATTAACAGCAGGTCTTAAAGCAAATCCTTGGTTAGTGAAACCGAATCACCGCGAATTAGAAGCCTGGGTCGGCCATGAGTTATCGACTTTGAAAGACATCATTGACGCCGCAAAACAATTAAAAGCACAAGGGATAGCCAATGTTATTATTTCCATGGGCGCAAACGGCTCATTATGGCTAAGTGATAACGGCGTGATTTTGGCTCAGCCGCCGAAATGTGAAAACGTAGTAAGCACAGTCGGTGCCGGCGATTCGATGGTCGCAGGTTTAATTTATGGTTTTGTAAATAATTTATCTCAACAAGAAACATTGGCGTTTGCAAGTGCGGTATCTGCCTTCGCCGTTTCACAAAGTAACGTAGGTGTCAGTGATCGCAAGTTGCTCGACCCAATCTTAGCAAATGTAAAAATCACAACGATTGAAGGATAAGCCGATGAATATTTTTCTTACGCAATCACCAAATTTAGGTCGCGCAAAAGCGTTTTTATTGCGCCAGGTTTTGGCTGCCGCAGTAAAACAACAAAATCATCAACTGGTAGAAAATGCCGAACAAGCGGATTTAGCGATTGTTTTCGGTAAAACTTTGCCGAATTTGACCGCACTTTTAGGTAAAAAAGTGTATTTGGCGGATGAAGAACAAGCGTTGAATGCGCCTGAAAATACCGTCGCGCAGGCATTAACCGAGGCTGTGGATTATGTTCAACCGGCGCAACAGGACGTGCAACCCGCAACTGCTTCCGGTATGAAAAATATCGTGGCGGTTACCGCTTGTCCGACCGGGGTGGCACACACCTTTATGTCTGCCGAGGCGATTACAACCTACTGCCAACAGCAAGGTTGGAATGTAAAAGTGGAAACCAGAGGTCAAGTCGGTGCGAACAATATTATTTCTGCGGAAGATGTGGCGGCGGCCGATTTAGTCTTTATCGCTACGGATATTAATGTGGATTTAAGCAAATTCAAAGGAAAACCGATGTATCGTACTTCAACGGGCTTAGCATTGAAGAAAACCGCACAGGAATTTGATAAAGCCTTTAAAGAAGCGACGATTTATCAGGGTGAAGAAACTACAACCGCCACAGAAACACAAACTTCAGGCGAGAAAAAAGGTGTATATAAACATCTTATGACCGGGGTTTCCCATATGTTACCGCTTGTCGTTGCCGGCGGTTTATTGATTGCTATTTCGTTTATGTTCGGTATTGAGGCGTTTAAAGACGAAAACATCGCAGGCGGCTTGCCGAAAGCATTAATGGATATCGGCGGCGGTGCGGCGTTCCACTTAATGATTGCCGTATTTGCAGGTTATGTTGCATTCTCTATTGCAGACCGTCCGGGTTTAGCCGTAGGTCTTATCGGCGGTATGCTTGCCACATCCGCCGGTGCCGGTATTTTGGGCGGTATTATCGCGGGTTTTCTTGCCGGTTATGTAGTGAAATTCCTGAATGATGCCATTCAACTGCCAGCCAGTTTAACTTCGTTAAAACCGATTTTAATTCTGCCTTTATTAGGTTCGGCGATCGTCGGCCTGGCAATGATTTATTTATTAAATCCGCCGGTTGCTGCGGCAATGAATGCGCTAACCGAATGGTTAAAAGGTTTGGGCTCGGCAAACGCGCTGGTGTTGGGTGCGATTCTTGGCGGTATGATGTGTATCGATATGGGCGGTCCGGTAAACAAAGCCGCTTATGTATTCGGTACGGGTATGATTGGTTCACAGGTTTATACGCCGATGGCTGCGGTAATGGCTGCGGGTATGGTACCGCCTTTAGGAATGGCGATTGCCACCTGGATTGCGCGCGCTAAATTTAACGCAAGCCAACGTGATGCGGGTAAAGCTTCATTCGTACTAGGTTTATGCTTTATTTCCGAAGGTGCGTTACCGTTTGTTGCCGCCGACCCTGTACGCGTGATTGTTTCAAGTGTAATTGGCGGAGCCATTGCCGGCGCAATTTCTATGAGCCTTGCCATTACGCTGCAAGCGCCTCACGGCGGTTTATTCGTGATTCCGTTTGTGTCGCAACCGTTAATGTATTTGGGCGCGATTGCCGTAGGCGCCTTAACAACCGGCGTTCTTTACGCAATTATCAAACCGAAACAAGCTGCGGAATAATTTCCTAATCAAGCATAAAGCCTTTGTTTATCTCAAAACAAAGGCTTTTTCTATAAGTATTCCGCTTTGCCCGAACTAATAGAAAAATTGGCAGACAAAAGAAGTGTTCATAGCACAGGAGGAACAATATGGATTTCAATGCAATTTTAAATCAAGTTTTAAGTGCCGCTCAGGAAACCGTTAAGAAAACGGCAAGCGGCAATAGCACAACGGATAAAGTGGCAAAAATCGGTGGCGGTGCAGCGGCTATCGGCGTGCTTTCGATGATTTTCGGGCGTACCGGCGGGGCGGGGCTTGCAAAATTAGGCTCGCTTGCCGCATTAGGCAGCCTTGCTTATCAGGCTTACCAGGATTATCAACATAAACAAAGCCAAGTTGTACCGGTTACTGAAACGGAATTTACCCAAAGCGTACAACAATCGGCAGAGCTCAGCAAAGTGATTTTGCAGGCAATGATTGCGGCGGCGGCTGCAGACGGCGCAATTTCCGACCGGGAACAACAAGCGATTTTAAGCCAGGCCGGCGATGATGCGGAAGTACAGCAGTGGATTCGGCAAGAAATGTATCAACCGGCAACAGTGCGGGAAATCGCCCAACAAGTGGGTGATAATCAGGCATTAGCATCACAGGTGTATCTGGCGGCAAGAATGGTTTGCGCCGATTTAGCACGCAAAGAAATTGTTTTCTTAGCAAATTTAGCGCAAGCGTTGGGGTTAGATGAAGCGCTTGTAGAACAGTTAGAAAAACAGGCGGGTTTCTGATTTAATCATTCCGCGATGTGCAAAAGTGCGGTCAAAAATAACGATTTTTTTTACCGCACTTTTGCATTTGCAAGACGTTTCGAAAATGCCTGTTCTAACTTCTTCTATTAAAACCCTTCTTCTAAAATTTTCTCCAATAACTCAAATACCAGCAACACCCGTTTGGGAGTAATGGTTTGATAAGGACGGTAGAGGTAAATTCCCCAAATCAAGGTTTCCTCATTAGAGAAGACTACTTGTAACTCGCCGGAATCAAGATAGGATTTACAGTCATGATACATTATCGGCGCGAAAATCCTGCCGGATAAGACCGCCGGTAACAAGCTTTTAATATCGCTGGTGATAACCGTCGGCTTAGTTAGAATTATGGGTTGTTCACCCATCATCCAGTCCCATACTTTGCCGGTCTTAGGATTTAAAATATAGCCTACCGGAAAATTGGCGGCTAAATCAAAAACGTCTTTTGGCAATCCGGTTTTAGCGATAAGACTTGGTGCTGCCACGATAGGCTCTTGTAGGTCAGTAATCTTTTTCGCCACCCAATGATCTTCGGGCGTGCGGCTGATGCGAATACCGATATCAATTTGGTCATCCACCGCTTTGAGCGTATCGAAATCCGTGCGCCAGTCAATCTGAATATCCGGATAGGGCGCAAGTGCGGTTAGCAATCGCAATAAAATTTTATCCGCATAATCGGAAGGCGGTAACGTAATCCGCACTAAGCCGGAAAGGCTCTCTTCCGCAGTTTTTACGCCGCCGAATAACCGCTCTTCCTGCTGTAAAAAAGCAATGGCATCGGCTAAAAACCGACTACCGAAATCCGTTATCCGAATAGCTCGGGTATTGCGTTTAAACAACTGTTCGCCCAACTCTCCTTCCAACTCGGAAATTACCCTTGTAATCACCTGAGGGGACACCGAAAACCGGCTTGCCGTCGATTTAAAACTCAGCGTTTCCGCCGCTACAATAAAATATTTAAGGGCGTCTAATCGGTTCATAATCTCATTCTCCGGAATAAATGATTTGGCTGTCTTCATTTTATGGAATAAATATGAAAATGCAATCTTCGGCACAGTGATAGAATAAAACTGCATATTTTGTTACATTGAATGTCGTTATACTGCAAATTCCGGCAACACAATAGGTAAAATCATGTTCAAAAAAATAATCCTGACCCTGTTTAGCGGGCTGATTCTCACAGAGGTAACTATGGCACAGACAAAATACGGTGTGGGCAGCTACAACACCGAAGAAGTGGCGGCGGAAATGGAATATATTGAGAAACATATCCGTCCGCTCAATCCGAAACCGGCAAAACGGATTTTTATTACCGGTTCTTCCGCCGGTATCGGCGAGCTGACGGCTAAAATGCTGTTGGCAAAAGGTTACGAAGTGGTGGCGCATGCCAGAGACGCCAAACGTGCCGCTGATGTGAAACGGGATTTACCCGAAATAAAGCATGTGGTTATCGGCGATTTGGCAAAACCCGATGAAGTGGACAAAATTGCCGCTCAAGTCAATGCCCTCGGACGGTTTGATGTAATTATTCACAATGCCGGCGTTTACCGCGGCGAAAACATTTTCCAGATCAATTTGCTTGCGCCTTACGTATTGACGGCAAAAATCACTCAACCGCAAACTCTGATTTATGTCAGCTCCAATATGCACAACGGCGGCGAACTCCGCTTAGACGCATTCAATGCGGGAAATGTAGGATACAGCGACAGCAAACTGCAGCTGCTGACCTTGGCGAAAAGTTTGGCGGTGCGTTGGTCGAAGGTGCGGGTCAATGCGATGCATCCGGGCTGGGTCGGGACTAAAATGAGCGGCGGCAGCGCGCCTGATCCGCTACGTCAAGCCTATGAAACCTTGGTCTGGCTTGCGGAGGGAACCGATCCCGCCGCACAAACCAGCGGCGGATATTTTTTCAATAAACAGCCGGATTCCCATTATCGTCGAGATAGTGAAGATTCCGCTCAACAAGCGGCATTCACAGTTATTTAAAATGATTGTGGAATGTTTAAAGGTGTAGGATTCCTACCCTACCACTTGCAAAAGCATATTCTCATAATCTCACTTTCCGGAATTCTGTTTTCTGATTTTATTCATTTTTGGGAATTTAAGACCGCGTTATGATATTTATATCAATCCTGTAAATTATTCGTTTCTACCTAATAGTGAATTCGGAAATTCATAATACAAACGAATAAAAAACGGGCGTATACTCAAACTGATTATCACACAAAGAGGAAACGGATTATGAACAATATTCAAGGTAAAGTCGTTATCATCACCGGTGCGTCCTCCGGTATCGGCGAAGCGACCGCTTATAAATTAGCGGAACAGGGGGCGAAAATCGTGCTGGCGGCGCGTCGTGAAGCGCAATTAAAAGCCATTGCCGACAATATTAAAGCCAAAGGCGGTGAAGCGGTATATCGGGTTACCGATGTGGTGAAACCCGAAGACAACCAAGCCTTGGTCGAATTGGCGAAATCCGCCTTCGGTAAAGTGGATGCGATTTTCTTAAATGCCGGTTTGATGCCGAGCGCACCGCTTTCCGCATTGGAAACCGATAACTGGAATCGTATGATCGACGTCAATATCAAAGGCGTGTTGAACGGGATTGCGGCAGTGTTGCCGACCTTTGAAGCGCAGAAATCAGGGCACGTATTGGCGACATCTTCCGTGGCGGGTTTGAAAGTGTATCCCGGCGGTACGGTATATTGCGGTACCAAATGGGCGGTCAAAGCGATTATGGAAGGCTTGAGAATGGAAAGCGCGCAAGCGGGCACCAATATTCGCACCGCGACCATTTATCCTGCGGCGGTACAGTCTGAATTGGTGGCGGGTATTACTGATGATGCAACCTCTCAGGGCTATCGCCAACTTTACGATACCTATGAGATTCCGGCGGAGCGCGTTGCTAACGTAGTTGCTTTTGCCTTAAGCCAACCGGATGACACCAATGTGAGTGAGTTCACCATCGGACCGACCACTCAGCCTTGGTAATGTTTCTGACCGTTTGTCGCCATACAAGCGGTCGTTTTTTATCAACATTTTGCAAATGTAGATACTCCACCTTAGGAGAGGAATATATGAACCGTAGAAATTTACTGAAAGCGGGCGCGGCTCTTGCCGCCGCAGCCGCTATGCCTTTTGGTCGTGCGCAGGCGAAAACGCCGAGCAAAAAGACTTTGGTGATTGTTTCCCATCCCTATCCCGAAAGTTCCACCTTTATCAAAGGCTTACAACAGGCAGCGGAAACCGTGGAAGGCGTGACGGTGCGTAATCTGGAAACCATTTACGGCTTTGATACCCGCGCCGTTAAAGGCGATGAGGAACGCCGCATTATGCGCGCCCACGACCGCGTGGTCTTTATCTTCCCAACCCACTGGTTCAATATCACGCCGATGATGAAAGCCTATCTGAATGAGACTTGGGGCAGCGTCGGACCGGGCTTGTGGCAGGGCAAAGAAATGTTGGTGGTTTCCACTGCCGCGGGCGGAAACGAAACCTATGGCAAAAACGGGCGAGTCGGCGTAGAGCTGGCGGATGTGTTCCTACCAATGAAAGCCAGCGCCCTGCATTGCGGTATGACCTATTTACCGCCGTTGGTGTTTCAAGGCGTCAGAAGCAGTGAATTAGCGAATTATCAACAGCAGTTGATTGAACGGCTTACGCAGTGATAGATGGTGGGCTAAATCTCACCCCAATCCCTAAATTAAACCGCAGGAGTAATTTATGAAAATCTTGCTAAAACTAACCGCACTTTTGTTAAGCCTCGGAGTGGCGTTGAATGTCGCCGCCGATGGAGGCAAAAATCATCCGTCCTATCCTCTGCTAGCATCGGAATTTCGTGATTTGAGTTTGCTGGAAAGCGTGCGCTTCACTCCAGAACAATTGCAGGACAAAGCCAAGCTTGCCGAATTAAACGCGGCGTTTTTACAGGCGGCTGAGCAATCAGCGGTGCAACCGAATGAGAAAATTACCGCACCGGCGCAAGAGGCGCAACCGGCGGTAGATCTCTACATTTACCGTCCGGCAACAGCAAAAAATGAAAAATTGCCGGTGATCTATTTTATGCACGGCGGCGGTTACTTATTCGGCAATGCCCGCCAAAACAATGCAGCGTTGGCGGAGCTGGCGGATCTCAATAAGGCGGTGGTGGTCAGTGTGGAATACCGCTTGGCAAGCCAAACGCCTTACCCTGCCGATATTGATGACGCTTATCACGGCTTGGCCTATCTGTTTAAGAACGGGCAAAAACTCAATGCCGACACCAATAAAGTGGTGATTATGGGCGAGAGTGCCGGCGGCGGGCTGGCGGCTCGTTTAGCACTGAAAGTGCGCGATAAAGGCGAGTTCAAACTGGCGGGACAGGTCTTAATTTATCCGATGCTGGATTATCGCACCGGCACCCCTCAAAGCCTGTACAACACACCTTATACCGGCGGCTATGTGTGGACGGCGGAATTTAACCGTATCGGCTGGGAGACTTTGCGCGGCGGGCAAACTATTGCGCAAGCGGAAATGCCTTACTATTCGGCGGCAACCGCCACGGATCTCGCCGGTTTACCGCCTACCTATATGATGGTAGGTAGCTTGGATCTATTTGCCAATGAAGATATGGATTATGCCAACCGCCTGGTACAAGCGGGCGTGCCGACGGATTTACAGCTGGTTTCCGGTGTTTATCACGCCTTTGAAATATTCAACCCGAATGCGTCGCAAACGCTGGCTTACAAGCTGGCGCGCACCAATGCGATCCAACAAATGTTGGCAAAATAGTAATAATTCCTCTGTTTAGAGAAGGAGAAAAAAATGTGGGATAGCAATACATTAAAGCAAATCTGTCAAGCGGACGATCTGAAAATCGCCCCATTTCATCCGGATATGACCAGCACCGGCACCCCGACCTGGATTTGGGAAGTGGCGGTGGACGGGCGTTTATTCGTGCGCGCCTATTACGGCACCAATTCCCGCTGGTATCAATCCGCCCTTGCGCAAAAAGCCGGCAAAATTCACGCCATAGGTCAGGTGTTAGAGGTGAAATTCGAACCGATTAAAGATGAAGCGTTGAACCAAAAAATCGACGACGCTTACCGCACCAAATATAGCTCAAGCCGATATATGAGCCATATGATAAGCGCCGGCAGCCGTGCGGCGACGGTGGAGGTTATTCCGCGCTAACGATACAAAGGGTGAAAGCGATGAAAAAACTGAGCAAAATTCTTTTTATAGCAAGCGCGCTTTCTCTGCCAACGACAATGTTTGCCGCTGACACGCAATCCGCCGCACAAACCACTCAAGGAGTAAAGCAAATGACACTTTCAGCACGCCAACTTAGTCTGGCACAAATCGGTGCCTTTACCGCAACCGGCGATATAGACAGTTTGAAAACCGCAGTCAATCAGGCGTTGGATAGCGGTTTAAGCGTAAACGAAATTAAAGACGCTATGGTGCAACTTTATGCTTATACCGGCTTTCCGCGCAGCTTAAATGCCTTAAACGCCTTAGCTGAAACGGTAAAAGAACGTGAAGCAAAAGGCTTAAAAAGCGAACAGGGCAAAACCGCCACCCCATTGCCGGCAAACACCGATATTCTGGCACTCGGCAGCCAAACCCAAACCGAACTCACTGGACAAAAAGTGGATATTTCGGCACTATCACCGGAAATTGACCGCTATTTAAAAACCCATTTATTCGGCGATATTTTTGCCAGCGATCTGCTTAACTGGCAAGAGCGCGAAATCGTGACAGTCGGCGCATTAAGCCATTTGCAAGGTGTGGAAAGCCAGCTTAACGCACATATCGGTATCAGCAAGAAAAACGGCGTAAACGACGAACAAATCGCAGCCATCAAAGCCATTCAACCGTCTGGCTTGCCACAACTCAGCCAATTCCCCATCGGCGAACCGAATGATGCCTACGCGCAATATTTCACCGGCAAAAGCTATCTTTATCCGGTTTCTACCGAACAGGTAAAAATGTTCAACGTAACCTTTGAGCCAAGTTGCCGCAACGACTGGCATATCCATCACGCCACCAAAGGCGGCGGACAAATGCTAATCGTCACCGCAGGACGCGGCTATTATCAGGAATGGGGCAAACCGGCACAAGAACTCAAACCGGGCGATGTGGTACATATCCCCGCCAATGTCAAACACTGGCACGGCGCAGCCAAAGACTCCTGGTTCCAACATCTAGCCGTAGAAATTGAAGGGGAAAACACCAGTAATGAATGGGCGGAACGGGTGTCCGACGAGGAATATGCGAAGTTGAAATAGATGAAATAGAAAAGTGCGGTCGGGTTTAGCAAAGTTTTTCCAGAATTCGACCGCTTGGTTTTTCTTAAACGATCTAGGGTACGTATACCCTAGGTTAGCATTTTGTCATTCCCTTAGAGTGGAGTTCTATCCGAATTGTAAGGGAAACTCTAAGGAATTTCAGATGGTGGTGGAATTATGGCTTGTTTAAATTATCCCCACAATCCAATTAAATCCATTTGCTGCGGGGCAAGAAAGCTCTTTTGTGTGCTTTGTGTGACAACATCGGTTTCACGCAAATGTCCAAGCAATAAGGGCGAATCGGGATCGTGATATTGCTGCATCGCACGGGCTTTGGCGGGGCTTTTATTGGCATAACAATATTTGCAACCGCTGGGACAACTGTCGTAAGCACCAATGTCACGACTTTCCACACAACCGCAATGTTGTCGGTTGCCTTTATGTTTAAGCGATTTAAAATTCACGCCGTTGGCACGCCCGATAATATCAAGCGTCATACAACCCGAGCCGTGAATGCCGTAAGCGGAAAAATCGCCTTCGGTCGCGCAAGTTTGTAGATATAAACCGTAACGTTGCGCAATTTCGCCCATAGCTTTTGCTAAACGGTGTTTATCTTCATCCGTGAGCAAAATAATTTCGGGCATATTCACCGCTAATTTTTTATACATTTCCACAAAACTAAAAATGCAACGATCCACATAAGGTGTGAGCTCGCGAGCGAGATAATCAAAAGTTTCCAAATGACGTTCGATAGTATATTTTTCGGTTAGTAACACCGGATCATAACGCCAGGCAATGCGTTGTTTACCCACAATGTCTGCCAACCGCTTCAGAGTTTCAACACTTTTCTCAATGGTCTGCACGCCCGGCTCAATATCTTTGCCGTAGGCAGTGATAGTGTAATGAAAATAGGTGTTAAAACGATCGGTGATTTTGTGCAAATCCGGCAAAATTGGACGGTAATTCTTTGAACAAAACACCACGCAATCCACTTTATCCGGAGTCAATTCATAACGGGTAACTTTATTCGGGAACAGCGGATTACGCGACAGCACATAGCCTTCTTCAAAGCGTTTGAGTAACCACTTCGAATAATAATGCACCGTGTCCGTGCGCCCGCCTGTGTTGATAATCATAGTTTTCCTTTGTGAATGCAAGCGGTTGTTTTTTTTACAAAAACTTGCCTAAAAACGACCGCACTTTAATTGATTATTCGCCCAAAACAGCTTTATTTAAAATGCGCTACCTATGAAACTCTTTTTGTTTTGCTACTACTTAGGCTGAATATGATGGATTTTATTACGACATTCTATTTAAAAATTCCGTCAATTCGCCTGCGAATTTTTGCGGCATTTTCAAATGCAGGAAATGGTCGCCGTGTTCGTGTTTGCCGTAAATCAAGTCCTCACTGTTCGGCACGGTTTGGGCAATCCAGCGTTGGCTTTCCACCCAGTTGCTGTGTTCGCCTGACACTACTAAAGTCGGTTTGTCGATTTTATTGATAAGCACATCTCGCCAGTCGTTCAGAATATGGTCAAACAATACCTGTTCCAATGCGTCTTTATCGTGTGGGCAGACTTGATCACATAGTGCCATTGAGTTTTCAAAGGCCGGCGCATCAATCGTGTTGTAGAAATTGAATAAATCCGTATTTACTTGCAACATATTGCACGTGCCACGTCCGTAATACATATCAATCATCATCTCGGCAGAGGTGGTAAATGCACCAGCGTTGATACGTTCTTCTTCCGTCCAGTTGCTATGACAATAAATTGATGGTGCTTCATCAATAAACACAAATTTTTCTACACGGCTGGTACCGAACAAATCCACATAGCCCCAAATCACCGAACAACCCATCGACCAGCCGCACAAGTGCGCTTTTTCAATATTTTCGGCGTTGAAAAATTCGTGTAAATCCATTGCGAAACGGCTGATACGGTTGCCGAATTTCACTTTGTCCGACAAGCCGTGATTGCGTTGGTCCAACACATAAACGGTAAATTTATCTTTCAACAAATGGATTAAATTGATGTATTCCGCCCCGTTTGACGACCAACCAGGCACGAACACCAACGGTTCGCCCGAGCCCGCTTTCCAATAGTTTAGCGACACGCCGTCATTGGTTTTGAACGAGCCGATTTGCAAGCCTGTTACATCGGATAATTTGTGCGGCAAACCGTCTAACTGGTTGGGCAAAGTGACGTCACGTTTGAAGAAGTCGAGCGCTGAAATAGTCATAATCTTTCCTTATGTGGATTAACGATAATTGAAATGGTGCGTTCACACGCACCCTACGAATGACAACTATTTTAGCTTTCAGATTTTTATTTACTAGATTAGAATAAGTTATAAAACCCTTAACCATAAGTTAAATATTATTTAATTTTACCACCTGGCACGAGCCTTGCTAGGTTAATTAAACCGAGTCACGCTATCGCTCTATTATCTTTGTTATTAAGAACTGTGAAGCAGCTCGGCTCAAAGAACCCTATACGGCCCGTATAGGCTGAAAAAGGAATAATTCAATGAACTCAACTTCCTCCTGTCTTTAACTTCAATTCGTTTGATTTCGCCATTCATTAAAAGGGGATTGAGATAAGGCATAATATCATTTACGCTTGCTAAACCAAAAGCATATTGAATTTCAATAGGCGAAATGAGTTTGTGTTTTTCAATCAAATTTTTGACCGTACTTTGACTTATTTCTGGTTTTTGGGGCAATAGATTATTTTGTGTTAATTGAGCAATCAGGATAAAAAATTGTCGGTCATCTAATACGCCATTGACCACGACTTGTTTACCCTGATATTCCAATAAATAAGCTGGCAGACCACGAATGCCAAGTTGTTGGAATCGTTGAAAATCTTCTGTTAACGATGCCTTAACGTCATCAAGATGATACGCGTTGAGAAATGTTTGTTCGTTTATGCCAACTTGTCCCGCTACTCTGGCAAGTTCATTTAACTTTGTTGTTGGGCGAACTTCCACAATGGTGGCAAAACGTAAGCGGTAGAGAAATTCATCTGCCTTTTCAGGTGCTAACTGTTGCACGGTTTTGTAAGCAAGATTAAGCGGAATTGATGATGTGCGATCCGTGGAGAATAAATCCAAATTTTCCATTGAAATCGGCATTCCACTAATGCTTTGCTCTGCATTGTAAATGGCAGCAAGGTGTGGCAAATAGCGTTCAATCGCCATCGCTTCGCTAATGGCAAGGTCAGCAGGATTGACAAAATCATAAACATTTCGTACTAAACCTGCCATAACGGTATGAAATTCAATATGACCTGCAAAATGTGTTTCCAGTTTACGGAAAAATGGCTCACTTTCGTAAGATAAGCCCATCATTGGGTCGGTAAAGGTGGTGATTTTTAGCATATGTTTGACTCAAAAAACATTCCCGCAACCGCCCAACTTGGAATATCCTCATATTGAATGTAAATATGTTGGGGTGAAATGTGTAAAATTTGTGATATTAATTGGGTTACAACGTGGCTTAATTCAGCATATCCTTGATGTGTAGGATTGCCAAATACGGCAATCCGCAAATATGCCATAGAATCTCGGTTATCACCTTTTAGATACAAATTTACTTGATCGTGAAAATCTATCATCAACGATTGCTCTGATTTGTATGGTACAAATTCTATTACCTTCCCAAAACCTGATTTAAGTTGCCGTAAGCGTTAAGTTAGTTTTAAAAGTAATAAATGGCATTTAATACCCCCAATCTTTCACTAAATCCAACAATTTATCCGCCACTTCCTGCTCTTTTTGCTGATAAGTATGCCCTGTATTTTCAATAAAAATCAGCGTATTTTTGTCCGCACTTTGGAAATGGTTATTGATATTTCGCAAAAAACCTGGCGGATCTCCGTAAGTAAAACGATCAAGCGTACCAATCAGCAATGCTCCAGTGTGCTGAATTTTTGCCACTTGCGAAAAATCGCTATTAGGTTCCACGTGAACATTATTCAACAACGGTGAATAGAGCCATTGAAATGCTGTATCAGCAATACAAGGCAACCAGCCAAATAACTCAAAAGGTAATAATCTTTGACTATTACCCTTTTCGACTTGATGACGAATGTAAGCTCGTTGTTGTTCACTGATTGCATTGGTTAAATGCGTAACGTTTGCTGGGCTGAGCAAAATAAACTTCGCCACACGTTTGTCTTGGGTTTCGGCAAGATAATGAATCACCTTATTTGCCCCTAGCGAATGCCCTGCCAGCACAATATGTTGATAGCCTTTTTGTTCGGCAAAATCAACGTAAGCGGTTAAATCTTCAATGGTTTTTGCAAAATCCTCATTCCACGAACCAATACTTTCCGGCTGTCCTGTTTTAGGGTTCACAAAATCCGTTTTACCGAACGCATTTCGAGTTTGTGCATAAATAAAATCAATACCACTTTGACTCAATGTGTGGCCAATGTTGTAATAAAATGGGTTAGAATAAAAATTACCGTGAATGCCTGTGATGGCAATGATTACCGTTTTTGATGGCGTTTGACTGAACAATACGCCATCAAGTAACGTACCACTTTGTGTTTCAATTTTCAGTTTTTGCATATTTTTCGCCTAGAAATGATTGGTTTTATATCGCACGCCATTCTGTTTAGACGGCGGGAAGAAGTCTGTCCCTGCACGAGTGCCGTCTAACATTGCGGGGGTATAGCGATAGTAATCGGCTTTATCCCAGTCAAATGCGCTTTCAATTTCGCTTTCTCGTCCTGTCTCAATCAGTTCGACAAGATTTGGATTGAGCATAATACTTTTGCCAATAGAAACACTTTCTACCCAGCCTGTTTGATAGGCTTTGAGCATATCATCTGCGGTGTAAAGATTACCTGAACCAAAGAATGGCAAACGCCCTGCAATACGGTCGTGTACTACTTGCATTCGGGTTAAATGGGTATCTGCACCACGGCGAACTTTTTTATAAAAATCCCAAAGCGAAATGTGCAAATATTGCAATGGTTTTTCTAACAACGCATCCACCAACGCCAGCGTTTCTTTCATCGTAATGCCATCCTCCCCGGGCTCTTCGGGCGAGAAACGATAACCAATAATAAAATCAGGTCGGTTATGTTTTTGACGCATTTCATCAATCCCATCAATAATTGCCAGAGGGAAACGCATTCGTTTTTCCAGCGTCCCACCCCAATAATCGTTACGCAAATTGGTGCTGGCTGAAAAGAATTGTTGAATTTGCCAACCATTTGCACCGTGAATTTCCACACCATCAAAACCTGCTCGCAACACCAGTTCCGCCGCATAAGCATAGTTTGTCACCATATCCCATACTTCTTGTTCGCTCATTGTGCGGAAACGTCCGTAATAATCACCTGTCGCAGCTACTAACTCTGCACCTTGTGTCATCGCAGGATCAGCTCGCAAACCGCTATGAGCAATCTGCACCACCGCTTTTGCACCTTGTGAATGCGCCATTTCGGCGTATTCACGCAAGGTCGGCAAATGGCGTTCATCAAAAGCATTGGGCGATTCAAAGCCTATGCCGCTAGGGTGAACATTGGTAAACGGCATAATGTACAAGCCAAAACCCTCAAAGCGATTTTGCCAAAAACGGCGACCTGTTTCGGTCATTTCGCCATCTTTGCCTGAATCGTAAATCGTGAGTGGTGCGACTGTGAGACGATTTTTAATTTCCACACCATTGTTGAGTGTATAGGGTTCAAATAAAGGCTGATATTTTGGGTTCATCATTTTGTGTTCCTTTTAAGTCAATTTTGTTACGGCTTATTTTACTTATTCCTATAAATTGATTAAGATGAAAATATGATAAATATTATGGAATTTTATTCCATAATAAGAGCGGTTAAACTTTAAGGATTTTTACAAATGAATGATAAATTTTCAGGTATTGAAGAATTTTTAATGACAGTAGAAATGGGCAGTTTCAGTGCTGCAGCAGAACGATTGAATTTAACAGGTTCTGCGGTGGGAAAAAGTATTTCAAGATTGGAACAACGATTGAATACGCAGCTTTTTCACCGATCAACCCGTAAAATCACGCTGACTCGAGAAGGTGAAGTTTGGCTAGCAAGTTGTCGGCGAATGATGGAAGAATTAGAACAGGCGAAATTGTTACTTTCTAGTCAATCACAACAAATTATTGGCGAAATACGAATTGATTTGCCCACCACTTATGGGCGCAGTCATATTTTGCCCAAATTGCTTGCCATACAAGCAGATTATCCAAAGCTTCATTTAAATATTAGCTTTCAAGATCGCAAAGTGGATATGATTGCGGAACATATTGATATTGCTGTGCGATTTGGGGAATTAGCAGATTTAACAGACATTATTGCCAAACAAATTGATTGTTTTCAAAATCAACTTTGTGCGACACCTGCCTTTGTGTCAAAGTGGGGAAAACTCAACCACCCAGATGATTTAACTCATTTTCCCTGCATTGTAGGCAATCAAATTTCTTGGCGGTTGATGAACGAACAAGGCAAATCAACAGGATTCCCCCTAAATGTACAGCACCAAATCAATGACGGCGATGCACGTTTACAGGCGGTATTGGCGGATTGTGGCATTGCCTTTTTACCTGATTGGCTCATTCAACCAGCCGTAGAAGCAGGTAAATTGGTACAATTACTCCCTGAATTTACGCCACCACCTGAACCTATTTATGTGTTATGGCAGAAGAAATTACATTTACAGCCAAAGGTAAAAGCGATAGTAAATAGCTTGGTTTAGTATATGATAAAAAAATAGGATAACTTCAATGAACAGCACCGAATACGGACAACTTCTCATCTTCCAAACCATCGCCAAAGAAGGCTCGATTTCCGCTTGTGCCAGAGCATTAAGCATTTCCGTGCCGGCGGTCAGCAAAGCCTTACGCCAGTTGGAAAACCGCTTGGGCGTGCCACTGTTTCAGCGTAGCACGCGTAAAATTCAACTGACCGAAACAGGCGTACAACTGCTGGAACAAACCGTGCAGGCGGTGGACACGCTGTCGCAAGCCTTTGAAAACGCCAAAACGCTCGCCCAAACGCCCACCGGCACGGTGCGGATTACGGTGTCACAAGTGGCATTTTCGCTGATTTTACAGCCCGTTTATGCTGAGTTTCGCGAACGTTATCCGCATATCGTGCTGGATATTTCCATTAACAACGCCACCGTCAATTTGATTGACGAACAGTTCGACTTAGGTATCCGCTTCGGTAATCATTTAGAAGAAGGTATTGTGGCACGCAGACTAACGGGCGAAATCCGTGAAGGCTTGTTTATCTCACCCCAATACGCCCAGAAATTCGGCACACCGAGAACCCTCGCCGACCTAGCCCATCATCAACTTATCGGCTACCGCTTTATCACCGCCAACCGCTTCCACCCGCTCACACTGATGGAAAACGGGCAACCGCATACGATCGAAATGCCGATGTCGCTGATTCTCAACGATAGTGAAATGGCAATTGACGCCATCCGCCAAGGATTCGGTATCGGGCGGATTTTTGAACCGCAATACGAGCGGTTGGAAAGCAAAATCGATCTGTTGCCCGTGTTAAAAAAGCATTGGCAGACCTTCCAACCCATGTATTTGTATTACCAACCAAAATCGCAAAAAGTGAAACGCGTGCAGGTGTTGATTGAGTTTTTGCAGGAAAAGATGGAGGAGTTGGGATGGTAGCAAGCGGTCAAATTGATACAAGATCCTGCATTAAATCCTCAATCACAGTTTTCACGCAGCGGTACAAAAATTTAAGCAATCGGCTGGCAACATCATTGCACGCTGCACCACAGGGCGTAAGGCAATCCGTTTCGCCCTAAGTGTTTTTTATCAAACTGGCTAAAAAGCCTTACTCATAAAAAGTCACCGTCTCATCAACGCTTGCTCGTTTAGAGCGGAATTGATTGATTGGAGCGTCTTTATCAGGGTAGCCAAAGGCAATACCGTGCAGCAGTTTGAAATCGGGCGAAATGCCTAATTCTTCACGCACCACATCGGCAAACATCGCCAAAAATAACATCGGAATGCCGCCAAAACCACGCGCGGTGAGCGACAGCAAAAAGGTTTGCGAATACATCCCCATATCAGACGCGGCATTCACGTTGCCGTCGCCCACATCCGGCATAAACAAAAAGGCGGCATGCGGTGCGTCGTAAAATTCGGCGTTGCGGCGGGTGATTTTTTTGCGGCCTTCGCTGTCATCACGAGTAACGCCGTTGGCGGCGAACATTTCTTTATAAAACTCACGCCAGCGGGGTTCGTAAATGCCGTCAAATTTGCTTTGGTCGTAGGCAAAATCGGGGCAAAGTTCGCCTTGTTCAAATTTTTCCATAATGCGCTTTTTCAGCCGTGCCAAGGTCTCGCCCGACACGATATGCACGCTCCACGGTTGGGTGTTGGTGGATGACGGCGAACGGCGGGCATCTTCAGCGACTTCACGGATTTGCGCGTTGGTCATTGGTGTCGGCAAAAATTGGCGCACAGAATGGCGGGCGCGAACGGTGGTTTCAAAGTCTAACATTTGGGGTTTCCTATTGAAGAGTGATTGATGGTGCGTAGTTTAATACATTTAAATTTGGTATAGAATAGCGTAAAATGAGAATTTGGTTTTCATATTTGGAAATGCTGGTTAAGTCATGGCTAAAATACATTTATTAAATGAATACAATATGCCAATTTATGATAATTCTTTATCATATTGGAGTATGCAATTTATTTCTATATTGGAATGCTTGGCATATCATAAAAATTTGCAATTTCGTGCCGTAGGCGGTAGTCATTCAATAAGTTCTCTTGCTGCAATGAAAAGCCAATATCCAAATAGTTTCTTTGATTTAATGGCTAATTCTATTCAGAATTGGGGAATGCAATATTTTATGGTTCATTTTTTAAATCATCGAATGGGATTAAAAATCGTGGATGGGATAAAGGAAAATCTTGATGGATTATTTAATATTCCACATTATCAAAACTATAATGACTTCAGATTTTATATTTCAGGTCTTGATTCGGAATTATCTAGCAAAATCTCCAGAAGATATGATGAAATTTACCCTAGATATACTGAATTAGATTTTCTTGAAAAAGATTATTTAGTGAAAAATTCAGATTTTTGCTTAATTTTAAAAGATACAGATGAAGACAAAAACATTGCTATTTTTGGAGAAATAGAAGGAAATCACGGCGATAAATTATTTCAAGATAGCTTTTGGAATCATAAGCCTAATTTGTGCGTATTAGGCATAGGTGCTGTGGATGGATATAAAAAAGGTGTTTTTTATATAGAAGAGTTTTTTTATGAAGGAAAGTACCCAAAGTTAAATGTTTTATTTGAAAAAAATAGTTTTGTTGTTCGTGATTTTTACTTTGTAATTAATGAATTCAGGATTATTTTTAATTACGGAAAGTCTCATATTAGTTACCATGAAAATAGTAATTATTCTTACATTGTTAATGAAATAATTATTAAAAATTGGAATAATCCCATAGGTGTACTACTAAATATATTATATCAATTAAAAGATACTTGTGATGACGAGCTAATAGGAGAAATTGATAATCAAGATATAAAACTTATTCCTTCTATGGATAACTGAATTGCTTTATACGAATTCTTATATGATTTAAGGAACAAACATGGACTTAAACGCCGTCCGCCTATTTGTCGCCACCGTGCAAGCAGGCAGTTTATCTAAAGCCAGCGATGAACTGGGCGTACCCATTGCCACCATCAGCCGACAAATCAAACTGCTGGAACAATCGCTGAATATCCAACTGCTTGACCGCCATAAAACGGGCGTAAAGCCCACTGCGCAAGGGCAGTTGTTTTATGAGCAAGTGTATTTGAATATTGATAATCTGCTGCATACCGAGCGCAATTTGCAATCCGACAAGCAGGCTTTAGGCGGGATGTTACGGATTTCCACCACCATTGCCGCCGACCATATTTGGGAAATGGTGCTGGCTTTTCAGCAACGCTTTCCTGATGTGCAGGTGTATTGTCAAGCGACTGAACGGGTGGTGGATTTGGTGGCGGACGGTATTGATGTGGCTTTTCGTTCGGGGGAATTACAAACGGATAATGTGATAGCGATGCTGATAATGCAATTTAGCGGGGCGTGGGTTGCCGGTCATGAATTTATTCAAAAATTTGGCGAACCGCAAACGCCGCAGGATTTAGTCAACTTCCCTTGCGCTAGCTTCGGCCGCTTGGGGCAAAAAAGTATTGTTTTTGAATGGCAAAATCAACAAGGCAAAAATCAATCGCTGGATGTGCCGTGTATGTTTTTATCCAACGACAATTCGGCAATCATTCACCTTGCGACCACAGGGCGCGCGCTGTGTTTTATCTCGGAATATACTGCTAAGAAGTTGATTGAACAAAATAAAGTTGTGCCAATTTTGGCGGATTATCCGTCTTCAGCCAGTTATAAAACCTATGCCCTGTATTTGCCGCACCGCCATCAATCGGCAGTGGTGAAGGCGTTTATCGGGTTTTTAAAGGATTGGGTTGGCGGGGAAGGAATGCCTGTCTGAAAAAAGCGGGCATTCCCGCCCGCCTTACTATGTTTAAGCCACCCCTTCCAGTAGCACCGCGCGTCCGAGCGTTGCTTCTAGGCGCATGGATTTCACCGCTTCGTATTCCGGGCTGGTGTACCACGCGCGGGCTGACGCCATATCGGGAAAACGCAGCACGACCGAGCCGTCAAAATCCGCCCCTTCAAAGGCTTCGTGCGCCCCGTTGGCCACCAAAATTTCGCCGCCGAAAGGGGCGAGCGTCGGCACGCCCAATTGCAGATAACGGTCGTAAGCCGCTTGGTCTTTCATTTCGTCCCGAATAAAAACAACATAAGCTGTCATATGATTTTCCTTATTTTCTGTTAAACATTTCGCTATTTTAGCGGTTTGTTGGTGCGGTTTCGCAAATTTTTGATGTTTTTTTACCGCTTGCAGGCAGCTTAAACCTCCACCCGCTTGCCAATATCTTTCAAATTGGAAAACTCCTCCAGCAATCGCGGCATATCGTCCAGGCTCATGGCAAATTGCCATAAGTAGGTAATCACCGCATAAATATGCCCGGCTTTTACGCCTTGGGTGGTGGCGATTTGCACCACGGTGACGCCGAACAGCAGCGCCATCGCCACGCCAATCCACAAATAACCCGCCGCTTCACGATTGGAAATGCGGATACGCAGTTTTGCCAGCCAGCCGTAGTGTTTGTTGAGCTGGTAGCCGTTGTTGCGCTCGATGACGTCCACTTCTTTTTCCAAACGGTTGTTGAGTTTGAGGTAGAGCAAATCATTGGTTTTGGCGTATTTCGGCATTAAAAAGGCGAAGAACGCCAAAATCGCACAAGCGGTAACCCCTGCCCAGAATTCCAGAATCAGCAACATCAGCGCCGAGCCGATAATCTGAAAAGCGGACATCATCAAAATCGGCAAATGCTGCTCGAAGAAATCCACAAACTGGCGGGATAGCGCAACGCGTGCGGTAACGGAAGAGGTATCCAAGCCTTTCGCACGCTGGCTTGCCACCACCGGCACGGCAAGTTCCGCATAAATTCGGGCGAATGCGCGGGTATCCACCGCGCGGCGCATGGCGCCGATACTCCAGATAACCAGCACCAACAATGAATAAGAAAGCGATGTCCACACATCGCCGCTCATCATCGCATTAACCGCGAAACTGCCGAATACGGGATAGGTCAAAAATAAAACGTTTTCCGCCGCCACTAAACCAAAAGTGCCGGCAAGGCGTTTTTTGTTGTTTTTAGCGATGGATTTTAAGTTGCCCAAGGCATTGGATGTCTGCATTATTCCACCCCTAAATTTTTGCTTAAGACTTTGTTTAAGCGGATTAAATCCTGCACCAAGGTCGCCAGTTTTTCTTCGCCGAATTCGACCGCACTTTGTTGCTCCGCCGCCGTTTGCGCTTCAATAATCGGCGCAATCACGGCAAAACCGTCTGCGGTCAAATTCATCAACTTACCGCGCTTGTCATTCGGGTCGGGCACAAACGCCAACCAGCCGCGTTCAACAAGCTGTTTGCACACAAACGACACCGTCTGCTTCGGCAATTCCCAATCCGCCACAATGTCTTTCTGCGAACAGCCCTGATGGTGATAAACGGAATACAGCACGACATATTCGTTCTCCGCCAAGCCCATTTTTCTTGCGTACTTCATGTAAATCTGAAGCGACTGCATCATGGTTTCGGCTAATAAATCAATGGAAGTGATATGGTTTTGCATGGTATTAAGGTCTAATATTGGACTAAATGAAAGCGGTATTTTAGTCTAATTTTGGACTTTGTCAATCGTGGGGGTATAAAAATGCCTGTCTGAAAGCACAAAACTTCAGACAGGCATTTTTATCCAAGATATTTCCGTAAAACCCCTTCCAACACCTCAAACACCTTCATCACCCGTTTTGGGGTAATCGTTTGATAAGGGCGGTACAGATAAAGTTGCCATTTTTCCTGCTGAATTTGGGGCAAGACTTTGACCAATCTGCCGTTTGCCAAATATTCCTTACAGGCTAAATCGCTGGCTTGTACCACCGCTCTTCCCGCCAGTGCCGCCTGAATTTGCGTGTCGGGGTCGGTGCTGAAAAATTCGAGATGGCGGGGCAGAAAAGTATTCACGCCGTCGAGCATAAATTCCCACACTTTGCCGGTTTCAGGATTGATTAAGCCGCTGAACGGATAGCGTTGGCGCAGGTCTTCAAAATCTTTCGGTGCGCCCAAGCGTTCCAGCAAATCGGGAGCGGCGACGAAGATATGCTGAACCTTGGCAATCGGCTTGATGATGAAATTCGGATTGGGTTCGCGCCCGACACGAATGCCGATGTCAATGCGGTGCTCAACGGTATCAAGCCGCATCATATCCAAGCGCCAATCGATAAACAGCTCGGGATAAGGGCGAAGTGCGGTCAGTAATTCGTACAAAATTTGCTCGTGATTGGGCAAGCGGAACAAGGTAATCCGCACAACGCCTTTCATCTCGTTATCGTCTTTTGCCGTCTGAAACAGGGCGTCGGAATCTTCCAGCAGGCGTTTGGCTTTGGGCAAAAACAGTTCGCCGAAGCTGGTTAGCGTAATCGAGCGGGTGTTGCGTTTAAACAGCGGTTCGCCGAGTTGGTTTTCCAGCTCGGCAATGGTGCGCGTGACCACCGATGGTGAAATGGCGAGTTTTACCGCCGCTTCACGAAAATTCAGGGTTTCTGCGGCGGTGATAAAGAATTTGAGGGCGTCAAGTTTGTTCATAATTATTGTGAAATTAGCAATACTGTCTTGTGATTTTAACGATTAATCTGCAATGAAGCCAGCGTTATAATCCGTCTATTCAGAACACGAAGCGTAAGGAGATTACGATGAAAATGAGAAAGTTAGGCAGCCAAGGTTTGCTGGTTTCGGAAATGGGGCTGGGCTGTATGGGGATGGATCACGGTTATGGCAAGCCTGTGGATCGCCAAGCGATGATAACGCTGATTCATAAAGCCATCGAATTGGGCTGCAATCTGTTTGATACCGCACCGATTTATGGCTTTGAAAATGAAGAATTATTAGGCAAAGCGCTGAAAGATCATCGTGAAAATGTGGTGATTGCGACCAAACTCGGCGTGTTGGATATGGAACTGGTGGACGGTCAGCCGGTGCCGGTGTTGGACAGTAGCCCCGCTTCTATTCGCGAGCAGTTGGACGGTTCATTGCAACGCTTGCAGACAGATTACATCGATCTGTTCTATCAACATCGTGTTGATCCGAAGGTGGAACCGGAAGTGGTTGCGCAAACCATGAAAGCGTTGATTGCCGAAGGAAAAATCAAATACTGGGGGATTTCCAATGCACCTGCGGATTATATCCGCCGTGCTCATGCAGTGTGCCCCGTCAGCGCCATTGAAGATCAGTATTCAATGATGTGGCGCAAACCCGAGCAGGATTTGTTCCCGATGTGTGATGAATTGGGTATCGGCTTTATGGCGTACAGCCCGCTCGGCAATGGTTTTTTAAGCGGTAAAGTGGCACAAAATACCGAATATCAGGAAGGCGATTTCCGCGGCCAGATGGGGCGCTTTAAACCCGAAGTGATGGCGCAAAACCAAGCCTTATTGGATTTGATAGCTCAAATAGCCGCCAGCAAAAACGCCACTTCGGCGCAGGTGGTACTGGCTTGGGAGCTGGCGCAAAAACCTTATATCGTGCCGATTCCGGGCACCACTAAACTGCATCGTCTGGAAGAAAACTTTAAAGGCGCAGAGATTGAATTAAGCGCAGAGGAACTTGCCGATCTCAACACCGCTCTGTCCAAACTGGATATTAACGAAACATTTTTTTAATTAAGGAATTCAAACATGAAAACTACCGTATTAGTCGTTCATCCGAATATCAAACAATCCCGCGTGAACGCCGCCTTGGCAAAAGGCGCGGCAGACGTGGCGGGCGTAAAAGTGCGCTATCTGTATGACCTTTATCCCGACGGCAAAATCGACGCGACCGCCGAACAAGCGGTGTTGGAAAAAGCCGACCGTATCGTATTGCAATTCCCAATGTATTGGTACAGCTCACCCGCTCTGCTGAAACAATGGCTGGATGATGTATTGGCTTATGGCTGGGCGTATGGCGACAAACAAGCCTTAAAAGGCAAAGAATTAATGCTTGCCGTAACCACAGGCGGTGGCGAAGAGTTTTATCAAAAAGACGGTTTAGCAGGACACACCGTAGCAGAATTTTTGGTGGCGTATGAAACGATTGCCAGCTATTTGGGTATGAATTACGGCAAAATGTTTGTAACGGGTAATTGCTTGAATATCAGCGATGATGAAATTGCTGCACAAGTACCGCGTTATCAAGCTGTATTATCAGCATAATTTGTGTTTTCAGGCTGCCTGAATTGTTTAGGCAGCCTGAATCTTTGAATTATTATTGCTAATTATGCAATTCTGATTTGTTGTTTTAGCGATTAGCAAGCAACAATGCTAGTTTTATAATCTCGCCATTCAATCAATAGGGGTTAAAAATGAAAGATTTAACAGCAAGAGAATTTGGCTACGGACACCCAACACCGCTTTTTATGATCGGCACTTATGATGAAGATGGCAGAGTGAATTTTATGAATTCGCATTGGGGTGCATTAAATCACGGTGGCTACATCAATTTGAACATTAACACCAACAAAAAAACGCACTTGAATATTGAAAAGATGAAAGCGTTTACCGTCACGTTGGCGACTGAAAAATTGATGCCGTATGCGGATTTTTTCGGTACTTATTCAGGTTTCCAATATCCTGATAAATTTGAAAAATCAGGCTTAACTGCGCACAAAGCGAAATATGTCAATGCCCCAATTATTGACGGCAGTACATTGGTAATTGAGTGCGAATTGGTGGAAATTTTGTATCAAGAACATATCCATACGATTATTGGGCGCGTGAAAAATGTCTCGGTTGATGAATCGGTGCTGGACGCGCAAGGCAAAGTGGACGCGAGCAAATTGGGTATGATTTTCTTTGACTCGTTCAGTCGTGGTTATTTCACACTGGGCGAACGCGTGGGCGATGCGTGGAGCATTGGGCAAAGTATTTTAAATTCATAAGGAACAAAAATGACAATTAAATCAGTAGAAATTTCAAAAGCCTATCGCTTAGTGCAATTAGGTTCAACCACCATGCTTTCCGCCAAACACGACGGCGATGCGGACGTAATGGCGGCAGCGTGGGTCGGTTTGGGTGGACCGAACAAAATCATTGCTTACATCGGCACACAAGCCTACACACGTAAATTGGTGGAGCAAAACGGCTATTTTGTGGTGCATATCCCTACGGTACAGCAAATGGAAACGGTGTTATACGTAGGCGAACACAGTAAACATACCATGCCGAATAAGCTGGATAATCTGCCTCTGTTTTATCAGGAAGGTGTTGATATTCCGATGGTAGAAGGCAGTGCGGGTTACTTGTTGTGCCAAGTGATTCCAAACCCACAGCAAGAACAGAACTATGATTCCTTTATGGGCGAAATCGTAGCGGCATGGGCGGACGACCGAGTATTTGATGGCAGACATTGGACGTTTGATACCGCACCGGACGAATTACGCACCGTGCATTATGTGGCCGGCGGTCAATTCTATGCAATGGGTAAAGGGACGAAGTTTGACCACGGACCGGGGCAGGATTAAATTGATAAAAAACCGTCTGAAAACGATCAGATCGTTCAGACGGTATTTTTTATCTATAACTTAAACTACACATCCACAGGATGCCAATCATCTTTGCCTTTTAATGGTGGTAACCAAGCGCCGCCATTTTTGCAGAGATCCCATAAAATGCCTTTAATACCATATTGGTCAGCTTTTTCCGGATCGAGCGTGGTCACGATTTCGTTTTCTTTACCTTCTTTGATCAAAGTGGCAATTGTTGGGTTGATCATGACGGTTTTACCTAAAGCGATAAATTCCGCCCAGCCAGTGTTGTAGGCTTCGAGAATTTGTTCTGCGGTGAACAGGCTACCTACGCCAATTAACGGTAATTTTCCGCCGATGCGATCATGTACTAACTGCATACGGAAGGCATTAGTATCCGCACCACGACGCGCTTTTTTAAAGAACTCGTGCAATGAAATGTGCAAGTATTGCAATGCTTTTCCTTTCAACGTATCAATCAAAGCCAAGGTATCTTCCATGGTTAAACCTAATTCTTCCGGTTCTTCAGGCGAGAAGCGATAACCCACGATAAAATCATTCGCTTGATGTTTCGCTTTCACCGCTAACACTTCGTCCACAATCGCCAATGGGAAACGCATACGGTTTTCGCGCGAGCCACCCCATTCATCGGTACGACGGTTTGAATGACCGGAGTAGAACTGTTGGATTAAGTAGTTATTAGCCCCGTGAATTTCTACACCATCGAAGCCCGCTTGAATGGCTAAATCTGCTGCGTTAGCAAAAGCGTTGATTAGCGAGTGGATTTCTTCTACCGTTGCTGCACGCGTACCGGTTGCTTCATCATCGCTGGCAGTGATTTTATCTTTACCGTTTAACAGCTCGGTTACCGCTTGTTTACCGCCGTGATGCAACTGCAAAATCGCTTTCGCACCTTGCGCTTTGATGATGTCGGCAGTTTCTTTTAGGCTGGCTAATTGTGAAGCGTGAATCGCTTCCGGCTGACCATGGAATGCTTTACCGCCGTCTTGTACCAAGGTTGCTGCCAAAATAAACATACCCATATCGTTAGCACGATTTGAGATAAATTCACGTTCATTCTCGCCTAATGTACCATCCGGGTTTGAACCGAAGTGAGTCATCGGGGCGACCACCAAACGGTTTTTGATTTCTACACCATTGTTTAAAGTGTAGCTTTGAAATAATGGGGAAAATTTAGCGTTCATAGTTTGCTCCTAACTAAAATAGTCTTCTTATTATAAAGGCTAGGATTGTTGAAGAATAGTCAAAAGTTTGGAAAAGAGTTTTGCGGAATTTGCGATAGTTCAAGCGTTTATAGCAAAATTTTTGCAAAAACCTACCTCTTACTCATTCAATGCAAAAATGCCGTCTGTAACTCAATTTCAAACGGCATTTCAAAGCGGTTAAATCGCATTTAAATTTTACAAATTAGAACTTGCTTAAATCCAATTCACCTGCGGTTTTTTCGTTAGCTTTTAAGTAGGCGGGATGATTTTCAACCTGTTCCAAATAACGCACGATATTCGGATAATCCGTTTTATTCACATAGTTGAAACCCCATTGCAGCGGGAAGCTAAGGGCAAAGTCCGCACCGGTAAGCTGTTCGCCAACAATCCATTGTTTGCCTTCAAGAGTTTGTTCCACGTGGTTGAAAAACAGAGGCGTTTGTGCCGTTGCATATTGAGCAAAATCACCTAAATCGCTGCGTGTAGAGAGTAATGCTAAGAAATTTGCGCTGAACATAGAGGCGGATACTGCCAACCAATAAACATAGTTCGAATAAGCGCCCGTTTTATGTGCCGGCGTGAAACGATTTTCATCGTCGTAGCGGTCGAGTAAATGTTGGATAATTGCATTACCCTCCGCTACTACTAAATCACCATCTTGTAATACAGGGGCTTTACCGAGAGGATGTTGAGCTTTCAGTTCTGCAGGAGCCATTAAGGTTTGTGGATCACGATCGTAGATTTTCAGTTCATAATCCAAGCCAAGTGCTTCCAGTAGCCAGACAATGCGGTGTGAACAAGACTGTTTAAGATAATGTAAGGTAATCATAGTTTCTCCTATCTAAAAACCCCACATAAGTGGGGTTCGATAAATTACAGATCAAAAGACTGAATAACATTCACGTGTAAACGCACATCAACGTTGCCACGAGTTGCATTTGAATATGGGCAAACTTCGTGGGCTTTGTTGATTAAGGTTTTGGCTTCTTCCAAGCTCAACCCCTCTACGGTGATGGTAATGTCCAAATCCAGACCAAATGCGCCGTCGGGTTTCTGACCAATACCTACGCCAACAGTGGTGCTGGATTTGGTCGGTTTCAAATTTAATGTCGGTGCAACGTGGTTCATTGCGCTATCAAAACAAGCCGCATAACCCATTGCAAAAAGCTGTTCAGGGTTGGTGCCTACTTTGCCGCTTTCATTTTGAAAGCCGACTAAATCGAAACCGATTGAACCGTCATCGACACGAGTATGTCCGTCACGACCGCCAGTTGCTGTTGCTGATGTATGGTAAAAAATTTTCATAATTTGCTCCTATTGAGTTAAAAAGAGTCACCTAAGACTGTTTAAAAGAGTTCTCGAGATAAAACAAATTCACCCGTCCATTTGCTGACAATAATATCATCACAATAAAGTTGGCATTGAATGGTCATTTTTGCTTTACCTTTTTTGGTCAGCATTTGCTGCGCTAAATTCATTTCTAAACTATCAGGGCAAATGCTTACTGCAATAACATCGCTCGGCGCAGGCTTCAAATAGCGAATTTGACTACTGCGGATCACAATATTGCCGTTTGCTTCAGGGAAATTAAGATAAACCAATGACCACGCATTTAATGTTGCTAATAACGCCTGACTTCCACCAAACATCGTGTGATGATGATTGCTGTTGCACTCAAAGGGTGCTTTAATCACAACACGTTGCGGGCTACTTTCCACAACACGCAGATTTAATGCCTGAGCCGCAGGAATATATTGTGCGATAAATTGGTCAATGGGTTGCATCATTATTTCCTTTATTACGTTAAATAAAATTATTTAACAATAGAACGACAAGCACCTAAAACACTGTCTGCCATATGAGCTAAGAATACCGTATCCGCACCCACCACAACGAAACTTGCGCCCCAGTCAATATAACGTTTTGCTTCTTCTGGTGAGCCAGCGATTGTACCCACAGGTTTACCTAATGCTCTAACATATTTGATCAATTTTTCAATGGTTGCTTGCATTTCTTCACCTGAAAAATCACCGAAGTATCCCATATCTACCGCTAAATCCGCAGGGCCTAAGAAAACGGCATCTACGCCGTCAGTGGTGACGATGTCTTTCAGGTTTTCCACGCCTTTTTTGCTTTCGATTTGTACTGCTAAGAACAGTTCATCTTCAGCGTGTTTGATATATTCAGGTAATCGCCCCCAACGACCAGCACGCACCGCCGGCGCACCAAAACCACGTTTACCACGAGCAGGGTAATACATTGATTGTGCAATATATTCTGCTTGCTCACCGCTTTCTACCATAGGGGCAATAATAGATTGAATACCTGCATCTAAAAGCTGTTTAATCAAGGCACGATCTGCTTCTAACGGACGAACAATAACGTGGCTACCATAAGGTGCAATTGCACGAGCTTGATCAATAATCGTTGTTACCGTATTCGGACCGTGTTCGCCGTCAATCCAGATGAAATCATACCCCGAACCCGCCACAATTTCCGCATTCACAGCCGAACCTGATACCAAACCGAAACCAATTTGAGTTTTATGCTCTAACACAGCTGCTTTAAATTTGTTATGTAAAAATGCTTTATCAAAAACGTTCATAATTTTGCCTTATCCTATTTTACAGTTGTTGGATTAAATAATTTTGGTAACCGATTTCTTCAATTAAACCGATATGTTCCGCAAGCCAGTTGGTATGTTCCTGCTCATCCACAATAAATTCTTCAATCATACGGCGGGTGATGTAATCATCTGAAAATTCGGCAATCATTGCATTTAATTCAGCCATGCCTTTTAAGCCTTCGTTGTAATCATATTCCAATTGCTCACGAATATCAGTAATAATTGGATAAGTATCAATCGCTAAAGTTGGTGTTACTCCTAGCTCAAGCAGACGAGCATTGACACGTTGCGCTTCTTTCCATTCACCTTCTGCTTCCGCCTGAATTTTATCAGCCAATTTGCTAAATCCTTTTTGACGGATAATTTCAGCGTGAATGCTGTGCTGTTGTGAATTGCCAAACCAAGCCTTTGCCATACCTTTTAAAATTTCAATCTGTTTTTCAGTAGCCATTTTGTTCACCTCATGTATGAATTAATTGTTGTCTTAATCCGTTCCGTTCTGGAATGTGTTCAGTATATTGATTTTTAAAAGTGAGCGGTATATTATTTCTCTTAATTACTTGCCTATTTATCCAAATTATTATGTTTTCCGAACAAAGTTTTGCACGTTTATTAGACGTGATTCCTCACAATCAAACCTATCATTCACCGATTAAAGGTTTGATTATTCATCATTCTGATCATCCGTTTTCCTATGATAATGTGATACAAGAACCGAGTATCTGTATTGTTATTCGTGGTGAACGTGAAGTACAACTAGGGAACCAATGTTATTTATTTGACAACCGACATTTTATGTTCTGCCCCGTGAATGTACCAATGTGTGGTAAGGTTCTTCAAGCTACAGCAGAAGAACCTTTTGTGGTGATGTCAATGAAGATTGATTTACAAGCGGTGAATAAAATTCTGCTAGAACAGACCGCACTTTTTGCAAAAAACAGTGAAAATCAGACCGCTTTCGGACAGTGGCATTTAGATACTGAATTAGAAAATGCGTTTGAACGTCTATTGCTCTTGCACGAAAATACAAAATATATTGCTTTTTTAGCACCTTTAATTCAGCAAGAAATTTATTATCGATTATTGACGGGTGAACAAGGTGACAAACTCAAGCAAATGGTTAGCTTTGGTTCAAACACACAAAAAATCGCCAAAGCAACGGAATATTTAAAGGCGCATTACATCGAAACAATTACAGTCGAAAGCCTTGCAGAACTGTGCGGAATGTCGCTTTCCGGCTTTCACAACCATTTTAAAAAGCACACCACCCTTTCGCCGTTACAATATCAAAAATCGCTACGTCTAATGGAAGCTAACCGGTTAATTTCACAAGAAAATTTACCCATTTCTACTGCAGCATTCCAAGTCGGCTATGAAAGCCCAAGCCAGTTTAGCCGAGAATATAAACGTTATTTTGGCAAAGCTCCGAGTGTCCGATAGGTAAAAGTGTCGTTTGGGATTTAATGAGAAAATCAATATGCAAAAAATGCAACAGTTCAAAAAGAAGGTAAACGCCAGGTTAGGCGTGAAATTGAATATTACAACCTAGATGCGATTATCTCGGTGGGTTATCGGGTAAATTCGGTATTAGGTACAAAATTCCGTATCTGGGCTACCGCTCGCTTAAAAGATTATCTAACTAAAGGCTATGCCATCAACCAACAGCGTTTAAGCCAAAACGCTCACGAGTTGGAACAGGAATTGGCGCTGATTCAAAAAACAGCGAAATCCTCGGAATTAACGCTGGAAAGCGGTCGTGGTTTGTTTGGTGGACATTGTTAGCCGTTATACGCAAACATTTTTGTGGTTGCAACAATATGATGAAGGGTTGCTTGCCGAGCCTAAAGTGCAAACGGGCGGTACATTACCGACTTATACTGAAGCCAAACAAGCGTTACAATCATTAAAAATTCAGTTAATGGAACGTGGCGAAGCCTCGGGTTTATTTGGGCGTGAACGTGATGACGGCTTGTCCGCTATTTTAGGTAATTTAGATCAAACCGTATTCGGCGAACCAGCATACCCAAGTATTGAAAAGTCAAAGCCGCGCATTTGCTCTATTTCGTGGTCAAAAACCACCCGTTTTCAGACGGCAATAAACGCAGCGGTGCTTTCCTGTTTGTGGATTTCTTACACAGCAACGGTAGATTACTCAATGATGACGGTATTCCCGTCATTAATGACACAGGGCTTGCTGCACTCACTTTGCTTGTTGCAGAATCTGATCCAAAACAAAAAGGAACCTTGATTCGCCTTGTGATGCATATGCTTAAACAAGCCGACTAAACAAACCGTCTGGATTGGTTTATGGGGTAAATTCAATTTAAGTATATTTACTTAGGAGCAAGATATGTACACATTAGATAATGTGCGAGACGAAAAAGTGATCTTTAGGGAGTTAGAAAACCTATGCCAGCAAGCTGGTTACGCACATATAATTGCTTTCTTTTGTTTTAGAGATAATTCTATATTTTCTAATTCTGAACAAGTTACAACAGACGATATATTGGGACAATATAATGAGAATAGATTGATCAGAAATGAAATATCTCTACTCATTGGTTTAATGTGTAAGAAAGCGCTGGATTTAACAATTCCTGAACCGCAAATATTCCAAGAGACTATAGAGAAAACAGAATATTTATTAGCGGAATTACATTCATCAATGATAAAGCCTTCTTTTGATTCTAAATCAATAGAAGAATGGCTAGAATATATACAATCTGGAAAAATGCTAAGAGAACCTATATTTTATACCGGTGAATCAGCATATCATTTTCAGTATAGAGATTTATCAAAGCTAAAATATAGCTATGACAACGAGTGGTTTACTACTCAAAAAGGATATTCTGTCGAACAACTGTATCAAGTTATTGTAGCGTTAGAAGATATACAAGTAGAAAAAATAAAGAAAACATTAGAATCTTTGCAAAATAAGAATCCGCTTGGTTGGACAATACTGCCAGGATATATATTTTCTATACAAGATATTTTTATCAAAACAGAATTAGAGGTAAAAATTATAGAGAATATTATTAATTCTTTTTCTTTCTCGGAAAGAGATAATGACAATTTTAATTGTATAAATGATTTTAATGCCATTAATGCATACCCTATTCTACCATTAGGTGATGATAATTTCTTACTATTCCAATATTATAGCTTAGTGGAAGCGCTGTATGAGACGCCATTCTTTTGGTTCACCCAAGATTCTAATTATAAAAATAAAGCAATGGAGCATAGAGGACGATTTACAGAAGATTTTTCTTATGAACGACTAAAACTTGTTTTCGGTGAAAAAAATGTGTTTAAAAATGTTGACATAAAAGATACTAATAGTAATAAATTGGGAGAAATAGATGTATTAGTTATCTTTGGTAATAGAGCAATAATATTACAAGCAAAAGCTAAAAAATTAACAATTCTTGCTAGAGCAGGAAATGATAATGCTTTGCATGATGATTTTAAGAAAGCCATTCAAGCATCTTATGATCAGGCAGTAGAATGTGGAAAACTTTTATTAGAGCCCTCAAATAAACTAATCCTATCGTCAGGTGAAGAATTAAATATTAATAGAAATTTTACTGAAATATATCCTTTATCTATTGTTTCAGATCATTACCCTGCTTTAGCTACACAAGCTAGACATTTTTTAAAACAAGAAAAATATTCAGCTATTAAACCAGCTTTTGTGATAGATGTTTTTACTTTAGATGTAATTACAGAAATATTACAAACTCCACTATATTTTTTAAGTTATATTAATCGCCGAGTTATGTATGGTAATAAGCTTCATTCTGCTCATGAATTGACAGTCCTTTCTTACCATTTAAAAAATAATTTATATTTGGATGAAGAAAATTTAGTTTTATCACTTGATGATAATTTAAATGCTGAATTAGACCTAGTAATGCAGTCTAAAAGAACAGGATTGTCAAATAAAGATATCCCAGATGGTATATTAACTAAATATCAAGGAACATTCTTTGATAGATTGATTAAAGATATTGAAAATAATCCAAATCCTAAAGTCATTGATTTAGGATTTGAATTATTAATGTTAAATGAAGTTACAGTATCTGTGCTGAATGAAAATGTTAATAGAATTCAATTAACTAGTATCAGAGATAGAAAATTGCACGATCTTACTTTAACTTTTGATACTGAAGCTTCTTGTGGTCTTACTATCCACTGTACTAATGATCCTTACGATGTAGCTATGCCTAAATTAGATAGCCATTGCATGCTCAGGAAATATAAACATAAATCAGATCGTTGGTTTGGTATAGCCATTGATATTGACAATGCTAGAGTAAGATTTGGTGTAAATAAAATTTATAACTGGCAACAGTCCGATGAAATGGATCAAAATACAGAGTCCTTTCCTTTCTCTAGAAAAATGGTATACCCATCTGCCCATAAAGTAGGTCGAAATGAGCCCTGTCCATGTGGCAGTGGGAAAAAATACAAAAAGTGTTGTATTCCTAAATAAAATAACTCTCATATGAAATTATTTCAAAATTTATTATACAAACATGAAAACAACGATAGTAGCTAAGTATGAATTATAGATACAACTTTTTCTTTTAGAATTACATTAGGCTAATTAATAAAAACGTCGTCTGACTCCAAATTCAGACGACATTCCCTATTTCAAATTCCCAGCGTGAAATGCTATATACTTATCCACAACACGGAAAAAAACAATGTTAGAACAGCTTATCGCCCAGTTATACCAGCAAAAGAACGCTCAACAAGCCGTGCAGATGGCGGCGTATATGAAAGACCAATTCCCATTTTTAGGCATTCAAACGCCCGAGCGGAAACGTCTGTGTACCGCTTATTTCAAGCAAGAAAAAGCACAAAAACGCATTGACTGGCTGGCGGTAGAACGTCTTTGGGCATTGCCCGAACGTGAGTTTCAATACGTTGCCACCGATTATTTGCACACAATGCAGTCGTTTTTGAGCGAGCAGGATTTGCCCCGTTTGCAAGAGCTGGTTATCACCAAATCGTGGTGGGACACGGTGGATAGCTTGGATAGAACTATCGGCAATATTTGTTTCCCAAGCCAAATTATTGATAACACGATGTTGGCTTGGAGCAAGGCGGATAACATTTGGCTGCGCCGAGTGGCGATTGATCATCAGCTTCTACGCAAAGAGAAAACCAAGCAGGACTTGTTAAAACAGATTTTGCTGAATAATCTCAATCAAACCGAGTTTTTTATCAATAAAGCGATGGGCTGGATTTTGCGTGATTATTCCAAAACCAACCCCGACTGGGTGCGGGCGTTTCTCGCCGAAAACGAAGCGGGCTTGTCTAAGCTGACGATAAGAGAAGCAGGGAAGTATTTGTAGCCCTGCTACAAGCGGTTAAAATTTCTCAACAATTTGCAAAATTTAAGCGAAAAACAACCGCTTGCATTCGCTGCCCTTACGGCACGTCTTTCCCCATTGATGCACTGTAAACGCTGATCCAATCTTCTTCACTGAAAGTAATTTTAAGTGCGTCCACGGCGTTGCGGATTCGTTCGAGTTGTTCGCTGCCGATGACAGGTATAATTTTGGCAAACTCGGCTGGTTCGCCAGCCCCTTGCCGAACGCCGTTTCATTGGTAAAACCGCCGTAACAGGCAGCGTGGTCAAATGTGGTAATACCCAATTCCAGAATATTTTCAATCAGTTGCGTATATTGCGCAGACAAAAGTTGCCATTGATGCGCCCGCCAATAACCATGGCTGAAACGGCTGAGCGTAAGCCTGTCGTTGAGTTGAATTTGCATAATTACCTCGTTTTTTGGGGGAAGACGTTGTCTATTATAAGGCGTTGGATTATTGAGCAATAGTCAAAAGTTTGGAAAACAGTTTTGCGGAAAGCGGAAGGTTTTTGATTTTTTTATGGGTGTAACCATAAAAACATTAATATTGTAAAAGTTTTTATGGTTATACCCAAAATAAAAGAGTAAAATCATTGCTAATTTAGGATATACCCAAAAGATTTGACTATGATCAACCGGCCAAACTATCTTCAGCAACTCAAGCCATTTATCAATACACCTTTAATCAAAGTGATTACGGGGATCCGCCGTTCGGGTAAATCTACTGTGATGAAATTGCTACGAGCGGATCTTATGGCGCAAGGTATTGCTGAGCAGCAAATTATCCATATCAATTTTGAAAGTTTTGCATTTAGTGAGTTCAAAACCGCTAATAAGCTTTATGCCTTAGTGAAGGAAAAAATTCAAACCACAGATAAATACTATCTATTGCTTGATGAAATTCAGGAAGTTACCGACTGGGAAAAGGCAGTGAATGCTTTTATGGTGGATTTCAATTTGGACTTGTATATCACCGGTTCCAACTCGCATTTGCTCTCATCGGAACTTTCAACCTACCTTGCAGGGCGTTATGTGGAAATGCCGATTTTCACCCTGTCTTATAAGGAATTTTTGGATTTTAAGGCGGGCTACACCAACAAAACTGTCCAAAATTCGACCGCACTTTTTAATGAATATCTACAAAAAGGCGGCTTCCCGATGGTACATACGGCGGATTATCCGCAAGAAACGGTATATAAAATCGTGCAGGATATTTATGCTTCTGTGATTTTGCGGGATACCGTGCAGCGCCATAAAATCCGTGATGTGGAGCTGTTAGAACGTATTGTCAAATATGCTTTTGATAATATTGGCAACACCTTTTCAGGCAAAAATGTCGCGGATTATTTCAAAAGCCAACAGCGCAAAGTAGATGTCAATACCGTTTATAACTATCTTAAAGCCCTTGAATCCGCCTTTATTTTGCATCGAGTGGAACGCTTTGATCTCAAGAGCAAAGAAATCCTGAAAACCCAAGAAAAATTCTATTTGGGTGATGTCTCTTTGCTATACGCCACAATGGGCTTTCGCACCAGCCTGATTGCCGGCATTTTAGAAAATCTGGTTTATCTCGAACTCAAACGCCGTGGTTATCAGGTTTATATCGGCAAACTCGGCACGCAAGAAGTGGATTTTGTGGCGCAAAAGCAGAATGAAAAAGTCTATATTCAAGTTGCCTACAAATTAGAAAGCGAACAAACCGTTCAACGAGAATTTTCATCACTGCAAGCCATTGCCGATAATTACCCAAAATATGTGATTACAATGGATGATTTTTGGCAAGAAAATATTGATGGGATTGTACATCAGCATATTGGGGGGTTTTTGTTGGGGGAGTGATAAAAATACCGTCTGAAAATTATTTTTAGACGGTATTTTGAATTTATTCTTCTTGTTCCTCTGGATATTCTAATGGTGTAACAGAACTCCAACCTGAACGAGAAGGCATATTAGAAGAAAAAGTACATATAGTTACTCCTTCTGTTGCGACTACTTTTGCACCTCTATGTTTCAATGCTCTGATTATTGCTTTTCTCGGGTGATTTTTATCTTCTTTTGCTGAGGAAATAATAGCTATAAATTTATCTTCAGATGAAGGAAATGATAATTTTTCACCAAATAAGCTATCTAATAATTCAGATGATAAGTTTCGTCTTGAGCCATGATGTGGAACTTGGAATCGATGAATTTTAGGCATTATTCCACCATTAATTTCCTTTAGATATGTAACAGCTTCAGATAAAGTTTCAACTCCAGCGTCCCCAGTTAATAAGATATTTTGATTATTTAAAGAAGCATATTGGACAATACTCATTTCATTTTCACGGCTTGTTGATTTATCTGAAAGATTTTCATCTCCCCAAGCTGCTTTAATGAAACTAATTGCCGAATCCCAAATAGAACTTAATATACCAGTTGAAGCACTTTCTATACTTTCAGTAATAGTGTCAGGGGTTTTTTCTGAATCAGCCACAAGCTCCAAATACCTATATTTTGATGGAGCTAAAACTTGGAATTCCCCGATTTGTGCACCTTGGAATGGTTCGTAGATAGGAATGCCTTTGTTGTTTGCGATTTCTTCTAAAGCCAATAAATTAGGATAAATTTCTTTTAGTTTTTTAGATAAGCTATCAACATTTGACCATCTTTTAAATCTATCAATTAATAAGCTACTATATTCCCAAGGTCTTAACATCCATAGTTCACGAACATTGCATTCTTCTAAAACAGTTCTTAGCCCCATTGTATGATCAAGATCTTGATGAGTTACAATTACCCGATCAATATTTACAGTTCTACTTTGTCCATAATATTCCTTTATATGTGCAATTATTGAATTTCCTGTTGCTTCAAATCCACCATCAACAACATGAATTGTTTCATTACCATCAATAGAATACCTAATAGTAATTGCATCACCACTTTTCTTAGCTTCTACTGCCAAGAAATCAATTTCAAAAAAATCACTCACTTTTAGTTCCTTCTGTTTTTCCCATATTTGATGGGGATATTCCCCACACCATTTCTCCGATGCTTTCAAGCTTCTTCATGAATTTATCTATATTTAAGCCACAAAGGAATGATAAAGATAGTAGGCTTAATTGATTTAATTCATATTGTTCTGATGAACTAAATAATACTAGTCCTGCTTTTACAAATAGATAGCTAATTCCGCCTATAACTAGGCTAAGAATTGGACGTATTAGATACCAAATTAAATAATCATTATCCCACTTCTTAAAAACTGAGAAATTCAAATAGATAGCTCTTAAACAATAAACGCTACCACCAATTCCACCAATGAAAATACTATTCATAACAGAACTATACTCATTGAGAGATGTAATAATCCCCTTCCAAGTACTATCATCAGAAATATGTATGATGTTAGAAATAGCTAGCATTCCCATTAAATATATACACAATAGCAAAAATAAGTATATTGCTGTGGTTAGTGCAATTCCAAATTGACATTTTGAATACAATTTATACTCCTCTTTCTTAGGTATTTTGCTTTATATGGGTATAAATGAAGTATATTTCAACTCTCAAAGAGAGGTCAAAAATATGCAAAATTTTCTAAAATTCCCACCGCTTGTCTAATCCACAATCCGATTCCCAAAGAAATAAAACCCTAACCCACAAGCGATAATCAGTAAGCCGATAAATTGGGAAAGTTGAAATGGGCGTTGTGCCATACCGAGTAAACCGAAGTGGTCGATAACGGCGGCGGCACAGAGTTGCCCGACGATGATGAAAAACAGCATATTGGTGATGCCGAGTTTAGGGGCGAGTAAGATGGTGGTGAGTACCAAGCCTGCACCTAGAACGCCGCCGATAAGCTTCCACGGTTCAACATTGGGCAATTCTCGTAGTGATGCCGATAAATCCGCTTTCCATAAGCAGAGTAGTAATAATGCGATGGTACCGCTAGCAAAAGAGATGAAAGCAGACACTAAGGGCTGTCCGAACATCGCTTGAGCCAGTTTGCTGTTGATAGCAGCTTGTGAGGCTAGTGCGGTACCGGCAATAAGTGCGATTAAAATATAGGGTAAAGACATTGTTTTTCCTTTTAACAAATAAAAACTGCCTGAAAACTGTATCACGCTTTTCAGGCAGTTTGAAATTTTACTTATAGTGATTACGCAAGGGCTTATAAATAACAAAATTTAGCCATTAACGTATTCCTCAACTATTTCGCCCAAATCACCACATCTTCTTGCGGCTGACGGGCTTTTTGTGCGATTTCTTGGGTGCGGTAGCCGAAGGTTACGGCAACCGATACGCCCCATTCGTTGGCATCGAATAGACCCGCTTCGGATAATACACGGTTCATTTCCGCATAATTGAAACCTTCGATTGGACAAGAATCAATGCCCGCCATTGCCGCGCCTGTCATCATATTGCCTAATGCAATGTAAGTTTGTTTGCTGCACCAGTCAAACAGTGCGCGCTCGTCATTTAAGGTTTGCATATCGTTTTCTTGGAAATCTTTATATTTTGCCAAGGTTTTCTCAATAGCTTCAGGCTCGGTAACGCCGCGGCGTTTAATGCCTTCTAACATAAACGGTGTGTCAAAACGGGCGTTTTTCTTGGCAAGAATAACCACGATATGGCTTGCGCTATCTAAGGTACTTGCCATCCCCCAAGAAAACGGTTTGATGGCTTCACGTAGTTTCGGGTCTTGTAATACGATGAATTTCCACGGTTCTGAACCCACTGAGCTTGGTGATAAACGACCAAGTTCTAAAATAAAGTTAAAATCTTGTTCGCTGATTTTGCGAGTTTCATCGTAGTGACGGCAAGATTTACGGTTTTTGAAGGCGGAGAGAATTTGTTCTGTGCTTAAAATTGTCATTGAGCTTTCCTTTTAAATAAATGAAATTTGGCACATATTATAAATTGTTGTATTATTGAAAAATAGTAAAAGATAAACAAAACACCTTTGCAAAAATTACAACAATGAACACCAAAAACACCAGCGTTTACGCTTTAAAATTATTTTTACAAGTCCTTGAGCTGGGAAGTCTGTCGGAAGTTGCCCGCCGGGAGAATCTTTCCGCTTCTATGCTTTCCCGCTTAATTAAGCAACTCGAAGATGACTGGGGAGCCGCACTGTTTTACCGTAATACCCGAGCAATCACCCCCACGGAAACCGGTTTGTTACTGGCGGAATATGCGCGCCAAATCGTGAGCCAATTTCAAGCCGCCGAACAGGCGATTACCGCACAAACGGCAGAAATTGCCGGCACGGTGTGTATCAATGCCCCTGTGTTTTTTGGGCAATTGCATATTATTCCCCACTTGGCGGAACTACAAGCACGCTATCCGAATCTTATCATTAACTTAGTGCAAACGGATGATTATATCGACCCCTTTACCGATAGCACCGATATTATTTTCCGCCTTGCGCCGTTAAATGATAGTAGCTTGAAAGTAAGAATTTTGGCTCAACAGCATTTTTGTCTGGCCGCTTCGCCAAGTTATTTGCAGAAGTACGGTACGCCTAAGGCTCCTGCTGATTTGGCGAAACACCATGCTTTATTTTACAAAGGAAAAACGGGGACGTTACGCTGGCTATTACAAGAGGGAGAAAACTGGCAAGCCTGTTCGCCTAAAATTGCGCTGACCAGCAATAACGGCAATGCGATTGCGACGGCTTGCGTTCAAGGAATGGGCATTGCTTTACTGGCGAATTGGGCGGCGTCAGATTTATTGAAGGAAGGCAAGGTAGTTCGCTTATTACCTGAATATAATTTCTCGACACAAACAGTACCCGTTTATGTAGCGATGCTTTATCCGCAAACGGCTTTTATTAGCCCAAGTGTCCGCGCGGTATTGGATTATTTCAGAGAAATTTTTCAAGATAAAAGTTGGTAGGTAAAGAAAAGGCGAATATCATACTCGCTCTATTTATTGGATTATACTTTACGGCTATCTTGATGTGCTTTTGCCGCTTTTTATATTGGCTATGAAAGCCCGAACCAGTTCAGTCGCGAATTTAAACGCTATTTTGGTATGACGCCGAAACAAAATAAGAAATAAAATTTTTGTTATTTCAACATATTAGGATCCGTTTATCTTTTATAAACAAGCCCTAAAAGTGCGGTCAAAAAATGCGAAATTTTATCGCATTAAATCAGTCATAAAAAAAGCGTACCTTTGTACGCCTTTTCTTTTTAATTACAATTACTTACGCGCTAAAGGCGGCACAAATCCGATGCCTAAGTCCCAAGGTTGTTCAATCCATGTGTTTTGCGGAATATCAATCACATAATCATCTACTAACGGCGCGCCCGCCGGTTTTGCGAATACGGTAACGAATTTCGCTTTTGGATACATATTGCGAATTTCGCGCGCCGTGTTGCCGGTATCCACTAAATCGTCCACCACGATAAAACTTTCGCCGTCGGTTTCCGCTTTATGGATCACTTTTAAATCGCCTTGTTGGTCGTGATCATAGCTTGCGATACAGACGGTTTCGACATGACGTAGTCCTAATTCGCGCGCTAATACCGCAGCCGGGAACAAACCGCCGCGACTCACGGCAATAATGCCTTTCCATTGTGACGCCGGTAATAAACGTTCCGCTAATTTGCGTGCGTGCATGTGGAACATATCCCAGGTAACAACATATTTTTCGCTCATAAATTCACCTTTTTAACAATAATTGAAAGCGGAAAGCGCCGCCTAGTAAATAAAATTGCGTAAGGATAACCCGAAATGCGCTTTTATGCTATTATTTGCCTCATTATTTCATAAAAAAACCGCAAAAGTGCGGTCAGATTCGTCAGATTTTATAAAAAGGAAGCAATATGATGTCCGAAATTCAATCTCTTCAACCCCAATTACTCTGGAAATGGTTCGATCAAATTTGTGCAATCCCCCACCCTTCTCATCACGAAGAACAATTAGCCGAATTTATTGTGAACTGGGCAAAAGGAAAAGGATTTTATGCCGAGCGGGATGAAGCGGGCAACCTGTTAATCCGTAAACCGGCGACAAAAGGCATGGAACATTGTCAATCGGTCGCTTTACAGGCGCATTTGGATATGGTGCCGCAGGCAAATGAAGAAACAGACCATGATTTCACATCGGATCCGATTCAGCCTTATATCGACGGCGAATGGGTAAAAGCCAAAGGCACCACTTTAGGTGCGGATAACGGTATCGGCATGGCATCCGCGTTAGCCGTATTAGACAGTGAAAATCTCGTCCACCCTGCTCTGGAAGTATTACTGACCATGACGGAAGAAGTGGGCATGGACGGCGCGTTGGGTTTGCGCAAAAACTGGCTGCAATCCGAAATAATGATCAATACCGACACCGAAGACAACGGTGAGATTTATATCGGCTGCGCCGGCGGTGAAAACGCAGATTTAACCGTGCCTGTGCAATGGCGGGAAAATAATTATGAGCACTGTTATCAGATCAGTTTGAAAGGATTGCGCGGCGGTCATTCCGGTTGTGATATTCATACCGGACGTGCCAGCGCAATTAAAACTTTGGCGCGTTTTTTGGCAAATCTTCAGCAAAATCAACCGCACTTTGAATTTTCCCTTAGCGAAATCCGCGGCGGTTCCGTACGCAATGCGATTCCTCGCGAAGCTTTCGCGACCCTTTGTTTTAACGGTGAACCCGCAAATTTCACGCAAGGGGTAAAATCATTCGAAAGCCTGTTAAAAACGGAATTAGCCATTGCCGAACCGGATCTGCAGTTAACGGCGCAACCTGCCGAAAAAGCAACGAAAGTGTTCGCCCCAAATACGAAAAATAATGTCGTTAACCTGTTGAACGCGCTGCCGAACGGCGTAATTCGTAACAGTGATGTCGTTGAAAACGTAGTGGAAAGTTCATTAAGTATCGGCGTATTGAAAACTACGGAAGACGCGGTAAAAGGTACGATTTTAGTTCGTTCGTTAATTGAAAGCGGCACAAATTACATTAACGGTCTATTAATTTCCCTCACCGAACTTTGTGGTGCGAGCGTTCAATTCTCCGGCCGTTACCCGGGTTGGGAACCGCATGCGGAAACGCCGATTTTAGCCTTAACTAAAGAAATTTACGGCGAATTGCTCGGTTATGAGCCGGCGATTAAAGTGATTCACGCCGGGCTTGAATGCGGCTTATTGAAGAAAATTTATCCGGCGTTGGATGTGGTATCTATCGGTCCGACTATTGTGAACGCGCACTCACCGGATGAAAAAGTACATATTCCGGCGGTACGGACTTATTGGGAATTGCTGACCAAAGTACTGGCGGGCATACCGGCGAAAAAATAGCCTTTAAAAGTGCGGTTAAAATTTGACAAATTTTGGGGCGTAGATTTTACGCCCTTATTCATTACTTATCATTTAAGCAATTGTGATAAGTGCTTAATTAGGAAAGCAAATGACTTTATTAAAATATATCTTGATTGCACTAATCAGCCTTATTTTACTATTGGCGGCGAGTGCGGTTATTTTTATGCAAACTAAGCCTTTCGGCAAACATCCCGAAGGGCAAAGGCTGGCGCGTATTGAACAATCCGTTCACTACAAAGCGGGAAAATTCGTCAACCATTTACCAACCGAAGTTCAAACCACCGATAAACCGCTTTGGAAAATATGGTATGACTTTTTATTCCAACAAATAGATCACCTTACGCCGAATCGCCCGCTTCCTGTGGTAAAAACCGATTTGCAGCAATTAAGTCGGGAGAAAAACTTTATTGTTTGGTTCGGTCATTCGTCTTATTTAATTCAATTGGACGGAAAGCGTTTTTTAGTGGATCCGGTGCTGGTTTCCGGCTCACCGTTGTCTTTTGCCAATAAAATGTTTCAAGGTACCAATCTGTATCAGCCGCAAGATATGCCCGATTTCGATTATTTGGTTATCACTCATGATCACTGGGATCATCTGGATTATGAAGCGGTTATCCAACTAAAAAACAAAATGAAGGAAAAAGTAATTACAAGCTTGGGCGTGGGCGCTCATTTGGAATATTGGGGTTATCCCGCAGAACGTATTATTGAAATGGACTGGAATGAAAAAACCGAACTTGAAAACCATTTCAAAATTACCGCCCTGCCCGCCCGCCATTTTTCCGGCAGAGGCATTGTTCGCAATAAAACCTTGTGGTCTTCATTTATGTTGGAAGTGCCCGGCGAGACTATTTATCTGGGCGGCGACAGCGGTTATGACCCTATTTATCAGGAAATCGGGCAACGTTTTAACATTAGTTTGGCCTTAATGGAAAATGGTCAATACAATAAAGATTGGGCGAATATTCATATTCAGCCCGAACAATTGACACTAGCGGTAAAAGCGCTGCGTCCAAAACGTTTAATGACCGTGCATAACGCCAAATTCGCCCTCGCCCGACACGACTGGCGCGCACCTTTAGAACAGATTTACCGAAACGCGCAAAAAGAAAACTTCAACTTATTCACGCCAAAAATCGGTGATGTTTTCTATTTTTCGGAACAAGGCGAAGCGGACAGCCCAAATTTTCGGGAACCTTGGTGGCAAAGCGTAGAATAATCGGTTTTTATTTATATCTTCATAAAATTTATAAAAAACCGACCGCACTTTGCAAAATAAACGCCGTTCGGCGATTTTTCCGCTACGCAAACGTTAAAATTTCATTACACTTTTTGTTAAAAGTCGCTTAGAATCTATATGTACTGATGATTTTTTAGTAAATATGAGAATAAATTATGTCTAGAGCTCTTAATTTTGTGATGATCTCACCACATTTCCCGACAAATTTTGAAACCTTTGCCGTTCGTATGAGAGAAAAAGGAATCAATACATTAGGTATTGCCGATACGCCTTACGAACAATTAAGCGAAACATTACGCAACAATCTAACAGAATACTATCGTGTTGATAATATGGAAGATTATGAACAGGTTTATCGCGCCGTCGGTTATTTTGCCCATAAATACGGTCGCATCGATCGCGTAGAATCCCATAATGAATACTGGCTGGAACTAGATGCGAAACTACGCACCGATTTCAATGTGTTTGGTTATAAAAATGACGATATGTTAGCTATAAAAACCAAAGCGCAAATGAAAGAAGTATTCCGCAAATCCGGTTTAAAAGTGGCAAAAGGCCGTGTATTTAAAGATGATGAAGATGCGCGTAAACTGGCAAAGCAGCTTAAATTTCCGGTTATCGTTAAGCCGAATTCCGGCGTGGGTGCAAGCGACACTTATAAAATTAAAAGTGCGGTGGAATTGGAAGACTTTTTCGGCTATAAAAACCCGAACGTCGAATATATTATGGAAGAATTTATCGACGGCGATATCGTGACCTTCGACGGTTTAACGGATCACGACGGTAAAATCGTGTTCTATTCAAGCCTTGAATATTCCGAAGCGGTGCTTGATACGGTAGAAAAAGACGGCGATATGTTCTATTACGTGCCCCGTGAAATCTCTCCGAAATTAGTAAAACTCGGCGAACAATGCGTAGAAGCCTTTAACGTGCGCGAGCGTTTCTTCCACTTTGAATTCTTCCGGGTAAAAAAATCAGGCGAATTACTGCCGCTTGAAATCAACTGTCGTCCGCCGGGCGGTTTAACCATCGATATGTGGAACTATGCCAATGATTTCGACGTATTCCGTGAATACGCCAATGTGGTGACGGAAAATAAATTCTATTCCGACATTACACATCCTTGGAATGTGGTTTATATTTCCCGCAAAGCCAATCAAAACTATGTAAATTCAATTGATGATGTTTGTCAAAAATTCGGCGATAACATCATCAGCGTACAAACCGTGCCTGGCGTATTTGCCAAAGTAATGGGCGAGCACGGTATTTTGGTGAGAACGAAAACCATTGAGCAAATGCGTGAAATCGTGCAATTTGCCCAAGCAAAACAGTAATTCGGTTCACCTCCGTTTTATTGTAATAAGGCGCACCTGGTTATGTGCACCCTCTTTGTAACTTATACCGGAGAATATTTTTATGCATTTTGAAAGAAGAAGCCAATGGAGCAGTGAATTAGGACGCGAGATGTACTTCAACGTATACGGTCATACCGGCAAACCCGTTATTGTATTTCCTTCTTCGGGCGGCAATCAGGAAGAATATGCCAATTTCGGTATGATCGATGCCTGCCGTTCTTTTATTGATCGCGGTTTAATCAAAATTTATACGCCGGATTCTTATGATAAAGAATCCTGGCTCGCTACCTGGAAATCCGGTCATGATATGGCATTAGCCCATAACGCTTATGATCGCTATATCGTACACGAGCTTGTGCCGTTAATCCGTCACGAATCCCAATGGAACGGTACTATGATCGCAACAGGTTGCAGCATGGGCGCATTCCACTCCGTGAACTTTGCCCTTCGCCACCCGGATTTGTTCGACACCACTATCGCATTAAGCGGTGTGTATGACGCCCGTTTCTTTACCGGCGAATTCTATGGTGACCCGACCGTGTATTTCAACTCGCCGATAGACTCCCTTTGGGGACAAAACGACGATTGGTTCTTAAACCAATATCGCCGCAATCATTTTATTGTGGCTGTCGGTCAAGGCGCTTGGGAAAATGAGCATGTCAGTGATACGGTTCGCTTACAGGAAGCTTTCAACGCAAAAGGTATTCCCGCTTGGTTTGATTACTGGGGCGAAGACGTTGATCACGATTGGCCTTGGTGGCGCAAACAAATGCCGTTTTTCTTATCAAAACTGGAAGAACAAGGCATTATTTAACGCCCAAACTAAAAACGGATGCACAAGCATCCGTTTTTGCTGAAATTTCTAAAAAAACGACCGCACTTTTCGCTTATTTAGTGCGTTTTCCCACTATTTACCCATTAAAGAAAAACGCAAAAAATCCACAAAATGGCTCGCCCAATATTTTTCATGATGAATTTCATTCGCCATAATTTTTAATCGGATATTATCCAACGGGTGCCCGGTACGAATCAGCGCCTGATAATAATACAAAGTGCTATCGATATAAGCCTGATTCATATTGGAAATATATTGCGCATCCGCATCATCACCCTCTTTGGTCCCCACCTGAATAAACACTCGGCTTGCCCGATCGATAGGATGTTCGTGCATAAAGCGTAAAAATTCGTTTTCGCTAAACCAGGAAGCCAGAGAAAATACCCCTAAATGCCCGAATATATGCGGATAAGCCGCGCCCATGTAAGCGGTAATAATCGCCCCCATGGAACTCCCCGCCAATAAGGTATTTTCTCGCTGCGGTTTGGTACGATAATGACCGTCGATAAAGGGTTTCACGGTTTCCACTACCCACTGCCCGTACTCCGCACCCTTACCGCCCGTATTACGCGCTTCCGCCGTATTGCCCACGTCCGTACGCCAAGGCGCGTATTCGTCCAAACGGTCAACAGTGGCGTTATCAATACCCACAATAATGATTTTAGGAAATTCTTTATGATATTTAATCGTCGGGATAATTTTCCAAGAATAACCGGAATAAGATTCCTTACTGTAAAATATATTCTGTCCGTCATGCATATACAATACGGGATAGCTCTGCCAGTCTTCTTTGTAATAATCTTTAGGCAGCAGCACCCGAATGCGACGCTGATGGTTATAATAAGGTACGTAAAGAAAATGCTCTTCCATTTTTAGGTAATATTTATTAAAGCCCATTAAAAATCCTTATTTATTGTTAAATGCTAAAACAACCTTATACCTAACTATGTAAAATTGCTGTAACACCATTCTCTAAAATTAAGCGGCTGCCTACAATATAGGGTCTGTTTACAAAAAAATAAACCGCAAAAATCCTTAATTTTTCACCGCACTTTATACTAAATTATTCGTCGGGAAACCAATGCCGCCAGAACCAGCGGGATAAACACGGCGATAGCATCCATAATGAGCATGCCTGTAACACCGAAGTCCGGCAAAATGGAATAGGCGTTAAACAAGCATATTTGCCCGATAACACCGGCAAAAATTGTGCAAATCATCGCATTACAGCTCATGATATTTGCCTTCACGCCGATAAAAATCACCCAAAGGGAAATCGGAATAAACAGTAATGAACCGGTAATTAACCCACCGTGATTAAGGAAAGGTTGATGGTCAAGTAAGCCGAACGTTAAGTGCAACACGCCTTCGGCAAGGATAAAACCGTATAAACTCAAACCGACCAGCGAATTACGTTTGCTCATTATGGCGGCAAGCGGCGCGGCAATCCAGGCAAACAATACGTTCACAAACGGAAAATGTACCGCCGGAATCGGACAGGGTTCATAAGACTTATAACCGTGCAAGCGACAAACTTCGGCGACTACATTATAGCTGTCGGTCGCCACATTATAGGAAAGGGCGAATTCTTCGAATTGGTGAAACATATATAAAGGCACCACCAGCCAGGCCAACCAAACGGGATCCGTCCAACGGTGACTATTTTCATCACTACGGAAAATATCGGTACTAATCATCAACACCGACAACACCGCCGCCATCGCCAGCCCCATCCAAGGCCAGGCAAAGTTGAATTTGACAAATAAATCACCCATAACAACCTCCAGCTGATAAAATCGCTTTTATTTCATTTGAGTATACTCCTTTTTTTCACCATCGTGACAAAGGAAATGGGATTTTATGACCCTGCAACGGTTAATTTCCTTCAGACAAACAGCCTTTTGCACAATTCTTATACATAACAAATCATCAAAAAGCCAACTTAGTTTTAAAACTTTCCGAAACAGAATCCGTGTATATGACAAAATGAGGTAAGGTAATCAATGTGTTGGCAGGTTATACCTATTACGAGAAGCAATCCAAAGCACAAACTTTTGCGGAAGTTTTTGCTAATTCTAATCTATCCGGTGAATTAACTGATGATTTTGAGTAAGCTTTTGAGCAAAACGATCGATTGTGATTGTATTAAATTTGCTTAATCACTTCCGTTATAGCGAATTTTTGACCGCCAAGAGTTTACCTCAGCAAACAAACAGACTGCCGTATGCCGCAACGCCTTTCTTCTGCTATCGCGATTTATTCGAATCATTCCGCTTTCTTAATCGTAACCACTTCGCCATTAAGTTTACTTAGGGTTTCCAATCCGGCGGTAAGCTTACCGAAATAGACCAATCCGTTGGCATAACCCACATGGGAATCTTGATAAAAAATAGCAAGATTTCCCCAAGGAGCGTAATAGGTTAAGTCGCCTTTTTTGCCTGCATAACCCTTCGGACTGTCCGCAATGGATAAGCGTTTGGGAATACTGTGACCGATTTTTTCCGAGTTGGCATAATCTTCCAGTTGCATACTGAGCGGTAATTGCGCATAAAAATCACGGGCGGTTTGGTTGTCAGCCAAAGAAGCGGTGATTTTTTCATTGGAATTTGCAATTTGGATTTCTATATTCATTGGTGCTCCTAAAACTGAGGTGGTACAAAAAAGTGCGATTAAAAAAGCGAAGATTTTTTTCATCAGATTTCCTTAATCAATTTGGCGGGAATACCGCCTACTATCGTATTAGCGGGTACGTCTTTGTTCACCACAGCACCTGCGGCGACAATGGCATTTTCACCCACGGTTACACCGGCTAAAATGGTTGCCCCGGCGCCAATCCACGCATTCTTTTTAATCACAACCGGTTTAACAATTACGCCTCGACGTTGTGCGGGATCAATGGGGTGATCTACGGTGATAATGTTCACGCGCGGACCAATCAAAACATCATCTTCAAGTGTGATGCTGCCTAAGTCGGTAAGCATTACCGCAGTGTTAATAAACACTCGTTTGCCAATACGAATATGCGCACCAAAGTCGGTATAAAGCGGTAAATTCACGTGAAAACTTGCATCAATTTCCGTGCCGGTCATTTCATTTAAAATTGCCCGTATTTCGTTTTGCGTTCTAAAACCGGAATTAAGTTCTGCTACTAACGGCGCATTGTTATCGACAGTTTGGTGAATTTGAGTAAATAATTCGCTATTTTGGTCGATAAGTTGATTGATAGGTAACTCTAGACTGTAATTCATTTTGCTTCCTTAATAAGTAAGCGGTCAAATTTGACAGAATTTTTACAAATTCAACCGCTTGTATCCAATTTATTATTTCAAATTCGCTTTAAAGAATTGTTCGAATTTGTCGTATGGGATTTTGCCGTTTACATCATCGTATAAATCGGTGTGGTTTGCACCCGGTACGATATATAACTCTTTGTTTTTGCTGCCTAGGGCTTTGTAAGCATCTTCGCCGAAGTAACGGCTGTGGGCAAATTCACCGTGAACCACTAAGGCTGGTGCTTTAAGCTCTGACGCATATTTCAAAATTGGCATATTGATAAGTGGCAACATACCTGTTACTGTCCATGAATGCTCTGGGTTTGAGTTCACACTGCGCGGATGATAACCACGTTCAGTACGGTAGAAGTTCGCATATTCTTTAATGAATTTTGGTGTTTCAGCTGTGAAATCTTTTTTCGGATCAAGGTTGTTGGCTGGCAACAAATCTGCATAACCGTCTTTAGAGGCTTCCCAACGGGCGTTACTCATATCCAATTTCGCTTTGTAACGAGCATCCGCACTTTGGGCTGGTGCACGTTCGTATGGACCTTTCGGATTGGCTTCCATTTTGATCTCGTAACCGTTCGCCGCCACACGGGTCATATCGTACATGGTGCTTACTGCGACCGCTTTAATGCGTGGGTCTGAAATCGCTGCATTTAAAGCAAAACCACCCCAACCGCAGATACCTAAAATACCGACTTCATCACGATTAACATTATCTAACGAACCTAAGAAATCAACAGCTGCTGAGAAGTCTTCAGTATTGATTTCCGGTGACGGTACGTTGCGCGGTGTACCCGAACTTTCGCCGGTGTATGAACCATCAAAGGCAACAGTCACAAAGCCACGTTCTGCCAAGTGTTGCGCGTAAATACCTGAAGTTTGCTCTTTCACCGCACCAAACGGACCGCTCACCGCAATTGCCGGTAATTTACCTGTTGCACCTTTTGGCACATACAAATCGCCGACCAAGGTAATGCCGTAGCGGTTTTTAAAGGTCACTTTACGGTGTTCAACTTTATCTGATTTCGGGAAAATTTTGTCCCATTCTTGGGTTAATTGAATACTTTGTGCCGGCATTTCAATTGCCGTTGCGTTTTGTGGAAGTTGTGCCATAGCGTTTGCTCCTAATAGTGATGAACCTAAGAAAAGTGTGGCGGTTAATGCTTTAAGTTTGAATTTCATGGTCTGTCCTTTTGTTGAATCTATTGCTACTTTAATAATTTATTGTAATCCTACTATTGCTACAATAAAATAAACAAATATAGAACAGTATATTCTTAAAAACAGAATAATTTAAATCGGAGGTCAACGGATGCTGAATAAATTTGATGCGTTACGTTATTTCTGTGTGGCGGCCGAAACCTTAAATTTCCGTGAAACGGCAAATCGTTTGTCGGTATCGCCGTCGGTTATTACCCGAGTCGTAAACGAACTGGAGGCGGAGCTCGGCGAACAACTGTTTAAGCGCCATACCCGCAGCATAAAACTCACCAGCTTCGGCGAACAATTTTTACTGCGCGCCCAACATCTGCTGGCGGAAAGCGAAACCTTGTTTAAAATGGGCAAAAATCAAGCGGATGACCTTGCCGGCATTGTACGGATCACCGTGCCTAGCTGGCGGAATAACGATGAGATTATTCGTCAACTTTTAATTACGCTTGAGTCTTACCCTGAAATTATCATCGACTGGCGAGAAGATATGGGCAAGCTGGATATGGTGGAAGACCGTATTGATATGGGACTGCGAATTGGCTTGGAACCCGATCAGGATTTTGTGGTGCGAAAAATCACAGAAATAGGCGATGTGCTGGTAGCCTCACCGGCGTTAGTTAAAAAACTCGGACAGCCGACCGATCTAACGGATTTTGAACGACGCTACCCCATGGCAATTCCCATTAATTCCAATACGGGTAAGCCTTGGACTTTGTTTTTAAATGAGGACATCACTCTAAATCCGAAAAATCCCGCTTTTTATTCCGTCGATAATTACAGCGCGCTGCAGGCGGTTTTGCTTGGCAAATGTGCGGGCTTAATCAATGATTTTATGGTAAAACCTTATCTGGAACGCGGAGAATTAATTCAACTTTTTCCTGAAATACAAATTGATAAATGGCAGCTTTTTCTTTATCGCCCTTATCAGACCGTCACTCCCGCCCGGGTACTTAAAGTATTTGATTTACTGACGGAAATCCTAAGAAAAACCTATTATTAATGGAAGTTACCGCACTTAATTATATAAAAGTGCGGTCGATTTTTACGGATTTTTATTGATAAGACGGTCTTAAGCGCTTAACCGGCGCGTGATAAATCCGATCTCGGCGAATGCCCGAAATAACGTTTATATTCCCGACTGAATTGCGGCAGACTGTCATAACCGATTTCAAAAGCAATTTCCGAGATATTTTTTTGCCCTAGTTTAAGCAGCGCATTGGCTTTGGTTAAACGCAGATTTTTCTGATACTGTAACGGACTCATACCGGTTAAACGGCGAAATTGCGCATAGAACCCAGATATGGACATACTGCTCGCAGCGGCTAATTGTTCAATATCAAAACTTTCGTTGTAATGCTCTTTCAACCAGCCCACCGTTTCGACAATGCGCTGGCTGTTGCTGTTTTGCAAGGCGATTTGGCGCAGGGTACCGCCTTGTTCGCCGGTCAGTAGGTAAAAATAAATGGCTTTCTTAATCAGCGGCAGCATAATCGGCAAATCTTGCGAATTTTCCGTTAAACTGATAAGCATCTCAAAAGCGCGGATTAATTCCGGCGAAGCCGTGCTGACAATTTTTTGCTGAGAAGCCGGCGCAAATGAAAAATTTTGCCGGTTCAACTCGTCAATAATTTCACGCATTAAGGGCAAATCAAAAAACAGCCGGAGATCCAAATAACCGCCATCATCCGTGAGATATTCCGTCATAATAGGCAAATCCACGGTATAACAAACAAATTCCCCCGCCTGATACCGATAATGTTGATCGCCCACCCGTACATCTTTTCTACCTTGCAAAATCAAACAGATACCGCTTTCCTGCAACTGGCTGACATCCCGCAAATCGGTTTCGGAATGAAAAACAAAAAGCTCCGGAACGGGCGTTTCAATGCCCATAGTGCCCTTCTCGCCCGATTTTAGTTTTAGCGTTTGCCGGATTAACCAATTCAACATAAGTTTTCCTGATATTTTATGAATATTACTGAAATTCTTTAAAATTTAACCGCACTTTTCGTGCGGTTCTTGATATTCAGACACAAAAAAGGCGGAAATTCTCCGCCTTTTTTCAATTTACTAAACTATTTTACGTGTTACTACCGCTTTTTCATGGCTAAGCTCATAGAAACTGCGATCACCGTGATAACTGCCCATTCCGCTATCACCTACGCCGCCAAACGGTAGATTGTGATTGAAGAAATGCAGGAAGCAACTGTTAATGGCACCGCCGCCAAAAGAAACCTGCGATAAAACCGCAGTTGCATTTTCTTCAGTTTCGGTAAAGCAGTAAAGCGCCAGTGGCTTTGGCTGAGCTAAAATCCGCTCAATAGCCTCATCAAAACCGTTAAATGTGAGCATCGGCAATACGGAGCCGAAAATCTCATCCTGCATAACCGGACTTTCCCAGGTAACGCCGTCTAACACGGTCATCAACATTTGATGAGTTTCGTCATTAAATAAACCGCCGGCAACAATTTTGCCATCATTCAAGAAAGATTTAATGCGTAAATAATGGCGTTCGCTCACCACTTTTGCATAATTCTCAAACGGGTTATCATCGAATTTTTGCTGTAATTTTTGCTTTAAAATCGCAACAAATTCCGCCTTCACATCTTGCTGAATAAGCAAATAATCCGGCGCAATACAGGTTTGCCCGCTATTAAAGGTTTTACCGAAAATCAACGACTCGGCGGCCTGTTCAAGATTTGCACTTTTATCTACGATAAACGGGCTTTTCCCGCCTAATTCCAAGGTAACCGGCGTTAAATGTTTACTTGCCGCCGCCATCACGATGCGACCGACCGGTACGCTACCGGTGAAGAAAATATAGTCGAATTTTTCCGCTAGTAGCGCTTGATTTACCTCCACGTCGCCTTCAATCACCACAAAAAATTCGGGGACAAAATACTGCGCAACCAAACGGTTTAATAAGGCGGAAGTCGCCGCGGTAAACTCGGAAGGTTTCAACACTACGGTATTACCCGCAGCAATTGCGCCGATAATCGGTGAGATTGAAAGCTGAATCGGATAATTCCACGGGGAAATATTTAAGGTTACGCCGTAGGGTTCGTAAATGATTTGGCTGTGATATTCACCCGTGCCAAAAAAGCTTAAAGTTTCCGGGCTTTCCACATCTTTAGGCGCCGCCAAGCGATCTAAATTTTCCAGCATGTAATCAATTTCATGAATCAACGGTGAAATTTCCGCCAGCATAACTTGATCGGCGGGTTTATTTAAATCGATTTTTAGGGTTTCAATAATAGCTTGCGTATTTTCTTCTAATAAAGCTTTTAACCGTAAAAGCTGTTCTTTACGAAATGAGAGTGACTTTGTGGCGCCTTTGGCAAAAAAATTACGCTGCGCCTGAATTAAAGATGGGATGTTTATCATAAAAGTTCCTAAAATATAATTAAAAAATAATTAAGGCACGTTTATTCTTCACAAATGTACCTCATAAAAAAACAAGTGCATTATAAATTTCTTTATCAAAAAACAATAGCATAATGCTCTATGATTTTTGCACGATTCTCTAAAAGTGCGGTCAATTTTGGCAAAATTTCAAATTCAAACCAATCGCTGCAAAAATTCCACAAAGCTGCGTACCGTAGCAATCGCGCCGCGGTTGCGGTAATAAATCAATGAAACCGGCACGCTTTGCAGTTGCCAATCCGCTAAAATTCGAATCAGATCCGAGCGGTTATGATTTTTGGTTATAGGCAAAATACCAATGCCCGAATGCTGCTTGAGCTGCTGTTCGACGATAGCGAAATCGTTGCAGGTCAGCCTGCTGTGAGGGAACACCGCTACTTCTTGATTTCCTTGCTGAAACCGCCAGGGCAGAGTGTGCATTTGGCTGATAATATGGTGTTGATAAAGATCGTTCGGGCTTTGCGGTTCGCTGTATTGGGCTAGATAAGCCTGGCTGGCAAATACACCGAATTCCATTTTTTTCCACAGGCGGGCAACCACATTTTCATTATCAATAATGCCGGTTCTGACGGCGAGATCAATACCGTCCTGAATCATATTGATTTTCTGATTACTCAGGTTTATCTCAAGATTGACCTGCGGATTTTCATTCAAATAGGTAGCTAAATACGGCTGAATAAACAGATAGAAAATATCGGCGGCAACGGAAATCCGCAGCAATCCGCTCGGGTTTTCCAGACTTTTTTGTACGCTTTCAATGGCAAGTTCCGCCTGTTGCAGCATCTGTTGCGAATGTTCGAAAAAACGTTCGCCTAATTCATTTAAGCTTACGCCTTTTTTCCCGCGATTAAGCAACTGCGTACCTAAGGCCTGTTCGAGTTGGGTCAAACGGCGGCTAAGCCGCGAAACCGGTATGCCGGTTAATTCGCCGGCATGGCTCAGGCTGCCCGATTGCACCACGGAGACAAACAACCGCATATCGTCTAAACTGATTTCTTTCATGTTATCTTTCCATTTTTGCAAAATATTCTTTGAAAATTGTATCTTGTTGCAAATTTATCTTCAAATAAAATCACCCCACTAACGCAATTTGGCGTTCTACAAATTAAATAGAGGAAATAAATTATGTTACAATTAAGAAAATCCAACGAGCGCGGACATGCAAATCACGGTTGGTTAGACAGCTACCATACTTTCTCTTTTGCCGATTATTTCGACCGCAATCATATGCATTTTTCCGACTTGCGCGTGATCAATGAAGATTTCATTCAGCCGACCATGGGGTTCGGCACCCATCCGCACAAGGATATGGAGATTCTGACCTATGTGCTGCAAGGCGCCATTGCGCACAAAGACAGCATGGGCAATGTGAAAACCTTTACTGCCGGCGAGTTTCAAATTATGTCTGCCGGTACCGGTATCTATCATTCGGAATTTAACCCGAGCGAAAGCGAGCTTTTGCACCTTCTGCAAATCTGGATTATGCCGAACGAACAGGGCATTAAACCCCGTTACGATCAAAAACAGTTTGCCGATAAAGAAGGGGCAACATTGATTTTATCGCCCGATGCGGAAGGCGAATCGTTCAAAGTCTATCAGGATATGAAACTTTGGCGTCACCAATATAAAGCACACCAAAAAGTGGAGCTTGGGTTAAATTCCCGCAGAAATTACTGGCTGCAGGTGGTAAAAGGTAATTTAACGGTTAATGATATCGCACTTGCAACTTCTGATGCGCTGGGTATAAGCGCGGAAGAATTGGCAACTATCGAAACCTCGGACGAGGTGGAATTTTTGTTGTTCGATTTACGATAATTAAGGCGTGCGGATATTGGTTTAAATCTCTGCGCCCCATATTAAGGCGGAATAAAATCCGCCTTTATTTTATTTTTACCAAGGAGAAATTATGGTTACCGAAGGTGCAAATTATTTAGTCAGTATTGTGACTTTCTTAGGTGCCGCAATCATTGTCGTGCCCTTATTTAAGAAAATCGGTCTAGGCCCAGTGTTGGGTTACCTTGCCGCAGGTCTGGCAATCGGACCTTTTGGGCTGGCATTGTTCACCGATTCGACCACTATTATTCATATCGCCGAGCTTGGCGTGGTAATGTTCCTGTTTTTAGTCGGGCTTGAAATACAGCCGAAGCAATTATGGGGCTTACGCAAATATATTTTCGGCATGGGCAGTCTTCAGGTACTTGGTGCGACGGGTGCATTAACCGCAATCGGCTTGCTTTATAACTTTTCATTACAATTTTCATTTATTGCGGCAAGCGGTTTTGTGCTGACTTCCACCGCTATCGTTATGCAAACGCTAAGTTACCGTAATGATATGACCTCGGATCCGAGCCGCCGAATTATCGCCGTGCTGCTTTTTGAAGATTTACTGATTGTACCCTTATTGGCTTTAGTTGCTATTCTCTCTCCCGCACAAACTGCAGACTCACTGCAATCCCATTCCCTATGGCAACATATCATCGTCTCTTTTGCCGGTTTAGCCTTGCTGATTGTTGCCGGCATTTGGTTGCTTGACCCGTTATTCCGCCTAGTGGCGAAAACCAAAATTCGGGAATTAATGACCGCAGTTGCGCTGTTTGTGGTGTTAGGTTCCGCCTTATTAATGGAAGCCACCGGTTTATCAATGGCAATGGGTGCATTTTTAGCGGGCGTATTGCTGTCGAATTCCAGCTTCCGGCATCAGCTTGAAGTGGATATTGACCCTTTTAAAGGGTTATTACTCGGCTTGTTTTTCTTAGGCGTGGGAATGAGCCTGGACTTAACCCATGTTTTAAATCACTGGAAAATGATTGTGTCGGCACTGTTCCTTATGATGATAACCAAAGGCATCATTATTTATGCGGTTGCCAGAGCTACCGGCTCCACCAAACTACAATCTCTGGATCGCGCAGTTTTGATGGCGCAGGGCGGTGAATTTGCTTTCGTATTATTTTCCTCTGCCACACTACAAGGCGTAATAAGCGCGGAAGTGCATGCCAATATGACGGCAATCGTCGTGTTATCAATGGCATTAACACCGCTTTTTATTGTGATTTATCAAAAATGGATCGCGCCTAAATTTGCCGTAAGAGAAGTGCTGGAAAATGATGTGATTGAAGAACAAAACGACATCATTCTTATCGGATTAGGACGGTTTGGTCAAATAGTCAACCACTTATTGCGGGCATCCGGTTTTCAACCGACTATTATTGATAAAGACGCAAAACTGGTTAGCGGCATGAAAAAACGCGGCATTCGCAGCTATTTCGGCGATGCCTGCCACCCGGATCTGCTGCATAGAGCGGGAATTGAAACGGTCAAACTGGTGATTGTCGCCATTGATAATACCAAACAGGCAACTAAAATCGTACAGCACATCCGTCAAATCAACCCAAAAGCAAAAATTATTGCCCGCGCTTACGATCGCCATCATGTTTTTGAATTAGCGCAGGCCGGGGCGAACGTACAAATCAGGGAAACCTTCGACAGCGCCTTAAGAACCGGCAAACAAGCCTTAACGACGCTTGGTATCGAACAGGAAAAAGTACACCGTATCGGCAATATGTTCTTTGGCAAAGATCGTCATAGCGTAAAATTAATGGCGGACGTTTATGATCCGAAAAAACCGATGTTTACCAATGCGGATATGCTGAAAATCGCTTTTGAACAGGATGAAGAGCTTAAACTGGAAATCCAAAAAATTCTGGACGAAGAAATATAAAATCAAATAGCAAACTTGAAGAGCGGGATAAAATCCGCTCTTTTCATTTCAGGCGTTCCGCATTCTATCTTTCTATTTATGCAAAATATTTTTTGATTTTTGTATCTTGTTGCAAATTTGTATTTAATTAAAATGCATCACATCGAAACGCAATAAAACGTTTCTTGTTAATTAAATTTCAATTTCACAGAAGGAAAACAAAATGAATCCAATCTACAAATTAGACAACTTAATCAAAACTCTGGCGACAAACCTTAGCCCGGTAATTTTATTACTGACCCGTGTCATCATCGGCTATATGTTCTTATTACACGGTTTACAAAAATTAACCGGCGGCGTTGAGCTCACATCATTAATGGGCGTAGGCGGCATCATCGAAACCCTGGGCGGAATCTTCATCATCCTGGGCTTGTTCACCCGCTTTACCGCATTTATCCTGGCGGGTCAAATGGCGGTGGCATACTTCATGTTCCACGCAAGCGCCGAAACCTTATTCAACCCGGTTGAAAACCAAGGCGAATTAGCGGTGCTTTACTCCATGACTTATTTAATTCTGATGATTACAGGCGCAGGCAGAATTTCCCTTGACGCAAAATTCAATAAATAACTAAGACTAAAAGTGCGGTAAAAATTTAAGGATTTTTACCGCACTTTTTCATTTGATGTTAATGCGCAGGGGGCGAGAGAAGCACGTCTTCGTTTATTACCTGAATTAACAAAAAATAAAACTTGGATCGCTGGTGATCACTTACCATTCCCCGGTATCAGTCATATCCGTGCTGAAGAAAAAGGCGGCTATTCTTGGATTCCCGTGGAATATACGCCGATCGAAGTGAAAAAATAAACAGATTTTTTCATAATACTCACTCGTGAGTAATACGCCAAGCGATCAGCTACAACCTGAAATTGACAAGGTTTTTGCTTTTGATGACATTGCCGGCGCCCATCGTTATATGGAAAGCAATGCCCAAATTGGCAAGATTTTGGTAAGGCTGTAAAGGAAAAGAGATATTGCCTGTCTGAAACCACTTTCAGACAGGCATTTTTATACCCCCACGATTGACAAAGTCCAAAATTAGACTAAAATACCGCTTTCATTTAGTCCAATATTAGACCTTAATACCATGCAAAACCATATCACTTCCATTGATTTATTAGCCGAAACCATGATGCAGTCGCTTCAGATTTACATGAAGTACGCAAGAAAAATGGGCTTGGCGGAGAACGAATATGTCGTGCTGTATTCCGTTTATCACCATCAGGGCTGTTCGCAGAAAGACATTGTGGCGGATTGGGAATTGCCGAAGCAGACGGTGTCGTTTGTGTGCAAACAGCTTGTTGAACGCGGCTGGTTGGCGTTTGTGCCCGACCCGAATGACAAGCGCGGTAAGTTGATGAATTTGACCGCAGACGGTTTTGCCGTGATTGCGCCGATTATTGAAGCGCAAACGGCGGCGGAGCAACAAAGTGCGGTCGAATTCGGCGAAGAAAAACTGGCGACCTTGGTGCAGGATTTAATCCGCTTAAACAAAGTCTTAAGCAAAAATTTAGGGGTGGAATAATGCAGACATCCAATGCCTTGGGCAACTTAAAATCCATCGCTAAAAACAACAAAAAACGCCTTGCCGGCACTTTTGGTTTAGTGGCGGCGGAAAACGTTTTATTTTTGACCTATCCCGTATTCGGCAGTTTCGCGGTTAATGCGATGATGAGCGGCGATGTGTGGACATCGCTTTCTTATTCATTGTTGGTGCTGGTTATCTGGAGTATCGGCGCCATGCGCCGCGCGGTGGATACCCGCGCATTCGCCCGAATTTATGCGGAACTTGCCGTGCCGGTGGTGGCAAGCCAGCGTGCGAAAGGCTTGGATACCTCTTCCGTTACCGCACGCGTTGCGCTATCCCGCCAGTTTGTGGATTTCTTCGAGCAGCATTTGCCGATTTTGATGATGTCCGCTTTTCAGATTATCGGCTCGGCGCTGATGTTGCTGATTCTGGAATTCTGGGCAGGGGTTACCGCTTGTGCGATTTTGGCGTTCTTCGCCTTTTTAATGCCGAAATACGCCAAAACCAATGATTTGCTCTACCTCAAACTCAACAACCGTTTGGAAAAAGAAGTGGACGTCATCGAGCGCAACAACGGCTACCAGCTCAACAAACACTACGGCTGGCTGGCAAAACTGCGTATCCGCATTTCCAATCGTGAAGCGGCGGGTTATTTGTGGATTGGCGTGGCGATGGCGCTGCTGTTCGGCGTCACCGTGGTGCAAATCGCCACCACCCAAGGCGTAAAAGCCGGGCATATTTATGCGGTGATTACCTACTTATGGCAATTTGCCATGAGCCTGGACGATATGCCGCGATTGCTGGAGGAGTTTTCCAATTTGAAAGATATTGGCAAGCGGGTGGAGGTGTAGGATTTATGAAGAAAAAATACTTGATTTTATTATTGGCGCTGGCTTTGACCGCTTGCGGCGAAGCGCAAACGGAAGTTGCGGAAACCACATCACGCATGAAAGTGAACGTGGTACAAGTTCAGCCGACTCAACTGAATTACCGCTTATTGCTCTCCGGTTCAATCCAGGCAAAAGATGATGTGTCTGTCGGCACGCCATTACAAGGCTTGCAGGTATTGGATGTGAAAGCAGAAGTGGGCGATTGGGTGGAGCAAGGACAAGTTTTAGCTACCTTGGAACAAAGCCAAGTGCAATCGCAATTTCGCCAAAATGATGCTTTACTACAGCGAGCCAAAGCCAATTTAGTATCACAACAATCCACATTAAAAGAGGCGGAAGCAACGCTTAAACGCTATCAGCAGTTGATAAAAACGGATGCGGTCAGTCGTCAGGAATTAGATCAGCAACGAGCTAAAGCAGAAAGTGCAAGGGCTGCGATACAGGCGGCAAAAGCTGAAATTGCACAGGTCCAGGCACAGCTTGACGATAGTCGTCATCAACGTAAAAAAGCGGAAGTTCTTGCCCCAACGAGCGGCATTGTTACGCAACGTTCGGCACAAGCGGGTAACTTAACCGACAGCAACGCCTTATTTCATATTGCGCGTGATGGTGTATTGGAAGCCGTGGTGCGAGCCAGTGCTGACGAGATTTCGGTATTGAAAACAGGTTTGGTTGCTAATGTGCAAATGCTTGATAAGGTTACAAGCGGTCTAATTCGCTTAATTTCTTCCCAAATAGACAGTGCAACCCACACAGCTAAAGTTCATATTGCCTTACAGGAAAAGTTGCAAGTGCCATTTGGCACACCTATAAATGCTGCCGTTCAGTTACCTGAAATGACGGCACAAATTGCCGTACCGTTCAGCGCAGTGAATTTTGGTGCTGACGGCAATCACTTTGTTATGGTGGTAAATGCCGATGGTATGGTAGTTCGCCGTAAGATTACTCTTGGCGAAGTGAGCCAAATCCAAGCTGAAGTCTTGTCAGGTTTGCAAGTTGGCGAGCAAGTCGTGCAAAAAGCAGGCGCATTGATCAATGAAGGTGATCAAGTGGAAGCAGTATTATCGAAGGGAGCGGAATAATGAATTTCAGAATTTCCGCTTGGGCAATCCGCAATCCGATTCCGATTATTGTGCTGTTTTTGCTTTTGACAATAATGGGAATTCGTTCGTTTCAGGCGCTGCCGATTAACGCCGACCCGAATATCAGCTTTCCTGCAGTTAATATTACAATTTCGCAAACGGGGGCTTCGCCCGACGAACTGGAAAATTCGGTTACCCGCCGCGTAGAAGACGCGGTTGCCGGTATGGCGGGCGTGCGCCATATTACCTCCAGCATTACCGAAGGTACGTCCACCACTTCGGTGGAATTCCGTTTGGAAACCGATACCGACCGTGCGGTGAACGATGTGCGTAATGCGATTACGCAAATTCGTGGCGATTTGCCACAAAATATTGATAATCCTATTGTTGAGCGAATGGACACTGAAGGAGCCGCACTGGGCTATTATGCGGTGCAGTCGCTGAATATGAACCAAACCGAGCTAGCATGGTTTATTGATGATGCGGTCAGCCGTGAATTGTTAGCCGTTAATGGCGTGCAACAAGTGAAACGCTTGGGTGGTGAAAAACGTGAAATCCGTGTGGCGTTGCAATCAACAAAACTTAATGCTTTGGAGATTACCGCCGAACAGGTTAGCCAACAACTTGCTCAAACCAATGCTAATGTACCGGCAGGTCGAGTGGAATGGTTTAATCAGGAACAATCTGTCCGAGTGATCGGTAGCCAAATAAACTTAGACGATCTTGCCAATTTACCGATTGCGTTAAGCGATAACCGCAAAGTGAAATTGTCGGAACTTGCTACCATTACTGACAGTCACGCCGAAATGCGTAGCCGAACCCGTTTAAATGGGCGTGAAGTGTTGGGTTTCCAAGTGTTTCGCTCCAAAGGCTCCAGCGATACGGTGGTGGAAAGCGGCATTCAGCAAGCGTTGAAAAAGCTAATCGAAACTTACCCCGATATTCACTTAACTGAAGTGCATAACTCGGTAGATACCACGCGTGAAAACTACGATGTGGCAATTTCCACATTACTGGAAGGTGCAGCTTTAACGGTACTGGTGGTATGGCTGTTTTTGCGTAACTGGCGCGCTACCTTAGTGGCGGCGATTGCCTTACCGCTTTCCATTTTGCCTGCCTTTTGGATAATGAAATTGCTTGGTTACACGCTCAACAGTATTTCATTGTTGGCGATTACGTTGGTGATTGGAATTTTGGTGGATGATGCAATTGTCGAGATTGAAAACATTGAAACCCATATGCAGCAAGGCAAACGTCCTTTTCAAGCTGCATTGGATGCATCTGATGCTATTGGTTTGGCTGTTGTTGCCATTACCGCCAGTATTGTTGCCGTATTCCTGCCGGTGAGTTTTATTGACGGTATGACCGGACAATATTTCGGGCAGTTTGGTACAACGGTCGCCGCGGCAGTGTTGAGTTCCTTGGTGGTCGCTCGCCTTGCTATCCCCTTATTGGCTGCTTATTTACTAAAACCACATATTTCCGAACATCATACTGCGCAACATGTAGGACGACTGAAGAAAAGCTATTTGAGTCTCTTAGCAAAAGCCCTGCAATTTCGCAAAACCACATTGCTAATGGGCGGTGGGCTGTTGTTGATGTCAGCGATGATAATTCCACAACTCCCAACAGGCTTTGTACCAAAAGGCGATACGGGGATGAGCCAAATTGACATTACCTTGCCACCAAGCAGTCCGTTAGCGCAAACCGATGACATGCTACAACAGCTTGACCGTATCATTCGTGAGTTTAATGAGGTAGATCTAGTGTTTACCACCGCAGGGAGTAGTGAAATTAACAAAGGCGAAGTGCTGATTAAGCTCAAACCTTACAAGGAACGATCGGTTTCACAAAAGGAATTTGAAGATAAATTACGTGATGAGTTGGTTAAATTCGCCGATATTCGCACCAATTTCCGCAATGAAATGGCAGGGCGCGATGTGTCAATTTTACTGACAGGTAACGATCCGGTAAAACTTGATCAAACAGCTGCCAAATTAAAAAAACAAATGCAAGAAATAAAATCCATTGAAAATGTGCAAATTAATGCACCGTTAGTCAAGCCGGAATTGCAAGTCAAACTGCGAAAAAACGAAGCTGCTCAAGCCGGTATTAGCTCACAAGCGGTCGGAAATTTACTACAAATTGCAACTTTGGGTACAACAGACGGCAACGCCGCACGTTTCAATTTACCAGACCGACAAATTCCGATTCGGGTAACGCTGTCGGAAAACGAACGCAATCAACCCGAAGTATTACAACATCTACGTGTAGCCAGTAGTAACGGTGGTACGGTTATCCTAAACACAATTGCGGATATTCAGTTTGGGGCAGGTTCGGCAAGTTTGGAACGCTTTGATCGCGAACGCCGTATTGCAGTGGAAGCGGATTTGGCAGTTGGGCAAACCATCGGTACCGCCTTATCGCAAATCAACGAACTACCGATAATGCAAAACCTGCCCGACGGCGTGCGTGTGCCGTCTGCCGGTGATGCCGAATATATGGATGAAATGTTTAGTCAATTCGGTTTTGCCATGGCAACAGGCGTGGCAATGGTACTGTTGGTACTGATACTGTTGTTTAAAGATTTCTTACAACCGTTCACGATCTTGACCGCACTTCCGCTTTCTATCGGCGGGGCGGCGTTAGGCTTGTTGTTGTATGGTGCCGCGTTAGATATGTCGTCGGTGATTGGTATTTTGATGTTGATGGGGATTGTGACCAAAAACTCGATTCTGCTGGTGGATTTTGTGATTGAAAAACGTCAACAAGGGGTGGAACGCACCACCGCGCTGATTCAATCAGGCGCAGAACGCGTCCGCCCGATTATCATGACCACTATTGCTATGGTAGCAGGTATGATCCCTGCTGTTTTTGCCGGTGGTGCAAGTGCAGCATTCCGAGCTCCTATGGCAATTGCTGTGATTTGTGGCTTAACTGCTTCCACTCTGTTGAGTTTGGTTTTCGTACCTGTGGTTTATTCGCTGATGGACGATATGCGGAATTACCTTGCCCCGAAATTGGCGAAATTAACCTCGGTTACGGAAGAAGATAGGGTTGTGTAGCCATCTCTACACATTTATTTTATGTTTAAACAAGGAAAATCATATGACAGCTTATGTTGTTTTTATTCGGGACGAAATGAAAGACCAAGCGGCTTACGACCGCTATCTGCAATTGGGCGTGCCGACACTTGCCCCTTTCGGCGGCGAAATCTTGGTAGCCAATGGAGCGCACGAAGCCTTTGAAGGGGCGGATTTTGACGGCTCGGTCGTCCTGCGCTTCCCCGATATGGCGGCAGCCCGCGCGTGGTACACCAGCCCGGAGTACGAAGCCGTGAAATCCATGCGCTACTGCAATGCCGACTGGCAGCCTCTGTTCGCATTTCATACGATAGACAGCAATGCTGGGTATAGCGGAGCCGCCATACAGCGATAGAACAAAGCGCGGCAGGCTATCTCGCATGGCTGGATAAATTTCAGCAAGCGTAGCCCGCATAAAATGCCCGCCGATAACATTGCGCGGTTGCGCGAACGGGCTTTTCTGATCGGCGAAAGCATGATTGCCGCCGTTCAGACAGGGCAGGGCGATGCTGTTATATCTGCTTGAAATTATTCCGAAATTCCCTGTTTTATCAACACGGTTTTTACGCCGACATCGGCGGCAATGCGTTGATAGAATGCATGAAGGTTGGCGAATTGGCTGAGATCCAGCCCTAACATTTTACACCAACGTAATTCAACGAATAGATATACGTCTGCAACGGATATCTGTTCGCCGAAGTGAATGTGGCGGGTAAGATATTCGTCGGCTATAGAAAGCATTCTGATAACATTAGCGGCGGCATCTTTGCGTATCTCATTGGTTAATTCTTCATTGCCTTCCGCATAAGCCGGTACGCGGAAAAGCGGTACGAAGGCTTTGTGCAGATCGCCGTTAAAAAATGCCAGCCATTTCATTGCTTTTGCTTTGTCCCGGGCGGTTTTGCTGCCGAAGATTTTCTTTTCCGGGAAGAGGTTGTCTAAATACGTTAAGATAGCGATATTTTGTGTTAAAACCAGATCATTGTCCACCAGTAAAGGAACCTGCCCCTGTGGATTTAACGCAAGATATTCCGCCGATTTTATATAGTCGTGAGTTACTGCCTGCGCTTCGTAAGGTTCGCCAATCCATTCAAGGGCGACATAAGGCACGGTGGCGCAAGAGCCGGGTAAATAATAAAGTTTCATTATCTCCTCCTGTTTAAGGTAATAGGGATTCTAACTCCCACAATTCGGTCAGTTCCGCACGACGGCGGATTAAATGGGCTTGTGAGCCGTCAACCATTACTTCCGCCGTCAGCGGGCGCGAATTGTAGGTGGAAGACATACTTGCTCCGTAAGCACCGGCGGAACGTTGCACCAAGTAATCGCCCGGGGCGATGGCTAATCGGCGTTGTTTACCCAAGAAATCGGACGTTTCGCAGATCGGACCTACCACATCATAAATCTTGCTTTCCCGGTTTAAAGTGCGGTCGGCTTCGATGATATTCATATAAGCCTGATACAGAGCCGGGCGAATCATATCGTTCATACCGGCGTCCACAATAGCGAAATTATGGGTTTCGTTACTTTTCAAATATTCAACTTTAGTCACTAATATGCCTGAATTCGCACTGATTGCGCGCCCCGGTTCCATAATGATTTCTAAGTTCGTATATTGTTTTAATTTGTTTAATAATGCCGTGGCGTATTCGCTTGGATGAGGCGGCATTTCATCGCTGTAAGTTACGCCTAAGCCGCCGCCTAAGTCTAAATGTTCAAGTTCAATGCCGTCTTCGCGTAATTGTTCAAGCAGAAGGATTAATCGATCGGTGGCGTCTAAAAACGGTTGGATTTCAGTCAATTGCGAACCGATATGACAATCCATCCCCGTTACTTTAATATTCGGCAATCGACTTGCCAAACGATAAACTTCACGGGCTTCGTCAACGCTCACACCGAATTTATTTTCTTTTAATCCGGTAGAAATATAAGGGTGGGTATGGGCGTCAACGTCAGGGTTTACCCGTAATGAAATGGGCGCAATTTTACCCGATTTGCCGGCAACTTCATTAATACGTTGCAATTCCGCAAGGCTTTCCACATTAAAACAGCGGATGTCCAGTTCCAAAGCGCGGGCGATTTCTTTTTCATTTTTCGCTACGCCGGAAAACACTACTTTATGCGGGTCGCCGCCGGCGGCGATAACGCGTTCCAATTCCCCTTGGGAAACAATATCAAAACCGGCGCCTAATTTTGCCATCACCTGCAAAATAGCGATATTCGGGTTGGATTTCACCGCGAAGCAAACTAAATGCGGATGGTCGCCCAATGCGCTGTCGAAAGCTTTCCAGTGGCGTTCAAGAGTTGCGCGCGAATAAATATAAAGCGGTGTGCCGAATTGTTCGGCTAATTCGCTCACTAACAGATCTTCTGCGTATAATTTATTGTTTTTATATTGGAAAAAATCCATATGTTGTATCCTGATTACTGATTATTCGGCTTGTTCTTGTTTCGGTTGTTCCTGCTCCGGGAAATAAAGGGGGCCTTTTACGCCGCAAGCGGTGACGGATGCACAAAGTGCGGTCAAAATAAGGAGAGAAATAAATTTTTTCATTTTGAGTTCCTGATAGATGAAAATTTGCATTCATTCTATCTTTAAAGACGGAAAATATCTATAATTCTGACCTTAAAGGAAAAAATAAGGTAATTTTATGAACATAGCGGAATTTCACCAAAACATTGACCAAATTTGGGACAGTATTGAAGAACAGCTGGAAAATCAGGATATTGACGCGGATTGCGAGCGCCAAGGGGCGGTGTTTACCATCACTTTTGAAAACCGCACGCAAATTGTTATCAACAAGCAAGAACCCTTATTAGAGCTTTGGCTCGCCAGCAAATTGGGCGGATTCCATTTTTCATATAAAAACGGCGATTGGCTGAATTACGAAGGCAAACGCTTTTGGGATTGTCTTGCGCAAGCATGCGCCGCTCACGGTGAAGAAGTGAGTTTTGCTTAATGACCGCAGAACTGAGCAATCGGTCTGAAGCTATAAAACCGGAACTAATAAAAAGTGCGGTAGAAAATCCTGAAATTTCTACCGCACTTGATGTGTTGCATTCTGTTTTCGGCTATCAAACTTTCCGAAAAGGGCAGCAGGAAGTAATTCAGGCGGCATTAAGCGGGCGCGATAGTTTAGTGGTAATGGCGACGGGTAACGGCAAATCTCTTTGCTATCAAATTCCGGCGCTTTGTTTTGCTGGTTTAACGCTGGTTATCTCGCCGTTAATTTCTTTAATGAAAGATCAGGTGGATCAGCTTCTGGCAAACGGCATTGCCGCCGATTTTCTGAATTCGACCCAAAGTTTGGAACAGCAGCAACAGGTGCAAAATAAAGCCATTTCGGGCGAACTGAAATTGCTTTATCTTTCTCCTGAGAAAGTAATGACCAACAGCTTTTTTCAGTTTATTTCGCTGTGTAACGTGAGTTTTATCGCCATTGACGAAGCCCATTGTATTTCCCAATGGGGACATGATTTCCGTCCCGAATATACTCAGCTCGGCGGACTGAAAGGTTGTTTTCCTCATGCGCCGATTATGGCGCTGACCGCCACGGCGGACAGTACAACCAGGCAGGATATTCTGCAAAATCTCAGCCTGAACGAACCGCACTTGTATGTAGGTAGTTTTGACCGCCCGAATATTCGTTATACCTTGGTGGAAAAATTCAAACCGATGGAGCAATTATGCAATTTTGTGGCGGCGCAAAAAGGTAAAAGCGGTATCGTCTATTGCAACAGCCGTAGCAAAGTGGAGCGCATTGCGGAAGCCCTGAAGAAAAGAGGCATTTCCGCAGCCGCTTATCATGCGGGCATGGAGTCGTCGCAGCGGGACGCGGTGCAGCAGGCGTTTCAACGGGATAATATTCAATTGGTAGTGGCGACCATTGCTTTTGGTATGGGGATCAACAAATCTAATGTGCGTTTTGTGGCGCATTTTGATTTATCTCGCAGCATTGAGGCGTATTATCAGGAAACCGGGCGCGCGGGGCGGGACGACCTGCCGGCGGAAGCGGTACTGTTTTACGAGCCGGCGGATTATGCCTGGTTGCATAAAATTTTATTGGAAGAGCCGGAAAGCCCGCAACGGGATATTAAACGGCATAAGCTGGAAGCCATCGGCGAATTTGCCGAAAGCCAGACCTGCCGCCGTTTAGTGCTGTTAAATTATTTCGGCGAAAATCGCCAAACGCCATGCAATAACTGCGATATCTGCCTTGATCCGCCGAAAAAATATGACGGATTATTAGATGCGCAGAAAATCCTTTCGACCATTTATCGTACCGGGCAACGTTTCGGCACGCAATACGTAATCGGCGTAATGCGCGGTTTGCAGAATCAGAAAATAAAAGAAAATCAACATGATGAGTTGAAAGTCTACGGAATCGGCAAAGATAAAAGCAAAGAATACTGGCAATCGGTAATTCGTCAGCTGATTCATTTGGGCTTTGTACAACAAATCATCAGCGATTTCGGCATGGGGACCAGATTACAGCTCACCGAAAGCGCGCGTCCCGTGCTGCGCGGCGAAGTGTCTTTGGAACTGGCCACGCCGAGATTATCTTCCATTACCATGGTACAGGCTCCGCAACGTAATGCGGTAACCAACTACGACAAAGATTTATTTGCCCGCCTGCGTTTCCTGCGCAAACAAATTGCCGACAAAGAAAACATTCCGCCTTATATTGTGTTCAGTGACGCGACCTTGCAGGAAATGTCGTTGTATCAGCCGACCAGCAAAGTGGAAATGCTGCAAATCAACGGTGTCGGCGCCATTAAATGGCAGCGTTTCGGACAGCCTTTTATGGCGATTATTAAAGAACATCAGGCTTTGCGTAAAGCGGGTAAGAATCCGTTGGAATTGCAGTCTTAAAATTTTTAACTTTTTGACCGCACTTTTAAGGTTAGCAAATTCCAATAAAAAGTGCGGTGGGTTTTCGGGAATTTTTAACGCGCTGATTTCCTCGTCTTTTCAATTTCTTCGTCTCCATTTGTTCGGCGGTTGCCGGATCCTTTCTTGACTGAGATCCATAAGAGAGTAGAATAGTTGACAAAATCAGTATGTTTAAATAAGGAGCTAACTATGAAAGTTGCCGTTTACAGTACTAAAAATTATGATCGCAAACATCTGGATTTGGCGAATAAAAAATTTAATTTTGAGCTTCATTTCTTTGATTTTTTACTTGATGAACAAACCGCGAAAATGGCGGAGGGCGCCGATGCCGTCTGTATTTTCGTCAATGATGATGCGAGCCGCCCGGTGTTAACAAAGTTGGCGCAAATCGGAGTGAAAATTATCGCTTTACGTTGTGCCGGTTTTAATAATGTGGATTTGGAGGCGGCAAAAGAGCTGGAATTAAAAGTCGTACGGGTGCCTGCGTATTCGCCGGAAGCCGTTGCCGAGCATGCGATCGGATTAATGCTGACTTTAAACCGCCGTATCCATAAGGCTTATCAGCGTACCCGCGATGCGAATTTTTCTCTGGAAGGATTAGTCGGTTTTAATATGTTCGGCAAAACCGCCGGAGTGATTGGTACGGGAAAAATCGGCTTGGCGGCTATTCGCATTTTAAAAGGCTTCGGTATGGACGTTCTGGCGTTTGATCCTTTTAAAAATCCGGCGGCGGAAGCGTTGGGCGCAAAATATGTCGGTTTAGACGAGCTTTATGCAAAATCCCATGTTATCACTTTGCATTGCCCGGCTACGGCGGATAATTATCATTTATTAAATGAAGCGGCTTTTAATAAAATGCGCGACGGTGTAATGATTATTAATACCAGCCGCGGCGTTTTAATTGACAGCCGGGCGGCAATCGAAGCGTTAAAACGGCAGAAAATCGGCGCTCTCGGTATGGATGTTTATGAAAATGAACGGGATTTGTTTTTCGAGGATAAATCTAACGATGTTATTACGGATGATGTATTCCGTCGCCTTTCTTCCTGCCATAATGTGCTTTTTACCGGTCATCAGGCGTTTTTAACGGAAGAGGCGCTGAATAATATCGCCGATGTGACTTTATCGAATATTCAGGCGGTTTCCAAAAATGCAACGTGCGAAAATAGCGTTGAAGGTTAACGCCGCTTATATTTTTAATAGCGTACCTAATCGGGTACGCTTTTTTTATGCGGAAAATCCATATTTTTCTACCGCACTTTTTCTTTAAAGATTTATACTTAAGTCTGTTTGATTCAATTTATTTGGAGGTTTTATGCAACACATTCAACTGGCTCCCGATTTAACATTCAGTCGCTTAATTCAAGGATTCTGGCGGTTAAAAAGCTGGCGGAAATCGCCGCAGGAATTGCTTACATTCGTTAAGCAAGGATTGGAATTAGGCGTTGATACGCTGGATCATGCCGCTTGTTACGGGGCTTTTACTTCCGAGGCGGAATTCGGACGGGCGCTGGCGCTGGATAAATCCTTGCGCGCACAGCTTACTTTGGTGACCAAATGCGGGATTTTGTATCCTAACGAAGAATTGCCCGATATAAAATCCCATCACTATGACAACAGCTACCGCCATATTATGTGGTCGGCGCAACGTTCCATTGAAAAACTGCAATGCGACTATTTAGATGTATTGCTGATTCACCGACTTTCTCCCTGTGCGGATCCCGAACAAATCGCGCGGGCTTTTGATGAACTTTATCAAACCGGAAAAGTACGTTATTTCGGGGTATCTAACTATACGCCGGCTAAGTTCGCCATGTTGCAATCTTATGTGAATCAGCCGTTAATCACTAATCAAATTGAGATTTCGCCTCTTCATCGTCAGGCTTTTGATGACGGTACCCTGGATTTTTTACTGGAAAAACGTATTCAACCGATGGCATGGTCGCCACTTGCCGGCGGTCGTTTATTCAATCAGGATGAGAACAGTCGGGCGGTGCAAAAAACATTACTCGAAATCGGTGAAACGAAAGGAGAAACCCGTTTAGATACATTGGCTTATGCCTGGTTATTGGCGCATCCGGCGAAAATTATGCCGGTTATGGGGTCCGGTAAAATTGAACGGGTAAAAAGCGCGGCGGATGCGTTACGAATTTCCTTCACTGAGGAAGAATGGATTAAGGTTTATGTTGCCGCGCAGGGACGGGATATTCCGTAACATTATCCGTCTAATTCTGCGTATCTGGGGAAAGATGCGTCATCGTAAGAGGTCTATAATATTCGTCGTTTTGATAAGGGTGCCATATCCGGCACCCGTTAAAATTACATTACGTTCGCAACAAAATTATTCCTTACGAATAGCATTCACCTCTTTTAACAGATGTTGAATATCCGTATCGGCAAAAATATCCTCTACATTTGCGGTTAAACGGCGGCGCCAGTTGGCGTATTGAGTGCTGGTTCCCGGAATATTGACGGGTTCGGTCATACCGAGCCAGTCTTCCGGTTGGAATCCGTACAATCCGCTGCTCACCTGCGCCACATAAGTTTGCAATTGATGAACAAATTTATTGCTCACGGACGAACCTAATTCCGTACTGATTTTTGCCTCTACCGGCACATGATGTTGCTGTAATCGCTGCAAAATTTGGGTTTTAGCCCGCACACGATCCCGTTGCAAAATATCCAGAATTTTCGGATTCGGATAGACGCCGAATTTTTCCCCTAATTCAAAATCATAACCGCGCCAGTAGCCGTTTATTGTCGGTAAATCATGAGTGCTTAACGTGGTCATGGCTTGATAAGGATAAGTCTGTAAATCCCGGCTTTGTCCTTGTTCGTCAAATTCGAAATAGAATATTTTATAGGATAAAATCCCGGCATTTTTTAATTTACCGACAATTTCTTTCGGCACCGTGCCTAAATCTTCACCGATGATTAAACATTGATGACGCTGGCTTTCAAGAGCGAGAATGGCAATTAAATCATCCACCGGATAACGAACATAAGCGCCGTTTACCGCGCTGTCGCCTTTGGGAATCCACCATAATCGCAGCAACGACATAATGTGGTCGATACGTAATGCGCCGCAATGTTTCATATTGGCTCGCAGCAATTCGATAAAAGGTGCGTAGCCTTGTTGTTGTAAAACATGCGGATTCATCGGCGTTAATCCCCAGTTTTGTCCTTGCGGACCTAACACGTCGGGCGGTGCGCCGACGGAAGCGTTCAAACAATAAAGCCGTTTATCGTTCCAGGTTTCCGCGCCGTTTCCCGTTACTCCTACCGCTAAATCGCGGTACATGCCGATGCGCATATTCTGTTGTCGGCAAACCTCATCACATTCCGCCAGCTGTTGATCGGCGATAAATTGTAACCACGCGTAGAATTCGATCTCCGCTTGATGCTCGGCACGGAATTGTTGTACCGCTGTAGAATGATAATCCTGATATTCTTTTGCCCAAAAATCCCAACCCCATTGGTTATCAAACCGGTCGGCTAAATACTGATGGAGGGCGTCAAAAGTCGCCTGAACCTGTAAACTCTCACCGCCTTGTTGCACAAATTGTGCGAATTGGCGGCTAGAAAGTGCGGTCGGATTTTGCTGAAATTTTTTGAACGCAAAGCGTAACCCTTTCAATTTCAGCGGAATAATTTCGCCGTAATTCAGCCATTCTGCTTGGCGTAATTCCGTGAGTTTTTGCTGTACTTCGGCGGAATTAAACCAAGCCTGCGCTTCGTCGCTTTGTTGGAATTCGGCTAATTGATTCACATCAATATAGGCAATATTCAGCCATTGACGGGAAGACGGGCTGTACGGACTCGCCGAATCGGGATTGGCGGGAAAAAGGGAATGAATCGGGTTTAAGCCTAAAAAATCCGCCTGAAAAGGTGCAAGATTTTGCAGGAATTTTTTTAAATCGCCGAAATCGCCGATTCCCCAGTTTTGCTCGGATTTTAAGGTGTAAAGCTGTAAAAAGGTTCCCCATAATTTTTTATGCTCGCGCAATGCCTGAGGTTGATAACAAGACTGCGGCGCAACAATAACCGTACAGTTGAAAACTTTACCGGCGCTTTGTAATTGCAGTTGGTGGTAGCCTAACGGCAAATCTTTCGGCAAGTTAATGCCGCGCGTTTTAATAGGTCCGGAAATTACCGTTTGGGTATTTTCCAATTGCAGCTGCCAGCAACCTTTTAACGGATGTTTTTTATCCGCCGAGTTAATAGGTAAAAAGTGCGGTCGGTTTTGATAAAAAATTTTTACCGCAGGAATCGGCGTGAAAGAGGCTTGAATATTGCCTTCAAAAGTGTTGAAAAGCGCTTTTTTAATATTATGCGGCGCCCATTTTTTTACGCCCCGTTCATCGAAGAAATAAGGCATGATACCTGCACGGCGGAATTGTTTGGTGGTTATTGTCATTATTTTTTTCTCCATGGCTTACACTTCGGATACAGTGAAAAACAGGCGACTTCCTATCGGGAAGAAGCCGCCTAAAAGTGATTATTTCTTCAACCAAATACGTTGTTGATAATTACGAATGGAGCGATCCGAGCTGAAAGTGCCCAGACGGGCGGTATTTAAAATCGCGCTGCGTAACCAAGCTTCCCGGTTTAAATACGCACTGCCGATTTTTTGTTGTGCCAGGCGATAACTGTCGAAGTCGGCGAATACCAGGAACGGATCCCGTTCAAGCAGACTGTCCAGCATTAATCTGAAGGTCTCTTTGTCGCCATTGGACGCTTTACCATGAGCTAAGAAATCCACCGCATTTTTCAATACGCTGTCTTTTTTGTAGTAATCTTTCGGCTGATAACCTTTAGCTAACAATTCCCGCACGCTTTCTACCGTGTGACCGAAAATAAAGACGTTTTCTTCGCCCACCATTTCGGCGATTTCTACGTTTGCGCCGTCTAAAGTACCTAAGGTTAATGCACCGTTAAGCGCAAGTTTCATATTACCCGTGCCGGACGCTTCTTTCCCCGCCATAGAGATTTGTTCCGATACGTCGGCGGCAGGAATAATTTTTTCCGCCAGACTTACGCGGTAATCCGGTAAAAACGCCACCTGTAGGAGATCATTGACTTGTTTGTCGTTATTGATAATTTCCGCCACATTATTAATAGCGTGGATAATATTTTTCGCCAGATAATATCCCGGCGCCGCTTTACCGGCGAAGACGAACACGCGCGGCGTGTAATCCTGATTCGGATTGGCCTTTAAGGATTGATAATCGGCGATAATGTTCAGTAAGTTTAAATGTTGACGTTTATATTCGTGGAAACGTTTAATTTGCACGTCAAAAATGGCGTCCGGATTCACCTTTAAAGCTAAAGTACGGTTGATTTCATTGGCAAGTATGACTTTGTTATGATGTTTAATCGCTTGATATTCTTCGCGGAAACCGGCATCGTCCACGTATTTTTCCACGCCGTTCAGCAATTCCAGATCTTTGGCCCAATCCTGTTTTAAGGTGCGATCCAATAAATCGCTTAATTTCGGGTTAGCCTGACGAATCCAGCGGCGAGGCGTAATACCGTTCGTTACATTGCAGAATTTGCCCGGGAATAATTTGTGATATTCCGGGAATAAATCAGTGACCAATAAATCCGAGTGAATCTGTGCCACACCGTTAACCCGGAAGCAGGTCACCACGCAAAGATTCGCCATGCGTACGCGGTAATCGAAAAGAATCGCAAGTTTTTCCCATACTTGAGAATTCTCGCCGAATTCCGACCGCACTTTTTGATGGAAAATATCATTAATTTTTTCCACGATTTGATAATGGCGCGGCAGTAATTGTTTGAATAAGCGCTGATCCCACTGTTCGAGGGCTTCCGGCAATAACGTATGATTAGTGTAGGCAAAGGTGTTGGTGCAAATGTCCCAAGCTTGATTCCAGGTGAGATGATAATCGTCCAGTAACAGACGCATTAATTCCGGAATGGCAAGCGTCGGGTGGGTATCATTAAGCTGAATAACCTGACGTTTGGCGAAATCCGCCAGTTGATAACCCTCGGCGAAATGGCGTTCTAAAATATCGGCAACGGAACAAGCGCAATGGAAATATTGCTGCATTAAGCGTAATTTTTGTCCGGCTTTATGATTATCATTCGGATAAAGTACTTGAGTCAGCGCAGCGGCATTGACGATAGTTTTATCGGCTTTGAGGAATTTACCCTCGTTGAAAGCGTCAAAATCAAAAGACTGATCGCTGTCCGCCTGCCATAAACGTAAAGGCTGAATCAGATTATTCCGATAACCTACAACCGGTAAATCGAAGGCTTTGCCCTGAATGGTCAGTTTTGGCGACCATTCGTAATTATCCCCTTGAATGTGTTTGATTTTACCGCCAAAACCGACATAACGGGTTTTAGACGGGTTGAAACTATGCCAAGGATAGTTATTGCGATCCCAGGTATCCGGTGTTTCTTTTTGCATTCCCTCGGCAAAACTTTGTTTAAATAAACCGTATTGGTAATGCAGGCCGTAACCCGTGGCATTTTGCCCTAAGGCCGCCATAGAGTCTAAAAAACAAGCGGCAAGACGCCCTAAACCGCCGTTTCCGAGCGCCGGATCACGTTCTTGTTCTAAAACATCTACTAATTCCACCTGATATTGTTTAAGATAGTCACGAATTTGTTCGTAATAACCTAAATTCATCAAATTATTGCCGGTTAAACGCCCGATCAAAAATTCCATTGAAAGGTAATTGACGTGGCGAGATTCCGCAGGCTTAGCGGACGGTTGGCTGTAAGCTAACTCGAGTGATCCTTCGGCAACAATTTGATACCATTGTTGTAAGGTGAAATTTTTCGCGTCCGCCACATCAAAGTAACGGCAGTATTTTTCGACGATAGATTGAAATGTCATGGGAAACTCCTAAATTAGAAATTAATTGCCGTTTATTATGTGGAATCCGGATAAAATCAAATCATCCCTGTGATCATCTTATTTGGTATGATTATCGGGAAGTAGTTAAAATGCAAAAGGAGGAGATTTCATCCTCGTTTTGCGATAAGAAAAAAATTAAGATTTATTATGTTAATACCGTCAAAACTTGTTTGCTCTTTTCGCTTACAAAACAGCGTCCCACGTACCCGTCTGATTCAAGAATTGGATAAATCCGCTTTCTATCCTGTAGTGTTGATTAACGCACCGGCGGGCTATGGTAAAACCACCTTGGTATCGCAATGGATAGAAGATAAAAAGAACGTAGGCTGGTACGGGCTGGATGAAGGAGATAATAATTCGGATCGTTTTGCCGTCTATTTCAGCGCGGCATTACATTCGGCCATTAATGAAGAAGTCGATGTTCTGCTGGAGGAAAACCGCAAGGCTAACTTATTAGCCTTATTTAATCAACTGTTGATTAAAGCCTCCGGTTTCCCTCAGCATTTTTATTTAGTTATCGATGATTATCATTTGATCGAGAATGACGAAATCCATGAAGCGTTGAAATATTGGATTAGACATCAACCCGCCAATATGACTCTCATCCTTATCTCTCGTTCCGTTCCTCCTTTAAGTGTCGCCAGTTTGCGGGTGCAGGAACAACTGTTGGAAATCGACATTAATCAGCTTATGTTTGATCATCAGGAAAGTGTGGCGTTTTTCCAGGCGAGATTGGGTTCCGAATTAAAACAACAGGATATTATCGAGCTTTGTAACGAAGTGGAAGGCTGGCCGACCGCTTTACAACTTATTAGTTTATTTGCAAAAAATAAATCTCAAACTCTGCAAGTACCGCTACAGGATATTGCCAAACGCTTAGCGAAATCCAATAATTTCCATATTAACGAATATTTGGCCGACGAAGTGTTAAATAAAGTGGATAAAAGTACGCGCTTATTTATTTTGCGTTGTTCCGTACTCCATTCCATGAACGAAACCTTGGTTGAGGCGGTAACCGGCGAACCGAACAGTCGTAAAAAACTGGAATCGCTTGAGAAACAGGGCTTGTTCTTACAACAAATGGCGAACAGCAAGTGGCAAACCGTGGATGACAGCTGGTGGAAGTTTCACCCGTTATTTGCCTCGTTCCTAAATTTCTGTTGCCAGCACGAATTGTATGACGAATTATCGCAACTCCACCGGCGCGCGGCGCAGGCCTGGCTGAAACTGGGTTATGTAACGGAAGCTCTGCATCATGCGATGCAGTTATCGGATACCTGTTTATTGCTGGAAATCTTGGATGAACACGCATGGACGGTATTCCATCAAGGCGAATTGCAATTATTGGAAGAAAGTTTAAACAGCCTTGATTATGCCCATTTAACGGAACATACGAATTTAGTGCTGCTTAAAGCCTGGTTGGTGCAAAGTCAGCACCGTCATGTCGAAGTGAGCGGTATTTTAGCGGAGTTTTCGCGGGCGCTGAATGAAAATAAAGTGGAATTAAGTAAAACCGCACAAGCGGAATTTAACGTATTGCGCGCGCAGGTTGCCATTAATTCCGGTGATGAAAACACCGCGCTTCAGTTAGCTTCCGATGCTCTGAAAGATTTGTCGGAAAACGCCTATTACGCTCATATTGTCGCGACATCCATTATCGGCGAGGCGCATCATTGCCACGGCAATCTTGCCGAAGCCTTGTCTATGTTGCAAAAAGCCGAACGTATGGCGCGCCAACATCATACTTATCACAATATTCTCTGGTCATTATTGCAGCAATCGGAAATTTTGCTTGCTCAAGGTTTCTCTCAAGCCGCTTATGATATGTTGGATAAAGCCAGTGAATTCGTAAAAGAAAACCATCTGCAAAAAGTGCCGATGTATGAGTTTCTTTTGCGATTGAAAGGTAAAATTCTGTGGGAATGGTACAATCTTGATAAAGCGGAATCCATGGCGGTTGCCGGCATGAACGCATTGCAAAAATTTGAGGATAAACTGCAATGCCTGGCACTATTAACTAAAATTTCTTTAGTGCGGGGTAATTTAGATAATACCTCGCGTTTGTTGAACGAAGTCGAACAGTTGGAACGTTCTCATGCTTATCATCATGACTGGACGGCAAGTGCGGATCAAGTACGGATGCTTTATTGGCAAATGACTAATGACGGCGCCGCCGCACGCAATTGGTTAATTCAGAATCCCGCACCGATTTCAGATAAAAATCATTTCACTCAAATTCAATGGCGTAATATTGCGCGGGCAAGAATTCTGTTGGGGCAGTATGATAAAGCGCAGGAAATTTTGGATAATTTAATTGAAACCGCCGAGAAATTTTCACTCACCAGCGATTTGAATCGTGCTTTAATTGTGCGTAATCGTCTTTATTTTCTGCAAGGTGCGAAAGAGCTGGCGCAACAGGATCTCATCGCCGCTCTGAAACTGACGCGACAAACCAATTTTATCAGCGCTTTTGTGGTTGAAGGCGATGTGATGGCGCAACAAATCCGTAATTTATTGCAATTAAATGTACTGGACGAACTGGTTTTACATAAAGCGCAGTTTATTTTGCGCAATATTAACCAATTCTACCGGCATAAATTCGCCCACTTTGACGAAACTTTTGTCAGCCAGTTATTGAAAAATCCGAAAGTTCCCGAGCTTTTGAAAATCAGTCCGCTGACTCAACGGGAATGGCAGGTGTTGGGGCTGATTTATTCCGGTTACAGCAATGAGCAAATCTCCGATGAATTGCAGGTGGCGGCCACGACCATCAAAACCCACATCCGCAATCTTTATCAAAAAATCGGCGTAACCAACCGCAACGAAGCTATCAGTTACACCAAAGAATTACTGGCATTGATGGGATATAATTAAGAACACTAAAATCAAAGTGCGGCGAAAAACTTTCAAAATTTCGACCGCACTTTTTCTGATTTATCTAATTCCCGGCCCAAACCACCATCACTTTATCTTCGCCAAGAGTTCGGCTGAAAGCAAAGTATCCTTCCGATTTTAGGGTTTGATGAACGCCGGCTCCGACAGCCCGGTGACGTTGGCGGAATTGCGCCAATTTTTGCCAGTGCTGATGCAACGCCTGTTTACTTTGATCATTTTGCAACTCCTTCCAGTTCATATCCGAACGAGTGCCCTGTACCGGATCGGAGCCGGTGGCACCGAACTCACGCCCGCTTTCATCCCCGTAATAAATCTGCACCGCCCCCGAAGAAAGAAGAAGCAGGTTAGCCGCGGTTTTTTGTTTTACCGCATTGCGTTCGCTGTCGGAATGGAAAAATAATCGGGTGTCGTGGGAAGATAAATAACTCAACACATTGAAATCTTTCAGTTTATTGCTCATGTCTTGATATACGGGGTCAATCCGGGCAAAACAGTCCAATGCATTTTTTGCCTGATCCTGAAAATCAAAATTAATCATAGCGTCAAAACCGTTCTGATAATAATCGCTTTTGAATACGCCGTGGCCCCAGGCTTCGCCCGTCATCCAGAAATCGTCGCCGAAACTTTCTTGCGGATTTTTTTGTTGCCATTCTTTTAAGGCTTGTTGCGAAGCCTGTTTCAACGCAAGCCAGGTAGGTTTTTCCACATGTTTTGCCGTATCCACGCGGAAACCGTCAACGCCGTATCGGCGCACCCAATCCGTTAACCATGTGATTAAATAATCGCGCACTTTGGCATTTGCCAATTCTTTTGCATTGGTGTTTTTATGTTGAAAAAATCGCGGTAATTTGACCGCACTTTCGCTTTCCGTTTTTAAATCCGGTAAGGCGGAAAGCGACATTTTTAAATCGTCGAATTTAGGGCTGTCGTAATCGCCGATGTCAGCCCGCACCCAATCTTTTCCCCACCAGTTTTGCCAGGCTTTGCTATCGCCGAATTTGATGAAGTCGTTAAAACTGTGCCAGTTTTGTCCTTTTTTCGGTTGCCAGTTTGTCCATTTTTTGCCAAGGGTAGCGGTCATTTCTTCCGGTTTGAGATAAAAATCGCCGAAGTTAAATTCCTGCATATCGGCAAGAGTGGCATAGCCGGTGTGGTTCATCACGACGTCAAACAGCACCCGGATACCGCGCCGGTGAGCTTGCCGCATCAGATTTTTCAGATCCGCCTCCGTTCCCATGTTAGCATCCAGTTTTGTCCAATCAAGATGGTAGTAGCCATGGTAGCCGTAATGAGGAAAATCGCCCTTATTGCCGCCGCCGACCCAACCGTGCATTTGTTCCAGCGGCGAGCTGATCCATAACACGTTTACCCCTAATTGTTGCAAATAATCCAGTTTTGCCGTTAAGCCCTGCAAATCACCGCCGTGAAAGGTGCCGATTTCCTGCATGCCGTCTTTATGCCGTCCGTAACTGTTATCGTTGGCGGGATTTCCGTTGTGGAAGCGGTCGGTAAGGACAAAATAAACGGTAGCGTTTTTCCAGTCAAAAACTTCCGTTTTTTTATCCGCACTTTTCTCCAACAGAATTAATCCGCCGGCATTTTCTGCGGGCATCATGGTTACTTTGCCGTTTTTCACTTTAGCCGTTTGCCCCGAATAAAAATCCCGCACCGATTCACCCTCGGTAAAAGTTGAAGATACGTCGATTTCAATGGGTTGCTTATTCCAAACCGGACAGCTTTTTACCGTATTATTATCGTTTTCCGCCCGCTGTTCCACGCCGATTCTCAGGGTCGGCGTACCGCTGCGCATATCGATTTGGGCAATATAATTGCCCTGCCGGAATAAACGAAGCTGCGGCGCTTCGCCGGAGCAAGGAATCAGCGAAACCGTTTGATTTAATTTCACCGCACTTTGAGGCTGATAACATTGGTTATCAAAGGTGAAAGTTAAGGGATAATTACCTTTTTCCAACGGCGTTTGCGATTGAAATAAATTGCTTTCGGCGTTGTCGTTGAAATGCTGAAAATGCGTATGTTGCCAGCCTTGCGCGAAAGCTGCGGAAGAGGTGAACAAACAAAGATAGAGTAACGATTTTTTCATAGTAACCTGATTTGTAAAGAATGTTTTCCGGTTTAAAAAACCTTGATTTGTGACCGCACTTTTGCTGTCTCTGCGATAGCGCAGGCTTTAGCTTGTACTTGTTGATTGGGCATGGGTTAGAGGCTATCGTTAAAAGGCCGGATTATTAGCCGAGCCGGATTTAATATTCTGATCCCCTCTTTGTTAAAGAGGGGATTACAAGCAAATTTAACCTTTTACCCCACCTGCGGTTAATCCGCCGATTAACCAGCGTTGCGCCAGTAAGAACACTAATGTAATCGGGATGGCCGATAGTACAGCGGCGGCAGCAAAATCGCCCCATAAGTAGTTTTGCGGATATAAGTATTGTTGCATGCCCACCGCCAGAGTGTAGCTGTTCACATCACGCAATAACAGTGACGCCACCGGTACTTCGGTAATCGCCGCAATAAAGGAAAGAATAAATACCACCGCTAAAATCGGTACGGAAAGCGGTAATAAAATCAGGCGGAAGGCTTGCCATGGTGTGGCGCCGTCCAGTGCCGCCGCTTCTTCTAAAGAACCGTCAATGGTTTCGAAATAACCTTTGATTGTCCAAACATGTAGCGCTATACCGCCTAAATAAGCAAAGATCACGCCGCCGTGGGTATTTAAACCGAGGAAAGGAACGTATTGTCCTAAACGGTCAAATAAGGCGTATAACGCCACTAAGGAAAGCACCGCCGGGAACATTTGGAATATTAACATGCCCTGTAAAATGGTCTTTTTACCTTTGAATTTCATACGGGCGAAAGCATACGCACAGGTTGTGGATAAGGTCACAATGCCGATAGAGGTAATGGTCGCCACTTTAATGGAATTCCATAACCAACGTAATACCGGGAATGGCGGTGGGGTTACCGTGCCGTCCGCGTGAGTCACTTCAAAGCCTAATGCCGCCTGCCAGTGTTCCCAGGAAATTTGGCTTGGGATAATATCGCCGATAGCAAGGTTGCCCGGACGTAAAGAAATACCGATGACCATTAATAACGGAAAAATAATCAAGGCAAGAAAGCTAATTAAAATTAAATGGGTTGCCCATACGCGATAACGCACTGATTTAGATTGAACAATCGCCATATATACTCCTTAAATCAACAGGGGGTTAAGGGTAATTCCTTAACCCGAAACATTTTTATAATTCCATTTTGGTCGCTTTAATATTCAATAACGCCAAACCGCCCACCAACAGGAAGATAATGGTCGCAATGGCCGCCGCCAGACCGAAATCCTGAGTGCCGCTGCCTTCGAATGCGATGCGGTAGGTGTAACTTACCAGCAAATCCGTATAACCCGCCGGGGTGGTGGTACCGATCATGTCCGGGCGACCGTTGGTTAACAACTGAATCAGAACGAAGTTATTAAAGTTGAATGCAAAAGAGGCAATCATCAACGGAGTTAACGGTTTTAGCAGCAACGGGAAGGTGATTTTGCTGAAATTTTGCCAGGTAGAGGCGCCGTCCATTGCCGAGGCTTCGTATAAATCCGACGGAATCGCTTTTAATAAACCCATACATAAAATCATCATATAAGGATAACCGAGCCAGGTGTTAACAATAAGAATCATCGCCTTGGCAAGGAAGGGATCATTAAACCATTCGGGGCTGATACCGAATAATTGGTTCAGAATCATATTGATTTCGCCGAAACTTTGGTTAAACAACCCTTTGAAAATCAAGATGGAAATAAAAGACGGTACCGCATAAGGTAAAATCAACAATAAACGATAAATCGCTTTGCCTTTCAGGGCTTCCCATTGCACTAAACAAGCCAACACCATACCGAGAATAACGGTGAATACCACGGTTAATAGGGAGAACACCACCGTCCAAATAAAGATTTGTACAAAAGGTTTTTGAATACCTTTATCGGTGAAAATTTTAACAAAATTATGAAAACCGGAACCCACCGTATAACCGGGTTCAAGGGTTTCGCTTAACCAGTCGCCGCTTTCGTTTACCGCCTGAAAGAAGCCGGTTTCATCGTTGGCTTTATATAATTTGCCGTTTTCATTATTGCGTAAAATGTTATTTTCTTTATCGAATTGATAACGGGCTTTTTGTGCGGAAAACTGGCGCAATGAACTCATGGTCAATTCATTGTCATTCGGTAAAATCACTTTCATTGCCTGAAGAGCACTGCGATTTTGGGTAATAATTCTAAGCGGTGCAATCTCGCCTGTCGGCTCGGCTTGTTCGCTAACCGGCACATCCGCCGCCTTTAAGGCAATACTTTCGGACACGAAGGTTTGCGCCGTAGCGGGATTGGTTAACACGATTTTATATTGATTATCCGCCTGCGGATAAAGTTTAAAATTGTATTTATCGCCGGCAAAATAGCGTTGCTCGGTAAGTACGGAAAGCGCACGTTCAAAAGACAATTGATTCGAGCCGCTGTAATTGGTAAAGGCAATAGCTATGGTCGCCACTAAGGGGAACAAAATAAAAATGGTCATTCCCATAATACCGGGATAAACATAACGCCATGCGTAAGCATTTTTGTTGGTAAATACATAAACACCCGAAGTCAGGATTACGAGGGTTAAAATGGCAAACAAATATTCGCCTTGCAAATACATTAATCCGACCAGGTAAAAATCAAATAACAGCACAATGCCCGCTATCAGATATTTAAACCAATGAGTGGATTTGGGTTGAGTTAGAGTGGACATAAAAACACCTCGAATTTTGACCGCACTTTGGGGTGAATTTGAAAACGGAGTGGGCGGATTAGCCCACTCAAATTAAGAAAATTATTGTTGTTTTTGAATACGGGCGTGCGCATCATCCAACGCCGCTTTCACTGTTTGACGACCGGTTACCGCATTGTTGATTGCGGATTTTTCCGCATACCAGAAAGAAGTCATCTGCGGAATATTCGGCATGATTTCACCGTTTTTCGCATTTTCCATGGTCGCCGCAATACGCGGATCCGCCGCCAGTTTTTCCTGATAAGATTTTAACGCTACCGCACCTAAAGGTTTATCTTTATTTACCGTATCCAAACCTTCATCGGTTAACAAATAGTTTTCCAGGAATTCTTTCGCCAAATCTTTGTTCGGGCTTGCACTGTTCACACCGGCGCTTAATACGCCCACGAACGGTTTAGACGCCTGACCGTTTAAAGTAGGTAATACCGCTACGCCGTATTTTACGCCGCTTTTATCAATATTACCCCAAGACCAAGGACCGTTAATGGTTAATGCGGTTTGACCTTTATTAAAAGAAGCTTCCGCCACGGCATAGTCCATATCCGCGCTGATATTTTTGTTTTTCACCATATCAACTACAAATTGTAAGGCTTTCACCGCGCCTTCGTTGTTCACACCGATGTCTTTTACGTCATATTTGCCGTCCTTGTATTTGAAGGCGTAAGCGCCGTTAGATGCGGCCACCGGCCAGGTGAAATAAGGTTCGGAAAGATTCCACATAATGGCGTTTTTGCCTTCTTTTTTGAGCTTTTTGTCTAACTCAAGAATTTCTTCCCAGGATTTTGGCGCTTCTTTTACTAAGTCTTTGTTATATATTAAAGAAATGGCTTCAATAGCAACCGGATAACCGATAATTTTACCGTTGTAGGTTTCCGCATCCCAGGCGAAATCAACGAATTTATCTTTAAATTCTTTGCTTACGCTGACTTCCGTCAATAAACCGGCTTGTGCATAACCGCCAAAACGGTCGTGCGCCCAAAACATAATATCCGGGCCGTCACCGGTTGAAGCGACCTGGGCGAATTTTTCTTCTAATCTGTCCGGATGTTCCACTAACACCTGTACACCCGTATCTTTTTCGAATTTTTTACCGACTTCCGCAAGACCGTTATAGCCTTTATCGCCGTTAATCCAGATAACAAGTTTACCTTCCGTCATTTTAGCCATGACGGAAGTGGAAAGAACTAAACCTGCAATCGCGGTTAAAGTGAGTTTGACGCATTTATTTTTCATAAATTAAGCTCCTTGAGGTGAAAGAACAGAAATGAGAGGAAATTCATTTCTCTGAGTTATGGCAAATTATGGGCAATTATTTCTATTTGAGATCACCCTCTGTCCTACGCCCCCCCAATTAAAAGTATGATCTAACTAACACTTTTGTCGTTTTTGTGATCATTCTCACAAAAAATTGACATGAAAAACCGATCTGGATCACAAAATTCATTTTATTTTCCTGAATTGTGTCTTTTTTGAGCGAATGAGAACATTTTTGTTCTAATCCTTAAAAAAATCGCTTTGGGATGATTTCTTCTTTAAGTAAAAAGGCGACTATTTAGCCCAAAATCAGACCACAAGCAAAATAAGAGGTTTTAATTATGGCGAATGTATCGTTACGCAACGTGGGTAAATCTTATGGCGACGTTCATATTTCTAAAGATATTAATTTAGAAATTAATGAAGGCGAATTTGTTGTTTTCGTCGGTCCGTCAGGCTGTGGAAAATCAACCCTATTGCGTATGATTGCAGGTCTCGAAGATATTACCACAGGCGAACTGTATATTGGCGAGAAATTAATGAATGACGTCGAGCCTTCCAAACGCGGTATCGGTATGGTGTTCCAATCTTACGCGCTTTACCCCCATTTGGACGTAGCGGACAATATGTCTTTCGGTTTGAAATTGGCGGGCGTGAAAAAAAACGAGCGGGATCAACGGGTCAACCAGGTAGCGGAAATCCTGCAACTTGCCCATTTACTGGATCGCAAACCGAAAGCGCTTTCCGGCGGTCAACGCCAACGTGTGGCGATAGGCCGCACCCTTGTTTCCCAGCCCGAAGTATTCTTATTGGACGAACCGCTTTCTAATCTTGATGCCGCATTGCGCGTACAAATGCGGGTAGAAATTTCTAAATTACATAAAAAATTAAACCGCACCATGATCTATGTAACTCACGACCAAGTGGAAGCGATGACTCTCGCTGATAAAATTGTGGTGTTAAACGCGGGCGGTGTTGCTCAGGTAGGCAAACCTTTAGAGCTTTATCATTATCCGGCAAATCGTTTTGTAGCCGGATTTATCGGTTCTCCGAAAATGAATTTTCTGCCGGTGAAAGTCACCGCAGTGGAAGAGAACCAAGTCAAAATTGAATTGCCGGATGCAAATCATCACAACTTCTGGATTCCTGTTTCCGGCGAAGGGGTAAATATAGGGGAAAATTTATCTTTGGGTATTCGCCCCGAGCATTTAGTACCGGCAGAACAAGCGCAAGTTAGTTTAAGGGGCATTGTGCAAGTAGTGGAATTGTTAGGTAACGAAACCCAGATTCATTTAGAAATTCCGGAAATTAAACAACCGTCTTTTATTTATCGCCAAAACGACGTGATACTAGTTAATGAAGGCGATGAAATGAACATCGGTATTGTGCCGGAGCGTTGTCATCTGTTTAAAGAAGACGGCACAGCCTGCCAACGTTTATTTGTGGAAAAAGGCGTATAAACGCAATCTATTCATTTTTATTTACTGATTTTAGGGCAAGGCTGTATCGCCCGATCAATTAATAATTAACCTAAGTTAGACTAAAATATAAGAGAGGTCTTATTATGAAAAAAACACTTCTAGCAGTTGCAATCGGCGGTGCGATGTTTGCAACAAGTGCGGCGGCGGTAGATTTCCACGGTTATGCCCGTTCCGGTATCGGTTGGACATCCGGTGGCGGTGAACAAACAGCTCTTCAAGTGAATGGCGGCGGTTCTAAATACCGTTTAGGTAACGAAGCGGAAACCTATACGGAATTCAAATTAGGTCAGGAGCTTTTCAAAGACGGCGAAAAATCCATTTATTTGGATACCAACGTTGCGTATTCCGTAAACCAACAAGTTGACTGGGAAGCGACAGATCCTGCATTACGTGAAATTAACGTTCAGTTCAAAAACTTCTTAGATTCTTTACCTGGCGCGACATTATGGGCGGGTAAACGCTTCTACCAACGTCATGACGTGCATATGAACGACTTCTACTACTGGGATATTTCTGGTCCGGGTGCAGGGGTTGAAAATATTGATTTAGGGTTCGGTAAATTATCTTTAGCGGTAACTCGTAATACTGAACCTGAAGGTGCTTACGGTTGGCGCTACGATACAACAACCAAAACTTGGGTATCAAATAAAGATGATAAGAAAGACGTTTACAATGATGTTATTGATGTGCGTTTAGCAGATCTTAAAGTCAGTGAAAACGGTAGTTTGGAAATCGGTTTTGATTACGGTAATTCACACACTAAAAATCATGCTTCCCGTGTAGAAGGTGCAAGTAAAAATGGTTATATGGTAACTGTTGAACACACTCAAGGTAACTTCTTCGGTGGCTTCAATAAATTTACTGCTCAATATGCGACAGACTCTATGACATCTTGGAATACTGGTCACTCACAAGGCGGTTCAGCAAGCAATAAAGGTGATATGATTCGTTTAATCAACCAAGGTGTGGTTGCGGCAAGCGATAAAGTCGAAGTTATGTATGCGTTGATTTACGAGAAAACAGACTTAGATAATAATCAAGGTAAAACTTGGTACTCCGCCGGCGTTCGCCCAATGTATAAATGGAATAAAACTATGAGTACATTGCTTGAAGTAGGTTATGACCGTATTAAAGAACAATCATCAGGCAAGAAAAATGACTTAGCTAAAGTAACGCTTGCACAACAATGGCAAGCGGGCGACAGCATTTGGGCGCGTCCTGCAATCCGTGTGTTCGGTACTTACGGCCACTGGAACGATAAATTCAACATTGCTAACCGTACTGATGCCGGTTACAAAGCAAAAGATGCTGAATTTATTGCCGGTGTACAATTCGAAGCATGGTGGTAGAATCCGCTTAATGAGGATAGTTACCGTAGGGTGGGCTTGCCAGCCCACCGTTTAAGCTGCGGTTACGATTTAAATATTTGATTTACTGTAATATTTTTCGACGTTTTTTTAGAGGTTAATATGAAAAAAACACTAATTTCAACCGCACTTTTATTGGCTAATATGTTTGTTGTTTTGCCCGGTATCGCAAATAGTTCGGCAGGTACGCCCGTTCATATTAACTCAACGGCATTAGCGCAAATTCAATGGCAAGACGTGCCGTTTTCTCAAACCGTCAAAACAACCTTAACGGAACAACAAAAACAGGCGTTTACCGCACAATTTGCCGGTATTGCAAGCCCGGTGGCGGCTTACCGTATACCTGCTAATCAAGGCACATTGGAAATTGAAATTGAAAGCCCGGTTATAGATCAAACCTTATTCGTACCGACCGCAGTAGTATTGGACGGCAATTTTAATGTAGCGGCGACTTATCCTTCCTCCTCATTTAAATTACAGGAAGAAGGCGGGTTAAAAGGTAACCGTTTAAGCGCGGAACTTAATTTAACTCCCGCTATGAATCAGGATTATATTTACCTGTTGATTTACACTACCCAACAGGATTTAGCTAAAACCACAATGATGCCGCACCCGGCCAAATTATATGCCAAAGCAACGAGCAGACAGCCGCCGGCAATTAACGACATTGAAGTGGCACACAGCCTAAACGGGCAAGTTCAAATTAATGTATCAAGTGCAAACGGCACTAAATTTATAGGCTTACCGACAGAAATTTTCAGTTCTAACAAGGCTTCCACTCCGGTAGGCAAACCGGCGGCTTCGCCGGCAACCGCCGCGCAAAATCCAAATGCCGTAGTTACCGCCGTGGATAAAGATACCGAAGCCTATTTCAATCAAGCGGTAACCAAAGCGCTGAAAGCGAAAGACGTAAACAAAGCGCTGAATTTAGTTAACGAGGCGGAAAAACTAGGACTAAAATCACCTCGCCAAATTTTCTTAAAAAATGTGAATTCTAATTGATCCTCTAATTGTCTTTTTCATATTGGTATTATCTTCGCCACCGTTTATTTTGCGGTGGCTTTTTTCTTGTTAAGTTTTATACTGAAATCCGATTATTATTAGAGTCTGTTTATAAAAGATAAACAGCTCCCAAATACAGGAATAATAAATTGATAGACTTACACAATATTCGTAATGAATACAGCCAACAGGCGTTATCGGAAAAACAATGCGATGACGACCCGTTAAAGCAGCTGGAAAAATGGTTAAATGAAGCCATTCAGGCGAAAGTAAACGAACCTACGGCAATGAATGTGGCAACAGTCGGAGAAAACGGCAAGCCAAGCAGCCGGGTGGTTTTGTTAAAAGAAGTTAATGAGCGGGGATTGGTTTTTTTCACCAATTATCACAGCCATAAGGGGCGGGATTTGGCGGTAAATCCCTTTGCCGCGGTGAATTTGTTTTGGGCGGAATTACAGCGCCAGGTCAGGATAGAAGGGCGAGTAGAGCTGATTTCCCCGCAGGCTTCCGACGAATATTTCGCCAGCCGGCCTTATACAAGCCGAATCGGTGCATGGGCAAGCGAACAGAGTGCGGTTATTTCCGGTAAAAATTCATTGCTGACCAAAGCCGCCTTGATCGCGGCAAAACATCCGTTGCAGGTTCCCCGTCCGCCTCATTGGGGCGGTTATATTGTGATCCCCGAATTAATCGAGTTTTGGCAGGGGCGTCCAAGCCGTTTGCATGATCGCATTCGTTATCGTTTAGAAAAGGGCGAATGGGTCCGGGAACGTCTATCTCCTTAGACATAACAAATAGGAATCGCAAAATTTTCCAGAATCCCGTTCTACAAACCAGCGGTAAATGGTAAACTACCGACAATTTTTTAATTTAAAAAAATAATAGGAATCCAATTATAATGCGTACAAGCAAATATCTTTTCTCAACCCTCAAAGAAACCCCGAACGACGCCCAAGTGGTTAGCCATCAATTAATGTTACGTGCGGGTATGATTCGCCCGATGGCTTCAGGTTTGTATAACTGGTTGCCTACCGGGATTCGCGTATTAGAAAAAGTCAAAAATATTATCCGTGAAGAAATGAACAAAAGCGGTGCTATCGAAGTATTAATGCCGGTGGTGCAACCCGCGGAATTATGGCAGGAATCCGGTCGCTGGGAGCAATACGGCCCGGAATTACTGCGTTTTAACGACCGTGGCAATCGTGATTTCGTATTAGGCCCGACCCATGAAGAGGTGATTACGGATTTGGTACGCCGCGAAGTGAGTTCATACAAACAACTGCCGTTAAATTTATACCAAATTCAAACCAAGTTCCGCGATGAGGTGCGCCCTCGTTTCGGCGTTATGCGTTCGCGGGAATTTATTATGAAAGATGCCTATTCTTTCCACACCACTAAAGAATCCTTGCAAGAAACCTATGATGTAATGTATCAGACTTATAGCAATATTTTTACCCGTTTAGGTTTGGATTTCCGTGCGGTTCAGGCGGATACCGGTTCAATCGGCGGTTCAGCTTCTCATGAATTTCAGGTATTGGCTTCCAGTGGCGAAGATGATGTGGTGTTCTCAACGGAATCCGATTATGCGGCGAATATTGAACTCGCCGAAGCCATCGCGGTGGGCGAACGCGCGCAGCCCGGCGCCGCAATGCAGTTGGTAGATACGCCGAATGCGAAAACCATTGCGGAGTTAGTGGAGCAATTTAATTTACCGATTGAAAAAACGGTGAAAACCTTAATCGTTAAAGGCGCAACGGAAGAGCAGCCTTTAGTGGCGTTAATCATTCGCGGCGACCACGATTTGAATGAAATCAAAGCGGAAAAATTACCGGAAGTGGCGTCCCCGTTTGAATTTGCCGATGAAGCGGACATTAAAGCCCAAATCGGTGCGGGCGTGGGCTCGTTAGGCCCGGTCAATCTGAATATTCCCGTTATTATTGACCGTTCGGTAGCGCTTATGAGCGATTTCGGCGCCGGTGCGAATATTGACGGTAAGCATTATTTCAACATTAACTGGGAACGTGATGTAGCCTTGCCTAAGATCGCGGATTTACGTAATGTGGTTGAGGGCGATCCAAGTCCGGACGGCAAAGGCACGTTACTAATTAAACGCGGTATTGAAGTGGGGCATATTTTCCAATTAGGTCAGAAATATTCGGAAGCGATGAATGCCACTGTACAAGGCGAAGACGGCAAACCGCTGGTGATGACTATGGGTTGTTACGGTATCGGGGTAACCCGCGTGGTGGCGTCGGCGATTGAACAACATCATGACGAGCGCGGTATTATTTGGCCAAGTGATGCCATTGCGCCGTTTACCGTGGCGATTGTGCCGATGAATATGCACAAATCGGAAAGCGTTCAGGATTATGCGGAAGAGCTTTATCAAACCTTGCTTGCCCAAGGCGTAGAAGTTATTTTTGATGATCGCAAAGAACGCCCGGGCGTGATGTTTGCGGATATGGAATTAATCGGTGTGCCGCACATGGTGATTATCGGCGAGAAAAATCTGGAGAACGGCGAAATCGAATATAAAAACCGCCGCACGAGTGAAAAACAGATGATTGCCAAAGATCAATTGCTGGATTTTTTAAAAGCGAACGTAAACGTTTAATGTATCCCGGCATAAAAGTGCGGTGAAAATTTTGCAAATTTCGACCGCACTTTTAGTTAAATCAATAAGGAGTAAATTATGATCGCAGTTTATGCAATAGCAAAAGTGAAAGCGGATAAAATTACCGCATTTGAAGATGTGGTTAAAGAATTAGTGGCGAAATCCCGCGGGGATCAGGGCTGTATATCTTATGCCTGCGGCCTGGTTCAGGGTAAAGAAAATACTTATACCTTTATTGAACAATGGCAGTCTATGGAAGATTTGAAACTTCATACGCAACAGCCGCATTTTATTGAAGCCGGTGCAAAATTTGCGGATATTTTATCTGCCGAATTAGAAATTAATGTGGTGGATTATCTTGCTTAAAAGTGCGGTAAATTTTTATGAAGAAAAAGGCTTGAACAATATTCAAGCCTTTTGTTTTGGTATTCAACTTAAAATTAGTCGTTTGCGTTGAATTCGTCCAAGCCGTCGCCTACAACACCTGATAATGTGTAAACGCGTTTAGTGGCAGAGATACGGGAACGGTATTTGTTCCAGGTTTTTTCGAAAAATGTTGCGGCAGGGCGTTCACCACGGCAGAAAGAAACAAATAATTCTTCTTCATCGGTTACAGGCGCACGTTCACCGGAATCTAATGCTTTAAACGCTTGACCGTATTGTTCAAGAGCTTGCGATTCTTTAATTGTGTAGTCACCGTGACGTGCAAAACCTCGTGGGTAATTTTTGTCGTCGAAGAAACGACGTTCAACGCTAAAACTTTCAGCCATAATATCCTCTCTGTCTGTACTTTAAAAAAGTGGCAGGCATTAAACCACTTTTTTGCCTTTTTGCAAATAATTATTTGCTTAATAATTCATTTACCGTGTCAACATAGTCTTGTACGAAATTATCATGGGATAATCCTTCCATATTGATATGGAATTTATTATTCACATAAAAATCCGGTACGCCGCGGACTTTAAATTGTTCGGCAAGATTAGTTTGTTTATTGACTAACGCAGTCACTGCGAAACTGTTAATGCTGCCGTCGAATTGTTCTGCGGTAACGCCGTTATCAATGAAAATTTGGCGAATGTCGTCCATAGAACGAAGACTATTAGCTTGAGCGGCTTTGAATAATGGCGCTCTTATTTTATCTTCAGCGCCGATTGCCATGGCTAACGCCCAGGCTCTGGTTAGGTTTTCACCCTGGCTGCCTAAGAAATTAACATGATATTGTTTGAATGAGGCATTTGCAGGAATGGCTTGCTTGATTTTTTCCGGAATTTTGTATTGCATTTCAAAGGAATAACAATGCGGGCAGTAGAAGGAGAAAAATTCAACCACTTCAGGTTGTGCGGAATGTTCTAATGCCAATACTTCATATTGTTTGCCTTCGGTTAAATCCGTCGCCTGCACTTGGAAAGTCACGGTGGCTAAGGCTGTAAAACAAGCCAGAAACAATTTTTTCATACGATAGATCCTTAAAATAAAACGAAAATTATTTGATAATGCCACGCGCTTTTAAAATGGCGGTTTTAAAGTCTTCTTCATAATCTTTTTTAATGCCCGGAATCGGTTCCAGTTTGTCCGTGCCGTGCATTTTCAGATGATAAATAATCACTTCGTCGGATAATTCCGCCAGCGGTTTTTCAAAGCCCGCTTCGTCGGCGATTTTTTGCAGAATCTGAATTAAATTTAAATCCGAATCTTTCGACCAGTAAGGCTGAAGAAGCTCTAAGACTTCATTAAGACGATGACATTTCATAAAGTTTTCCTTATTATCCTAATAAATAAAAAAAGATGGTGCGAATCATACTTGAATTAAGAGCGGTTGACAATTTATGACGATAACAATTAGCGCAGTAATTTTAGCGGGCGGACTCGGTCGACGTATGGGCGGGGTGGATAAAGGCTTGCAATTTTGGCGGGGTAAGCCCTTAATTGAGACCGTTTATCAGCATCTTCACCGTCAAATTGAGCGGATTTCCATTAATGCGAACCGTAACCAGGAAATTTATGCCCGCCTTGGCGTGCCGGTGTTTGGCGATAGACTTGCTGGCTTTCAAGGTCCGTTGAGCGGAATATTAACCGCATTGGAACGGGCGACCAGCGATTATGTGTTATTTGTGCCCTGTGATTGTCCTAATTTTCCGTTGAATTTATTGGAAAAACTAAAAAGTGCGGTGGAATTTTCGCAAATTTCGTTGGCTTATGCCCACGACGGCGAACGCGATCATCCGACTTTTTGTTTGGTTTCTACTCAATTAAAAAACGCATTGGCGGATTATCTCGCCGGCGGAGAACGTCGGATGCTGCAGTTTATGCAAATGCACGGTGCCGTAGCGGTAGATTTTAGTACGGAAAAACAAGGCTTTATTAATATCAATAATTTGGCGGATCTTAATTCGCCATAGTCGCAAAATAAAAAGCGCTACGTTTTTTCTAGAGAAGTTGGGTTAAGCATTATATAATTTCGTCATGATTTTTGATGAGATGAATAAGATGACGACACAAAACAGCCTGCCAATGCTGGGCATTACCGGTTATAGTGGCAGCGGCAAAACAACCCTATTGGAAAAACTAGTGCCGCAACTGACCGGATTGGGTATTCGTGTCGCGGTTATTAAGCATACTCATCATGATGTAAATATTGATAAACCGGGCAAAGACAGTTGGCGTATGAAAGAAGCGGGTGCCAGCCAGGTGATTATGACCTGTGACCGGCGCTGGGCTATTATGACGGAAACCCGACAACCGGTATCGTTAAGCTATTTAGCCGGTCAATTTGACAGCGCATTAACGGATTTAGTGCTGGTGGAAGGCTTTAAGCAGGAACCTATTGCGAAGATTTTGTTACACCGCAAAGGAATGGAAAAAACGTTACCCGAATTAGATGAGTATGTTATAGCCACCGCAACGGATTATCCGCTCGTTCAAAACCTGCCGGATTTAAATATTAATGATGTTCCCGCCGTCGCACGGTTTATTCAACGTTGGTATGAAGAAAAGTGCGGTCAAAAAAACGAAAATTTTGCTAAATAAAGTGAGAAAGTAATTCGGGAAGTATTATGGCAAGTGGTGAAGCAAATTATCGTTCTTTAGCATGGATTGCGGCAAGCGCCTTGTTTATGCAATCTTTGGACGCCACTATATTAAATACGGCATTGCCGACCATTGCCGCGGATCTTCATCATTCTCCCTTAGAAATGCAGTTAGCGGTGATTAGCTATGCGTTGACTGTGGCATTGTTTATTCCTATTAGCGGCTGGGTCGCCGATAAATACGGCACCTTGCGGGTCTTTCGTTTTGCCGTCGGTATGTTTGCGCTGGGTTCTTTAGCCTGTGCGATGTCTTCTTCTTTAATTATGCTGATTTTTTCCCGAGTGTTACAGGGCTTTGGCGGCGCATTAATGATGCCGGTTGCACGACTTTCGATTATTCGCAGCGTGCCGAAACAGGAGTTATTGCCGGTCTGGAATTTAATGGCGACCGCCGGTTTAACCGGTCCTATTCTTGGCCCGATTTTAGGCGGCTGGATCGTGACTTATACCAGTTGGCATTGGATTTTTTTAATTAATATTCCTATGAGTTTGTTGGGTATTTGGCTGGCGAACCGTTACATGCCGAATGTAACGGGCAGTTTGCAAAAACTTGACTGGGCGGGATTTTTCTTTCTGGGCGGCGGTTTAGTCGGCGTAACTTTAGGTTTTGATCTCATCAGCGAAGAATTTATTGCTAAATGGCAGGCTACGGTTATCGTTATTTTAGGGGTGATTTTAATTATTACTTATTGTTTTCATGCCCAAAAACGCGAACGGCTGGCATTGTTGCCTTTATCATTGTTTAAAATCCGTACCTTTCGGGTCGGCATTATGGCGAATATGCTGATTCGCCTTTGCGCTTCGGGTATTCCCTTTCTGTTGCCGTTGATGTATCAGGTGGTTTTTCATTATAGCGCGGATAAAGCGGGGATGTTGATTGCGCCGATTGCGCTGAGTTCGATGTTAGTCAAACCTTTGTGCGGACGTATTTTAACCAAACTCGGATACCGTACTGCGTTAATTAGCGCCTCAATTGTATTAACTCTGTCTATTGCCGTCATGTCATTTTTACACATCGACAGCCCTGTTTGGATATTAATTGTTAACGTGGCGCTTTATGGCGGTTGCATTTCTATTGTGTTTACGGCGGTAAATACATTAACGATTAGCGAGTTAAGCGACCAGGACGCCAGTGCCGGTTCGACGTTTTTAAGTGTTGTACAGCAAGTGGGCATCGGTTTGGGAATTGCGGTTTCCGCTTTGATTTTAAGCCTTTATCGTTATTTTATCGGTGAAAGTGCGGTGCAATTGCAACAAGCTTTCGGCTACACCTATTTAACTTCGGCGAGTTTCGGCGTTTTGTTAGTGCTTGTTCTGAGCGGATTAAAAAAGGAAGACGGTGCGCATTTACATAAGTAATAGTTATAATAAATAATGATTGATTATTTACTTTATGATTGGTTTAGTTTTATCTTAGAACTATCTGTCCCCTGTAAAGAGAGGAAACTCTATGAAATTAACAACTAAATTTACTCTTGCGGCATTGGTATTATCCGCAATCGGCTTTGTTCAAGCGGCGGAAACCACCTTTATAAACTGTACCAGTCGCGCACCTACGGGCTTCAGCCCGGCGCTTGTTATGGACGGTATTTCTTATAACGCCAGTTCTCAGCAGGTTTATAACCGTTTAGTCGAGTTTAAACGCGGCAGCGTAGATATTGAACCGGGATTAGCGGAAAGCTGGGATATCAGCGATGACGGTTTAACTTATACTTTTCATTTGCGTAAAGGCGTTAAATTTCATGCAAATAAAGAATTTACGCCTACCCGTGAATTTAATGCGGACGATGTAATCTTTTCATTCCAACGTCAATTAGATTCGAATCATCCTTATCACAAGGTCTCAAACGGAACTTATCCGTATTTCAATTCAATGAAATTTCCAAGTTTGTTGAAATCTGTGGAAAAACTGAATGATCATCAGGTCAGAATTACCTTAACCCGCAAAGATGCGACCTTTCTTGCCAGCTTAGGGATGGATTTTTTATCTATTTATTCGGCGGAATATGCCGATAAAATGATGCGGGCAGGCAAACCGGAAACTATTGATAATCAGCCGATTGGTACAGGTCCTTTTGTTTTTGCCGGCTATCAGGTGGATAAAGCGGTTCGTTTTGTAGCAAACAAAGACTACTGGAAAGGTAAAGCCGCTATTGACCGTTTGGTTTTCAGCATTACCCCTGATGCGGGTACACGTTATGCTAAATTACAACAAGGCGCCTGTGATTTAGCGGAGTTTCCGAATACCGCGGATATTGAACGCATGAAAGCGGACAAGCGTATTCAAATGCCGTCACAGGAAAGTTTGAATGTGGCCTATATCGCCTTTAATACGGAAAAAGCGCCGTTTGATAATGTAAAAGTGCGCCAGGCATTAAATTATGCGGTGGACAAAAACACTATCCTAAATGCGGTATATCAAGGTGCGGGTATTGCCGCCAAGAATCCGCTGCCGCCGACCATTTGGGGTTATAACGATCAGATTCAGCCTTATGAATATAATCCGGAAAAGGCAAAACAACTTTTAGCGGAAGCCGGTTTCCCGAACGGGTTTGAAACGGAGCTTTGGGTTCAGCCGGTGGTGCGTAATTCAAATCCTAATCCTCGTCGAATGTCTGAATTAGTACAAAGCGATTGGGAAAAAGTCGGCGTAAAAGCCAAATTAGTCAGCTATGAATGGGGCGATTACATTAAACGGGCGAAGGCCGGCGAATTAACCGCGGGAACCTTTGGCTGGTCAGGTGATAACGGCGACCCCGATAATTTTTTATCACCGTTATTAGCCGGCGCTAATGCGGGTAACAGCAACTATGCCCGTTGGAAAAATGCCGAGTTTGACGCTTTGTTGGATAAAGCCATCGGCTTAACGGATAAAGCGCAACGTGCGGCACTTTATAAACAAGCGCAAGTTATCGCGCACGATCAGGCTCCTTGGATCCCAATGGCTCACGCAGTAACTTATGCGCCGTTAAGCGCCCGGGTTCGCGATTTCAAACAAAGCCCGTTCGGTTATACATCCTTCTACGGCGTACGGGTCGAAGATAAGAAATAACCTTCAACTAATAAAAATCCCTGTTAAAAACTGCGGTCAAAATTTTGTGATTTTTGACCGCAGTTTTATTTGATAGAAGTGATGGACTGGCATCCGTTTATAACGAAATAATATTTCGATATTCATCAAAAAATTCCAAAATTTCAACCGCACTTTTTTATTCTTCAACAAAGTGTAATGCGGTTTCCAGAATCTCGATACCGGCGCCCGTTTTATGTGCATTCTCGCTCAAATGCCGGCGCCATTGGCGCGCACCTTTGCAGTTTTGGAATGCGCCGAGCATATGGCGGACAATATGATTTAAATGTACGCCTCGGCTTAATTGGCGTTCAATATAAGGGAACATCTTTTCCACCGCTTCGCGAGGCGTGACGATAGGTGCGTTAAGGTCAAATAACGCCCGATCGATTTGCCCTAACAGGGCGGGGTTCTGATAAGCTTCCCGCCCTACCATCACGCCGTCCACATGAGCTAAATGTGCGGTCATTTCCTCGAGAGTTTTGATACCACCGTTAATGCTGATAGTTAGCTGCGGAAAATCTCGTTTGAGTTGGTAAACTCGTTCATAATTAAGTGGCGGAATTTCACGATTTTCCTTTGGGCTTAAACCCGAAAGCCAGGCTTTACGGGCATGCACGATAAATTCATTGCAGCCTTTGCTATGCACTTTTTGAATGAAATCACAAAAGAATTGGTAACTGTCCAGATTATCAATACCGATCCGGGTTTTCACCGTAACGGGGATTGCTACCTCAGCCTGCATTTTTTCCACACATTCGGCGACCAAATCGGCTTTCGCCATTAAACAGGCGCCGAACATGCCGTTTTGTACGCGATCGGAAGGGCAGCCCACATTTAAATTGATTTCCGTATAACCCCGTTGTTCAGCCAGTTTTGCGCAATGTTGTAATTGTTCCGGATCGCTGCCGCCCAATTGCAAGGCAACGGGATTTTCCGCCGGATCAAATTCCAAATGATCGTATTTGGCATGAATAATTGCCGGTGCGGTCACCATTTCGGTATAAAGTAATGCATGGTGGCTGAATTGGCGATGAAAATAACGGCAGTGACGCGTTGTCCAGTCAAGCATCGGCGCAACGGAAAAGCGTCCTCGATAAAAGTGCGGTTGATTTTGGTTCATTTTTCTACTTTCTTAAATTTGGCTGATTAGGATCTGTCTATAAAAGATAAACAGATTCTAGGGATTCACATCATTGTTTTTCAGTTTGCTTTCTTCCTGAACCCGCTGGCGAAAGCGTGCCGCGCCTAAATGATAAAAGGGTTTCGGATTAATCTGACGTGAAATAAAGCTCGCTACAATACAGCCAATCAATGCCCAAATCAAGACCGGTTGACTGCCGGTCATTTCCATAACCACCACGCTGGCGGTTACGGGGGATTGGGTGGCGCCGGCTAAAAAGCCCGACATACAAAGCAACACCAATAAGCGAGGGTCAATTAAATCACCGGCATAAGCGGCGATTTGCGAACCTATACCGGCGCCGATAGTCAGCGACGGTGTGAAAATACCGCCCGCTATGCCGGTCCAATAAGTGGCGACAGTGGCGGCAAGTTTAGCAATGCCCACCGATTCCGGCTGTAATAATTCTCCGCTTAATGCCTGAGTAACCACATGATAACCGGTTCCGTAGGTTTGCCCTTTTGTATAGGAACCGAGTGCCGCCAACATTAGACCGAGAAGTAAAGCCGTATAAATCGGATGGCGGCGCACCCAACCGCGGATTTTTGCAGGCGAAACGCCGGCGGCGCCTTTCGCTAATAACCGGGCAAAAACGCCGCCGAAAAAACCGCAGATCACACCACATAAAATAACCCATAAATAAATGTATTGTGAGGAATAAGCGCCCTGATATTGCGGAAAATAGGGATTATTTCCTTCAATGGCAACTAAAATAAAACCGGCGGCTAACACACCGAGCAATATCCGACGTTCCCAGCGCAAAACAAAGCCTCTGCCGAGTTCCTCAATTGCGAAAATAACACCCGCCAGCGGCGCGTTAAATGCCGCCGCCAAACCGCCGCCGGCACCCGCCGCTATTAATTCGTTTGCGCTTAATCCTCTAAAGGCAAAATTATGTTTACGGCAAAAATTGCCCCAGGCTAACATAACCGCCGCCCCTACTTGGACGGAAGGCCCTTCGCGCCCGACGGAAGCGCCTATTAGCATGGCTAAAAATGTAAGCGGTATTTTCCATAACGTTTGCCAGAACTCCACCAAACGATTTTTATTCTTACCATGAGGTAAGCTGATAGCTGCAATAACCTGCGGAATTCCGCTGCCGCCAACATAAGGCGTGAATTTTGCCGTAAACCAGCTGAGTGCGGCTAATCCTAAAGGCAGAATAAACCAAACTGCGAGAGGATAGTGAGCGGACCAGCGGGCATTCCATTGCAAGCCGAGATCGGAAAGCTTAGCAAACGCTAACGAAAATAACGCTACCAACGCGGCTCCTGATAATAAGCAGATAAATTCAATACTTTTATGGGAAATGCGGTGAGTTTGGCGCAATTTTTTATGAATAATAAAACCGAGCCGGGTTTTAAAATATTTTAAATTGAACATAAGGTATGACTAAAGTTAATTTTTTGATCATTATACCCGGAATAGGGTAATCCGTTCATCGTTGAAAGCATGATTTTCTTGTGAACTAGATCAAAAAACGAATAAACAGGGTTTGTGATTGCAACTATAAAGCGCATAATTGAAAAGAATTCTTCAAACTTTAAGGAGTTACCATGAAATTAACTAAACTTGCACTAACAATGAGCTTAGGTTTAGGCGTATCTTTTGCTAATGCGGCGGAATTACCTAATATTACGATTTTAGCAACGGGCGGTACAATCGCCGGTAGTGGTGCGACTTCGGTAAGTTCCTCATATAAAGCTGGGCAGTTAACCGTGCAAACCTTAATTGAAGCGGTGCCCGAAATGAAAGATCTCGCCAATATTACCGGTGAACAAGTGGTTAATATCGGTTCGCAGGATATGAGCGATGAGGTGTGGCTGAAACTGGCAAAAACCATTAATGCCAAATGTAACGAAACCGACGGTTTTGTGATTACGCACGGCACGGATACTATGGAAGAAACCGCCTATTTTCTGGATATGACGGTAAAATGTGAAAAACCGGTGGTATTAGTCGGGGCAATGCGTCCGGCAACCGAAAAAAGTGCCGACGGTCCGCTTAATTTATATAATGCCGTTGTGGTGGCGACGGACAAAAAATCCGCAGGGCGCGGCGTGTTAGTAGCGATGAATGATAAGGTTCTGGGTGCCAGAGATGTGACAAAAACAAGCACCACCGCGGTAGAAACGTTTAATTCGCCGAATTTCGGCAGCTTGGGTTATATCCATAACAGCAAAGTGGATTATGAACGTTCGCCGGAAAGTAAACATACGACCGCAACACCGTTTAATGTGGATAATTTAACTGCGTTACCTAAAGTCGGTATTGTTTACGCTTATTCCAATATGCCGACAGAACCGCTGAAAGCATTATTAGATGCGGGATATGAAGGCATTGTAACCGCCGGCGTCGGCAACGGTAATGTGAATCAGGCTAATTCCGCTATCCTGGAAAAAGCGGCGAAAGACGGTGTTGCCGTA